>PBKF01000053.1 GCA_002722105.1 Fidelibacterota bacterium
ATCACAGAATGACAGTATTTATTAAAAGTCTATATTATAAAGACTTATCTAGCCCATTGCCATAAAATATCACCATTTTCTACTTCAGGGGAGAAGATAAAAAGCCTGCTGCACCTGCTAATACATTTTGCTGAATTGGATTAGTATTTACCATTTTTTTTCACTTTGGTATAATCTTGTAATTCTATAATGCATTATTACTCTAATTTTGATTATTAGGCAGGTTTCAGTTTTTTATGTTCAACAATCAGGACTTGTACCGTATCTTCACCCGCATTTTGCATTTGATGTTTTACTATGCTGCTACCATGACCAACAAATCCATCTGCTACTTCCATTTCCTTTACTGTACCGTCAGGTAATGTATTCTTTAACTTTCCTCCCTTTACAGCATAATAGGTTATAACGGCATGCTCATGCATATTGTCACTCTGCCCAGGTGCAAAAGTTGCCAATAAGACCTTCACTTCATCATCTTCAAACATAACTTGATATACATCCGGAGATACTTCTTCGGGCAGAATGAGTTTTTTCTCTGCACCAGATATGGTGTGAGTAGTTTTTCGTTCAAAAAGTATTATTTTGATGATATTATCACCAATATTCTTTACCTGATGCCGCGGCTTTCCCGGATTATGCACTATAAGTCCGGTGGGAGGTCTAATTTCATTTATAGACCCGTCCGGTAGGGTTACCTGCGCATTCCCACCCTGCATAATATAGACAGTTGCTGGATAATGGTCATGCATTTTGTCACTTTGGCCCGGTTCAAAAGTGACTTCTAATACCTTTATATCATCATTCTCCAATAATACTTTATAAACATCTGGTGAAACTATTTCAGGATATAAGGGTTTTTCTTTAGATCCGGTGCATGATATGATGAATACTAATAATATGGGTACGGTTATTTTTAACATAAAATCACCTCTTATATCTGTGTTTATTTTGAAATTGTAATCTCAATTATAGTTGTAATCCTAAATGTGTTCTTTTGTTATTAGAAATATTATAATAATCCCAGTGATAGTACCAGATATTATAGTATTACCCAAAATTGATAGCTCTGGGTGAAATGACATAATTAATATGTAAATGATATTGACGATAAAGCCACCGAGAAACATTCTTTTAATCCATTTCACTGAATTTTACTACTCCCAGACTCTAACAATAATTTCATAAATGTAATTCATTTATATTGAATAGACCTTTGTAGGCTTTGTCCTTCCCTTCAAGGTTATTTCTCCACTGATTCTTGCCTGGTTATAAAGTTCTTTTGTTAAAGCCGTATAAATCTCATGACTAAAAGAGATTTCTGTTTTGAAATCTTTATTTGCACTTTCCAATCTCGCTGCAACATTTACAGTATCACCTATTGTACTATATTGAAGCATTTCATCACTCCCTACATTCCCTGCAATTACACTCCCGGCGTGCATACCAATTCTCATTTTAATGGAATCTATACCATGGTTTTTCCAATACCTAGAAGTATCGTTATTATCCCACTCTTGGTTCAATTCAATTAATTTTTCTCTCATTTTCAGAGCACACATAACTGCTTGGTTTTCATGATCTTTAAGCTTTTTCGGGGCTCCGAAAACAACCATTACGGAATCCCCAATGTAGTTAAGGGTATGTCCTTCAAATTCTTTGATTGCGTCATGCATTTTAGTAAAATAATCATTCAGAAATTCCAAAGCAACTTCTGGCGACATATTCTCTGTTATGGTTGAATAGGTACTTAAATCTGCGAATAAAATAGTCACCCACCTATTTTCGCCTTCTAATTGTCCTTTCTGTGATATGATTTTATCACTTAATGTATCTCCGAAATAACGCTTCAGGGTTTCATGCATCAGTTGTCTGTTTTCTTCAATTGTTACGGATTTTGAAAAATTCAAACGGCTATTTTTCTCAGATTTCCATTTATTCATAATAAGCAGCATATGTGGGAAAAAATATATAGTGATGCACAAAGGTATATTTAAACTGTGATAATTAACTAATAGAAATAATGAAGCAATGAATGGGATTGTTGATGTAAGTACTGCATAAACAAAATTAAATGGAAATATACTTATCCACATAATCGAATTGAATAAGGGCATAAAAGCAATGTGAGGCAAATTTGATAATCTTTCAAAATCCAAATAAAAAAATAAGGGCATATTCACTATTGGTAGAAATAATAGAAATTTTTCCATAAATATCTTCTTAAAGCTGTCATCCCGGAAGATTAAGAATAAAGGAAAAATGATAAAAATAATCGGATTAATGATATTTTTTAAAGCGACCATATCACGTATAAAAAGACTCAACAGATAAACACAAGAAAAGAATATAAAAAACAAGATTACCTTGGAATAAAATGAACTAACTCTTGTCCATTTATTATCCCGATATCTTTTTTCTAAATCAGGATTCTCAAAGGTGCAACTAATAGGATTGATATTATGAAGCATTGAATAATTTAACTATCATCTCATAAACAAAAAACCTATGTATTTATCACAGACATATAAATTATTGCGTTTATAATCAACAATGACATCAAACGAAGTATTTATTGATTAAATAATTAGTTAGTGTATATACTAGAGAATAACTTTAGTTACTTAAAGTATCAAATAAATAAAATTTATACTAATAATCAGGTCGCAAATGAATATACAATTAAGACATATGTTATATGTTTTTTCAACCTTATATATTACTCTACAAACTATTTTTGCGACACAATTATATGTAAAACAAGATAGGTCGACGGAATCAATATTTGTTTTTCGTGATGGTAATAAAACACCAATATTAACACAAAATACTCAAACAGATTTTCGACCATATATCCATCCAATTATTGCACCAGATAATAATGGTGTAGTAACAGATTATAAAAAACACCAAACTGGATTATTTTGGGGATTTACAAATATTAATGGTCGTGACTATTTTCATAATCCAGGTGGTAATTATTGGAAACGCGTATCATCATTAGTTCTTAAACCTCGTTCATCTACAAAAGACAAAGAAGTTCAATGGGAAACTATATATCACCTACTAGATGACAAAAAAGAACCCATCTTAAGTGAAACACAATTTTGGACTATGCGTGACAAGGGAGATTCATATATTCTTGATCTTAAATGGAGTGGTACTGCACTCAAAGATATCAACATAGGTGAACATGATTATGGAGGCTTATTTTTACGCATGCCTTGGCGAGAAGGAATCAATAGCCAAGTTGTCAATAGTATTCGACAAAATAATGAATATGCCGATGGGAAACGGGCGGCTTGGTTAGATATTGGGATGGAAGTAGAAGGCCGGGATAATTTTGCACATATAGCAATCTTTGATCATCCTGATAATTCTGGGCACCCACAACCATGGCATGTTGACAGCGAGTTTGGGGTTGGACCTGTACGTGCCCGACTAGGTGATTGGAATATTTCTAAGGGAGAGACAGTAGAAATTCATCATCAAATTCTTATCTATACTGGTGAATTAAATGATATGACTTTATCCCATGCTTGGTCTTCATATGTATCAAATTACATGACAAAAATGGGGAGAAGAGATAGATGGGGTGAAGGAAGAAAAGGTATAATATCTTCTCAGTGGAATCTTGCAAAAGAAGAAGGCTATAAAGCTAAATTCCTTACACCTGAAAAAGCAGCAGAAGCAATGACTATACCTAATAATTTTACAGTTAATGCTTTTGCATCTGAACCTATGATTACTCAGCCAATGGCTTTTTGTTGGGATGATCGTGGACGAATGTGGATTGCTGAGAACCGTGATATGATGGGCAGTGGTAGTGGCATACAATATTCAGGAGAAAGTAGAATTTTAATTCTTGAAGATACTGATCGAGATGGTGTCGTAGACACCAGAAAAGTATTTATGGATGGTGTTGTATTTCCGTCGGCATTGGCCGTTGGGTTTGACGGAGTATGGTTAGGCGCACCACCAAATCTATTATTTATTCCCGACCGTGATGGAGATGATAAAGCTGATATCGATGATATTGAGATTCTCTTGACAGGTTGGGGTAATCAAGATCTTCATGAAACACTTAATAGCTTTCATTGGGGTCCTGATGGATGGCTTTATGGATTACAAGGTGTATTTACCCCTTCTTCAGTTGGAAAACCTGCAGGTGCGAGCAAAGTATTTAAACAAAATGCACGTTACCCAGATAGTTTCAATTATGAAGATGAACCAATTGATCTTAATGCAGCAGTTTGGAGATATCATCCAATAAAAAGGAAATTTGAGGTTGTTGCTCATGGTTTCAGTAATCCCTGGGGTATTGATTACGATTCAAAAGGACAAATCTTTATAACAAATTGTGTTATCCCTCATTTGTGGCATGTAGTTCAAGGAGGAATATATCATCGTCAAGCGGGAAGTCATTTTAATCAGAATGCCTATACTGATATAAAAACTATAGGTAATCATCGACATCGTTCTGCACACGGTGGCGCCCGATTTTACCTGTCTGACGCATTCCCTGAAGAATATAAGGGACAACTTTTTATGGGGAATATTCATGAGCATGCAATCTTGATCGACACTTTGGAACGGAATGGATCTGGTTTTATCGGTCACCATAGTCAGGATTTTTTAAAAGCTAATAATGCACAATTTGTTGGCTTCAGTACTGAAATTGGTCCGGAAGGCGCAGTCTACATTCTTGATTGGCATGATGCAGATATTTGTGGTGATACTGTACGAACTAAAAATACAGGGCGTGTCTATCGTATTCTTCCAAAAGTTCCCAGATCACAAAGCTGGGTAGGTCGTTATAGTGACCTTAATTCTCTAACAAATACTGATCTAATTAAACTACAACTTAGTAATAGTTCTTGGCACGCACGACGTGCACGAGTTGTACTTCAGAATCGTGCAAATAAAAAAGAAGTTGGAATAGAAATATTTGATAGACTTTTTAATATTTTGGAGTCTGAAAAAGATGTCGATTATCGTTTAAGAGCATTGTGGACACTTCATATTACTGGTGGTATTAATAGCAATGATTTAGTAAAACTTCTTCATGATGATAATGAATACATCAGATCATGGTCTATACAACTTCTATGTGAAGACATGTCCCCACCAATATCTGCAATTCGAAATTTCATAAAAATGGCTAAAAGCGACCCATCACCAGTAGTACGTCTCTATTTAGCTTCTGCATTACAAAGGATAAAACCAAAATACCGATGGATGATTGCAGAAAACCTAGTAAAACATAGTGTAGATACGGCTGATCATAATATACCAAAGATTCTATGGTATGGTATAGAACCCCTTATCCAAGACAATCCAAGAATGGCGCTTAGATTATCTAATCTATCTAGCATGCCCTTAATTATAAGGCATATTTCAAGAAGACTTACAGTTGCAAACCAGTTAGAAATGCTGGTAAATGAAATTGGGGGAAATGATAAAAATAGAAAATTATTATTACTCGGAATGCGAGATGGTTTAGATGGACAAAATAATTTGATAGCACCCAAAAATTGGGTAAAAACATATAGGGAACTCCGAAAAAATAATGATGAGTCTGGTTCAATTGCTCTAGAATTATCTTTAAAGTTTGGAGATGAAGTTGCAGCAGCTACCCTTCTAGAAACAATATTAGATAAAAATAATACTCTAACTGATCGACAGCGGGCAATCCGTAGTCTAGCTATTAAGAGAGATTCTGATTTTAAAAATAAATTAGAATCTTTATTACTTGATAAATCTATACGTAAAGATATTATTCGTGCAATAGGACACTTTGAGAATGATTATCTTGGCGAGATACTCCTTAAACGTTATTCCAACTTTACGCATGAAGAAAAATTAGAAGTAATTCATACCCTTTCATCACGACCAAATTATGGGTCTTTACTAACGCAGGCTATTAATCGCGGTGCTATTAAAAGACATGAAGTACCGGTATATATTGCTCGTATACTATTACGTATTGTTGGTAATCGTTTTTTAGAAGTATGGGGGCCAATTGAAGGAATATCTCCTGATAAAGAAGAAAAGTTTGCAAAATATCAGAAACTGCTAACAAATAAAGCACTTGACGAAGCTAACCTGTACAATGGCAAACAAATCTTTAACCAAACATGTATGTCATGCCACAAATTACATGGTGATGGTGGACTAGTAGGCCCAGATCTTACAGGTGCCAATAGAACAGATATCAATTATCTTCTTGGAAACATAGTAACTCCAAACGCAATTATAAGAGATGATTACAAAATGACAATTGTTTCGACTCATGATGGGATGGTCTATTCAGGAGTAATAAAAAGTGAGAACAAACATTATTTAGAACTTCGTGTAGCCAACTCACAAGAGCCTGTTAAAATACCCAAGTCACAAATTATGGATCGGGAGGTTACCGCAATGTCAATGATGCCTGAAGGTCTGATAGAACACCTTTCAGACAGTCAAATAATTAATTTATTTTCCTATTTACGAAAAATTACTCCTGCTCAACAAGAATAATTCCAAGCTTCACTCATAGTCATTGATATTTTTAAAAAATTATAAATACAATGTTTCACTAATTTATTTAACTATCTTCCGCCAGGAGTATTGTGGTACAAAACCAAATATATTTTTTGCTTTTTGATTACATAATAATGTTTCGTTCTTACTATAGCTCTTTTTTACTGAAACTCCGGGAAAAACAGAATCAAGAAGCTCTTTATTCTCCCTAATCATAACTGTATCATCTGCAGAGATGATGAAGTTCTGAGCACCCTTTTTCTTTGATTCTAATGCTAATCGGCAAGCTAACCCAACATCTCTGGAATCAATATAACTCCAAAGATTCCATTTTCGTATTAATGGATCATTTTGGAAAGATTTAAACTGTTTGTAATCTTTTTCTTCCATGATATTCGAGTAGCGAAGACCAAAAATTTTCATATCAGTATTTCGTCTACAAAATTGCGTGGCCATTTCTTCAGATAATAATTTAGATAAAGCATAACTACTCTCAGGAAATAATGAAATATTTTCATCTATAGGCACATATTGTGGATAGGTATCAAAAGGCAAACCCAGGACAGTCTCACTTGAAGCCCAGACAATATTTTTTATTCCTAAAATTTTTGATATTTGAAATATATTGTATGTGCTTATAGTATTTATTCGAAATGTTGGTTCAGATTGCATTCCCATTGCCGCCGCTTGATGTATTATTCCATCTATTCCACCTTTTTCTTCGCTGATCTCAGAAATTATATCAAAGGTACTTTGAAAATTTTCTAAATCTTGTTTATAGAATGGTACAGAGTTTTTACTTCCACTTTTTAAGTCTATATTACAAACATCATAGTTATTGGCTAACAACTCATTGATTGTAGCTTTACCAGCTTTTCCCGAGCCTCCTGTTACAATAATATTTTTCATATATACTCCTCTTAAAATATTCTTAACAATTAGTTCTATGACAACAACTTTTAAACACCAATTTTAACAAATATAATAATACAAACAAAAAACCCCACAAAAGTGGGGCTTAATGTTGTAGAAAGGGTAAATCTATTTAGTTACAATCATCAGTGTCCTGCTCTCCCATATGTTCTTCTATACAAGTTGGATATGGAGCACATATTTTATTATTTGAAAGATTGAAAAACACTGTATCAGTCCAGGTAAGATTGAGATTACATATAGTTGATTCTATCTCTCCTGTAACTTCATTAAGGCCTACAGGAGTTCCTGTTAATTTATTGTCATTTAAGCGTAAACGTGTGAGCATGTTCAGGTCACCTAGCTCATGTGGCACATCTCCTGTAAATTCATTATGAGATAAGTCTAAAATAGATAGGTTTGTCATATCCTGTATGCCAGGTGGTTGATCTTGCCAATCCGCAGTTGGAATAGGACCAGAGAGTTGATTATGTGATAAGTTCAGATGGGTTAAACCACCCAGTAATCTTAATCTATAGAGATCCCCTGTCAATTGATTATGGGATAAATTTAAATAAGAGAGTTTATACAAACCAGTCTCCGCCTCAAGATCCGTAAGATAACCTATTGTTTCTGTCAATAATCCACTCAGATTATTATTGGATAAATTCAAATAGGTCAAGTTAACTAAATTGCCTATTTCATTTGGGATTGGACCAGTTAGTAAAGGGTTATCAACTATACTAATTACAGTAAGATTGGTAAGGGTACCTATCTGTGGAGGAATCGAATCCGTGAGCCCTGCGCTAACTAGCATTAAACTGTCAGTATCATCAATAAAATAATACTGTCCCCATAGCCTAGTCCAGCCACTTACAAGGCTTGAGAATGATGTCAAATCACTATTATTCGTTACAGTAACCTGATAAGCGCAATAAAACTCACTTGAATCTAGAGTATAAGATGTATCTGATCTTGTTTGTGTTTCATATATTAATGTATCCCAAGTTATGGCAGGAGATATAGGTGATTGTGTTGTAATGGAACCAAGTAATCTGTATTTGGAGAAATCATCATCGTTATTCATAGTCCAAGTTAAAACATTATTTGATAAAGAGAGAGTAAGTGCACCAGGAGCGCTACCTCCTCCTCCCGAATCTTCTTCTGCATCTTCACAGCCAAAATAAAAGAAAAAAAGTATTGGTAGAAAGAAAAGTTTTTTCATGCCTAAAATCCTTTAATTATATCAATCATAATTTCGTATTAATATTTTTTTGGAGTAGTTCTTTTTGACCCTGATTATTTTGTTAGGGTTAGATTAGTACATGAACTGTCATCAGAAACAGTTATACTTAAAATATCATTTTCAATAGACCAGGTTCCCGTTAACGTTTCAACTGAATCTGTATCTGCATACTCAGTAATTGTAATAACATCTTCATCTATTGAATAATCAGATGTATTAGTTTCTGTAACAGAACAAATACCATCAGACAACACACCACCAAAGTCAAAACACATAGTATCTATTGGCATAATAATTGCATTCCCAAACCATTCCACGCTACAAGAATCGCCACTTAAAGTTCCACCCCACATTGAGCACATATCTTCACCTGATAATGTGATGTTCATCGAGTTTGTTACTTTCTCTTCTGTAAACTCAAATGTCCAGATATAATTATCGCCTAGACCTGCTGTAACTGAATCCATATTATAATCAGGGGTACCAGTACAATTTGGTCCACTGTACTCTTCATAATTTGTTAGGAGCCAACTTCCTAAAATGGTTACTTCTGCATCTTCTGATTCACATGCTAAAAATAATAAAGGGAGTGCAGTTAATAATTTAGACTTCATAAATTAATTCTCTACTTCTTTGATTATCCATTATTCTAATGATAGAATATGAATAAAACTAAATAAAAAACAAAATTGTAGCTTGTTGCATTTTAATTTATTTCAAAAGATTCTATTTTAATCATTTTTAACTTAGTTCAGAACCTTTATGAGAAATAGTTTTTGCAAATTCTTTCATTCCTTGCAATAATCCCTGAAACATTGGTGGAAATTCTTTCTTTAGTTTTTTTGTTACAAAACCTGCCATTATTTTTGACACGATATTATTACCTTCAACTTGACCAAACCTTATCTTCATGATGCATCCATTTTCTACATCAACAAACTCATAAGTACCTCGTAGTGTTAATCCAAATGGTAAAGCAAATTTCAGTGAAATATATTCTCCAGGATTCCAATCCGAAATTTCCATTTTAGACACTTCATCTCCATGGTGACAATGCAATTTAGTGCCGATTCCTTGATTAGAACCATTTTTATTGAAAATATCAATTTTATCAGCGTGTAGGTTAACCTTTCGCCACTCTGGTTTGGTATACATTAAAAAAGCAATATCTGCAGAAACACAGAATTCTTCAGATAATTCATCAATTAATAGCGGATCATCTTTGTCAATAAAATATTTTACGTTGTTTTTACTATCTTGCCAGTTTTTAAATAAATCATTGATTAAATAATTTACTTTGCCGACATGTTCTATTTCTTTGTAACCAAACATCTTATCAGAAGAACCATAGTCTAAGTCCATTGCCTTCAGAGCAGGCTCTGTAATAAGCAAATAGGCTTCAATGCCAGTGTCATCCACAACATTATTTTTCATCAATCGAAAAATAGTATTTACATCCGAACCTGCGAGTTCTTCGTTGCCATTAATATTTTGGTTCATGTATTCACCATAATGAACAAATATTTTTAAATCCAGCTCATCCATGTGTTTACATGCATTACAAGTGCAATCAGTATTGATTCTAATTATATCTTTCTTATCAGAAAATGAATTATATACTCTTTTTGAGAAATCAACCATGAACTGGGAGTTCTCGTAAGCAGTATTTTCAGCATGTGCAAAGATAGCGTCGCCCATAAATTTTGATATAGTTACAGATTTTTTGAACTCAGGTATCATTGAGTCAAATAAATCTTTCAATATTCCATTTGCATGCTCAAGTTCGGTTTCTGCCAGAAAGCGAGTATACCCGGAGATATCTGCAACGGTTAAAAAACCTTTTTTTACTTCAGAACTCATTTGGTGACCTCTTTATTTACATATAATCTACTTATCATCTATTCAATATAAAATCCCATGAATATGATGCTTTTAAAGAACAAAAAATGAATTAATCTCTACTATGTTTAGATAAAAAGTTCCATATTAACTGATTTGTTACTTTACCTTCATGAATGAAGTTAAACCAAATATGATCGCCATTATTAATTTTATAATGTTCCACGGATGAATTATTATCACCATTCAAATATTGGATATATTCGATACTATTATTTCCATCGTTCAAATTTATAACATTAGGAATGGAATCAGTATTATTAAAATCACTCCAATACTCGATTGCTTCATCTACAGATAACAAATATCCATCAATACCATCATAAGGTCTACTATAATCAGATGTACCATGCAGAATCATTACACCAACCGGTTTTGTTGGGTTACAGTTTTCTAATGCCCAATCTCCCATTGAACCAGAGATAGAAGCTATTGATGAAAATCTATCCAAATGGCAAGCTAAAGAAAAAATAAATCCCGCTCCATTCGAATAACCACATGCATAAATTTTGTTTTGATTTATATTATAGTTTAAAGAGAGTTCATTAATAAGCGCTTCTATAAATCCAAAATCATCTGATTTACTTTTATTATCTTCACCTATTTCTGCAGTGTTCCAATGTGGTGAACCATCATCGGAATTTAGACCTTGGGGATAAACTAAAATGAAACCAGCTGTATCTGCTACAGGTCTCATATCAGCAGTATACATATGCTGGTTAGCAGTACCTCCATATCCATGGAAGTTAAACAATAATGGAGATGATAATGATGTGTCATATTCTTCAGGAATATATAATAGATACTCTCTAATTATTCCATCATGGATCAGAGTTGATACACTATTTTTACTAACTATATCATTTTTAACTACATCATTTTTTTCACTACAAGAAACAATAAAGAAAAGGAAAATGGTAATAGTGAACTTTATAATATTAAAAATCATTTCTTAATCTATTAATGCCAGGAAAAAAACAAAATGCCACAGTAAATGGAATAGAATGTTTACTCGCTATTTTACAGATTTAAAGAATCTTGCATTTTGGTGGATATATGAATCTGGTTTGGGATGCATTGACCAAACTTTAGCCCATTCATCATCTGATTTTAGACTTCCAAAGAAATCGTCTCTTTCCTTTTTATTTGAATACCTTGCGACCCATGTAATATTTGATTGCCCATTTATACTCACAACTGGGTTTGTTCCACTAACTTCTGCTTCTATACCCTTGTCTACCCAAAAATCAATTAAATCAATTCTTTTACTAGCATAAGGTATAAAATGATTTTCAGCCCAATAGACATATTCATCAAACCACTCGGATTCTATCGTATAATCTCTTATTTCATAAAGCTCTTTTTTTGTATTATTTACATCTTCACAAGATATGTTTAATACTAATGTTAATAAAATTAGTAGATAAAGTATTCGACTCATAATTTACTCCTTGAATATTATTTTTTATGATGCATATTAGTACAATATTTATTCTATTATTTATCTCAGACTAAAATAGTCAATTTTCAAGATAAATTCCTCTTCTATTTTATTTCCAATTAATATTCCAATCTCTACTATTGAATTACTATTGAAATTACTCATTCTTAGTTGTCGGCCACGGAACATCGGTTTCATTGATCCTAATGGGATTTCTATTTCTTGCCATTCATTTTTAGCAAAGAAATTTTTAACATAAACATGCCTATCACCATACTCCGATTTTACTCTTAATTGATAAAATTTATTATCCCCAAATACTCTAATTACAATATCCTTGTAATTGTTTAATTTCACTTTTTTTCTTAGCCTTACAGATGTAAATCCACCATAATTTTCAAGTGACACAAATCCATAAAAAAGGCCATTCCCATTTTCACTCAACCTTAATCGACCGAAAGATAAGCCTCCCATTACACCATCATTTATTATCTGCCAATCACGAAGGTTTTTATTTTTATTAAAATCATATATCATCTCTGCTTCAAGTTTTGTATAGAATAGAATCAGAGAGCATAATGAAATAAAAAATAGTCTATTCATCTTCAAATTTACCTATCATACCATTAACAAAAATAAACCAAATATGTACTGCTTTTTGTTGATTACTTTAAGTGGCAATTCGTCATATTTATTTTTAACCCACCTACTAAATGACCCAAATATTGATGGATTTTAATAATTATCAATCGATTATGGACTGATAAATGAGAGCTCGAATTTTATCATGATCATCTATGTCCAAAGCTGGAATCAACTGTGTAAAATAAACAACAACTAAATCTTCATTGGGATCAACCCAATAAGTTGAATGATAGGCACCACCCCACGAAAATTCACCTACGGATCCTAACTTGCCTCTCCCCCCTAATTGTTCTACTAAAGCAAAACCAAGACCAAATCTTATTTCGTTGCCTTCAGTCCATAAAGGAATCTCTGCTATATGATTGGTTGTCATCAATTCCACAGACTTTCTACTTAGAATCCTCTTATTACCAAATTGTCCTTGGTTGAGCATCATTTGAAGGAAGATCGCATAATCTGTAGCAGTTGACAAAAGGCCGGCTCCACCAGAAAAACTAATTCTCGGGCCATTTAGATAATGTCCTTGTCCGATCATGCCAGCACCAACTCTTTTTCCAGGATCATCTGCAGGTTTCATTCCAATTTCACTAGAAGAATAGACCTTAGCTAATCTGTCTTTTTTTGCTAATGGTAGATAAAAATGCGTATCTATCATTTTTAGAGGTTCAAAAATCTCTTGTTGAAGAAAATGATCTAAGCGTTGCCCCGAAACAACTTCAATTACAGCACCTAAAATATCAATACTTAAACCATAAACAAATTTTTCTCCAGGGTGTGCATCCATTGGAAGCTTTGCTATTCGTTTTACAGTGTTCTGAATTGATTCATCTCTATGAGCAAAATACCATCCCATGATTTCTTCTTTTTCCCAAAGGTCTTCTGCCAGACCAAAGCCCCATCCTACACCAGCTGTATGAGTTAATAAATCTCGAATAGTGATCTCTCGTTTTGCCTTTACAATATTATAAGAGCCATTTCCATCTGACTCAGCTACCGTAGTATTATTATACTCTGGTATAAATTTTCCGACTGGATCTTGAATAAGCAACAATCCTTTTTCCTGTAAGATCATTATACCCACACTAATTATTGCTTTTGTTTGAGATGCAATTCTGAATATATCGTCTTTTTCCATAGGATCCATTAATTCCATATCTCTATAGCCAAATGAATGATAATAGACTGCTTTACCTTTTCGTAAAACAAGGACTACTCCGCCTGGCAATTTTTCATCTAGAATATATTTATCTAACTGATAAGTTAATCTATCCAGACGTTTTGAAGATAACCCGACAGATTCAGGTCGTACATCCCTAAATGGCTGGGCAAATATTAAAGATATTGTAAATCCTAATATTAAAACCCAAGATTTTGAGTTAATTACTAATAATTCTTTTTTATTCATTTTCAAATCTACTCATCATATCCTAAATAAAAAGCCCCACGAAAGTTATGCGGTATGAAATAAATATGATGTGTTTAATCATAAGTACTCATCTTTTTTATAGATCCATCTTTATTCCAATTTTTTGAAAAAATAATTTGACCATTTTTGAAAGTTCCTTCACTGCTCTTCTGTCCATTATTATACCACCAAGTCCACAATCCTTCATATTTATCATTTTTGTAATAACCTTCACTGAACTTATTCCCATCCTTATACCACATTGTGTATAACCCTTCTGTCATACCATTTTTGAAACTATACTCCATTTCTTTTTGTCCATTATTATACCAAAAAGTCCAGAGTCCACTCTTTTGACCATTCCTAAAGCTATATTCACTTTTTTTCTGTCCATTTTTGTACCAGGCTTTTAATAAACCATCTTCTATACCATCTATATAATGCCATTCATACTTTATATTTCCATTATCATACCATTCAATGGATTTACCATTCATTAATCCATCTTTATACATAGTTTTACTTTTTTTCGACCCATTACTATATAATTCTGTCCATAAACTATCCTTCTTCCCATTTTTTAACCATCCTATCAAAATTCTTCTATCACCAAATTTTTGGTAAACTATTCCATTAGCTATTTCAAAACTTATTTTTTTCTTATGGACTCCATTTTGTTCAATAATTTGGTCTATACTGTATTCTTTCTGGCCCAATATCAACCCAATGAATAGTAATAGCGGTAGAACTTTACTCATTTTATATAAAATTTATTTTTCAGTAATATCCAATTACCTTTTAAATATATACCTTTAGTTATAGATATAATCAGCATTATCCATAAACAAAAAGCCAAAAATAATTTTGACTAAGGTCTTAATCTATAAAGTATGTGGCTTATATTTCTTGGATAAGCAATACCATAACACTGTGGAAAATAATAAAATAAAACCACCAGAAAGTAAATATTGAATCATATCTAATCCTTAACAGTGAATTATTAACATAAATATACCCATCATACCAGAAACAAAAAACTC
>PBKF01000054.1 GCA_002722105.1 Fidelibacterota bacterium
AATAGTCCAGCAGACCCTTCATATGGTTTCCTAGCTGGAGATGATTTTTATCCTGAGATTTTTGTTGGACGTTTTTCTGCTGAAGATACTTCGCATGTAAATACGATGGTGTCAAGAACAATTCATTATGAAAGATATCCTGATGCGACGAGCGGTAATTGGTTCAAAAAAGGTTCCGGGTTTGCCTCAAATCAGGGCCCAGGTGATGATGGTGAGTACGACGATGATCATTTAGATATAATTAGAGGGAAGCTCCTTGATTATAATTATATTGAAGTTGATCAAATATATGACCCGACCGGAACTGTGTCTCAGGGCGAAAGTGCAATCAATGAAGGAAGGTCTATTATTAATTATACTGGTCATGGCTCAAATTCAGGATGGGGCAATGGTTGTCCAATGAACAATACGGATGTGAACAGCCTAGTGAACACTGATGGTAAATGGCCTTTCATATGGACCGTTGCGTGCGTTACAGGAGAGTTTCATGTAGGCACTTGTTTTGCTGAGACATGGCTTAGAGCAAATCATGATGGGCAACCCACAGGGGCTTTAGCAAAATTCGCCTCTACGGTAAATGCTGCATGGAATCCGCCTATGGATGCTCAAGATGAAATGAATGATATTTTTGTCGAGTCATATCAAAATAATATAAAGCGTTCTTTTGGTGGTTTATCAATAAATGGTTGTATGAAAATGAATGATAACTATGGTACCGCTGGTTATCATGAGACCCTATATTGGTCTATTTTTGGAGATCCCTCTGTCATTGTTCGCTCTGATATTCCCCAAGAATTAAATGTTGCCTATGATGAGGTATTAATTATTGGTGCGACCGAATACAATATAAATACCGGGCTCGCTAATTCTCATGCTGCAATTTCAAGAAGCGGTGATTTATTAGGCACGGCTATTTCAGATGCTAGTGGAAATGCTTTAGTCGTTTTTGAAGAGCCCATAGAAGTTCCAGGTGAGCTGCAATTAGTAGTTACTGCATATAATTCGATTCCTTTTGAGGCTTCGATAAATGCTATTGCGCCTGAAGGTCCATATGTTCTTTTAGAAGAGTTTAATATTTATTCAAACACTGGGTCGGGTGAAAATGATAATTTGAATTTTGGGGATATAGGCTATATGATGATAAATGTAAATAATTCAGGAAATGAGAATGCGAATGGTTTAATTTTAAATTTATACAATCCTGATGGGCTGGTAAGTTTAGATGTACATTCTTTTGAACTAGACTCGCTACTATCGGGTCAGGATAGCTTGGTTGGGCCTTTTCAATTTCAGGTTGGATTTAATATTGAAGATCAACAGGAAATTAATTTTATCTTGGATGTTACATCTGGTGGCCAGAGCTGGGAATATGAAATTGATATATTAGCGAATGCACCGAATTTTGATATTGTTAGCGTGGGTTTTTCTAATTTAAGTATAGATCCCGGGGATTCAGATAGTCTTAACATTATAGTTGAAAATATTGGTCACGCCCCACTTAACCTCCCAGAATTTAGTCTAGGGACTAGTGATCCAAATTTTACTTTGAATGATAATATTAATACTATTAGCGATGGTCCGGATTGGGATGTTGCAAATCAAATTATTATAAGTTGTCTTTTTACAGCAGGGGAGAATATCTTACCGGGTTACACGGGTTTAATTAATTTAAATATAAGTTCATTAAATAATTCTTATTACGAATTTTTCTTATCGATACCAGTTACTGTCGGATTAATGGTTGAGGATTTTGAAAATGGTGATTTTAATTCATTTAAT
This sequence comes from Fidelibacterota bacterium, assembly GCA_002722105.1. The sequence continues at coordinate 1,780 of PBKF01000054.1, forward strand.
TGGATACATGATGGTTCTTCTCCGTCCTCATCCAATTGGTATATTCAAAATATTGAAAGTTTTCAGGGTAATTACGCGGCTAGATCAGGTGAAATTGAGAACAGTCAATTTACTTCCATTAAAATAGAATTAAATTTACCATATAGCGGTGAGCTGAGTTTCAGGGCTAAAACCTCAACTCAACCAGGCGACATTTTAGCTTTCTTTGTGAATGATATTCAATACGGGCCAGATTTGATGGGCGTTTCAGACTGGACTGAATATAGTTTTGACATAAGTGCAGGTGAAAAAATGTTTTCGTGGGTATATACAAAAGATCAAAGTGGTGGAATGCAAGGTGATATGGTTATGTTGGACTGGATAACGTTTCCAGCAGGCGCACAGCCCCATATTGATTATGGGGATCTCAATCAAGATGACAATGTTAATGTTTTAGATATCATATTAACAGTTGCTAGTGTAATTGGGCAGCTAGATCTTGATGAAGACCAAATTTTAGCAGCGGATATGAATTCTGATGGCATTGTTGACGTATTTGATATAATGCTAATCGTCGATATGGCAATTCAACAATAGGGATTAGTTCCTTATTTTAAAATTAACAGTAGTTGTTTTCCATCTTTTAATTTTCATTAACCTGAGCCATGATAACTACCATAAAAGAAAAAAATGCTATTTTAATTTAAGTAGCCTATGGGGTAGTCTATAAAAATGGTTTATTTTTAATTTATTTTGTTTGGTAGTTATAACGGTAGTTGATTATTATTTTTTTATTTGAGACATGAAATTTATTGATCTTAGGGCACAACAAAAAAGAATCCGCTCAAATATTGAGTCGAGGATTAATCATGTTTTGGACCATGGAAAATTTATTATGGGTCCAGAAGTTTATGAGTTAGAGTCCAAACTAGCTGAATATGTTGGTAAAAAATATTGTATTTCATGTTCATCTGGAACAGACGCCCTTCTTATCCCATTGATCGCAAAAAATATTGGACCCGGTGATGGTGTTATAACCACTCCTTTTACATACATTGCTACTGCTGAAGTGATTAAACTTTTAGGAGCTACTCCGATTTTTATAGATGTTTATCCAGATACTTTCAATATAAATCCAGACTATATTCCTGATGCATTAAATTACGCAGATAGTATTGATATAAAAGCCAAAGCTATAATTCCGGTTGACTTATTTGGTTTGCCTGCTAGATATCGATTAATTGAAAAATATGCTGAAGAAAACAATCTTTTTGTAATTGAAGATGCTGCCCAAGGATTTGGTGGCTCTATTAGGGGTAAAAAAGCTGGTTCATTTGGTCAATGTTCTTCAACCTCATTTTTTCCTGCTAAACCACTTGGCTGCTATGGTGATGGCGGAGCAATTTTTACGGATGATGATGAATTAGCATTTAAAATGAAATCTATTAGAATTCATGGAGGTGGTAAAAATAAATATGATAATGTTAGGCTTGGAATTAATGGTAGGCTTGATACTATTCAAGCTGCTATCCTTTTAGAGAAAATAAAAATTTTCGATGAAGAGGTTGAGCTTAGGAATAAAGTCGCTAAATATTATTTAAATAATTCAAACACAGGTTTTAAAATGCCCCATGTTCCTAAAAAATATACATCTAGTTGGGCTCAATTTTCCATTGTAGCTCCATCTGAAGAAAAAAAAAGTTCCTGCATTGAATTACTTAATAAAAAAAATATACCAACCATGACTTACTATCCTATCCCTTTACATTTACAGAAAGTTTTTTCTGAGTATGGTTACGCCAAAAAACAATTTCCAGTTACTGAAAACATTTCTAAATCTATTTTTTCTATTCCTATGCATCCTTATTTAAAAAAATCAGATCAAAATAAAATTATGGAAATAATTAATGAATTTTAAAAAAATTTGTGTTGTAGGAGCTGGTTATTGGGGCAAAAACCATTTACGCACATTAAGTGAATTAAATGTTCTTTTTGGAGTAGTGGAAAAAAATAAAAATAGTTTAAATCAAATATTAAAGAAGTACCCAAAAATTAAAGGATTTTCTTCAGTTAAAAAATCCCTTATGTATGGCAATTTTGATGGCTATACCATAGCTACGCCTGCAGAAACACATTATGATTTGGCAAAAAAAATTATAAAAGCGAAAAAACATGTTTTAGTTGAGAAACCCCTTGCATTAAATGTTCCAGATGTTAAAGAATTAATTAAACTTTCTATTGATCATTCCGTTAATTTGATGGTTGGACATGTTCTATTGTTCCATCCTGCAATAAGAAAAATTAAAGAAATAATAAATAGCGGAATTATTGGTAAACTACAATATATCTATAGTAATAGATTAAATTTAGGGCAAGTAAGGACCGAGGAAAATGTATTTTGGAGTCTCGCGCCTCATGATATAGCAATTTTTCAATATTTAACTGGAACATATCCTGAGAAAATTAAAGCCAGCGGCAGTACATTTTTGCAAAAAGGCATACCAGATTCTACAATAACTCAATTAGAGTATAAGAATAATATCAAAGGTCATATTTTTGTTAGTTGGTTGCATCCGTTTAAAGAGCATAGGTTGGTTGTAATTGGGTCAGATGCGATGATATCTTTTGAAGACTCTAAAGAAGATAAACCATTGAAGCTGTACTCTAAAGGATTTATATTTAATAATCAAGTTCCTGAAAAAGTAGATGGCCCAGTAGAATTAATTGATTATGAAAAGAAAATGCCACTAGCTGAAGAATTATCTTTTTTTATAAAAAGTTTTGATAGTGGAAACATTTCTTTAGCTGATGGGTATCATGGACTTGAAGTAGTTAAAATACTTGTAGAAGCAAGTCGCCAGTTAGAAAAATGAAAAACCTAAAATATTTTGTACATAATTCATGTTATATAGATGATAATGTTAAGATCGGTGAGGGTACTAAAATATGGCATTTTTCCCATCTTCAATCAGGCTCAATAATAGGAGAAAACTGTAGAATCGGGCAAAATGTAAATATTGCAAATAATGTTAAAATTGGTAATTATGTTAAAATTCAAAACAATGTTTCTGTGTATGAAGGTGTTGAATTAGAGGATTATGTTTTTTGTGGTCCTTCTATGGTATTTACTAATGTGAAAATTCCAAGATCTGAATTTCCTCAAAAAGGTGCTAAATTTTATGAAAAGACATTAGTGAAAAGATCAGCAAGTATCGGTGCCAACGCAACAATACTTTGTGGGATTACAATCGGAGAATATTCATTAATTGGCTCTGGAGCTGTAGTTACTAAAGACGTTCCAGATTATACTCTTGTGATTGGTAATCCTGCTAGTATTGTATGTAGAGTAGATAAATATGGTAATCGTTTATAAATAATTTTTGGATAACAAAAAGTGAATCAAGATATAAAGATTTCAATAATTGGTTTGGGCTATGTAGGTTTGCCTTTAGCTATTGAGTTTAGTAACCATTTCCCTGTTGTAGGTTTTGATTTATCAAAAAAAAGAGTTGAGGATTTAAAAAATGGCATAGATATTAATAAAGAGACTATAAAAGATAAGTTGTTGGCTTCATCTAATCTTAAATTTTCTTTTAATACTGAAGATATCTCACAGTCAAACATATTTATTATTACTGTTCCAACTCCAGTGAATATTCATAATGTTCCAGATTTAGATCCTTTAAAATCAGCCTCAGAGATTGTTGGCCGCCATCTTAAAACTGACGATATTATTATTTATGAGTCTACAGTTTATCCTGGAGCAACGGAAGAGATATGTGTTCCTATTTTAGAAAAAAAATCAAAACTGAAGTATAATGTAGATTTCTTTTGTGGATATAGTCCTGAAAGAATTAATCCAGGAGATAAAAAACATAGTTTGTCAAATACTGTGAAAATAACATCTGGATCAAATCCTGAAACAGCACAATTTGTTGATAATCTTTACAATAAAGTAGTTTCAGCTGGGACTCATGCAGCTGCTTCAATTCGTGTCGCTGAAGCAGCAAAGGTAATTGAAAATGTTCAAAGAGATCTTAACATAGCCTTAGTTAATGAATTAGCAATTATTTTCAATAAGCTTGGGATTGATAGTATTGATGTATTTAAAGCCGCAGAAACAAAATGGAATTTTATGCCATTCAGGCCAGGATTAGTTGGAGGTCATTGCATAGGGGTGGATCCTTATTATCTTACTCATAAGGCTATCGAAATTGGATATAATCCTGAAGTTATCCTGGCTGGGAGAAAAATTAATGAGGGCATGGGAGGGTTTATAGCTGATATCGCAATATCTGAAATGACAAAACAAAATATAAATTCTATAGACGCGCGGGTGGCAATCCTTGGAATCACCTTTAAAGAAAACTGTCCTGATATAAGAAATACTAAAGTAATGGATATATTTTATAGGCTAGGAGAATTTAAATCCAAAATACTTGTAAATGATCCTTGGGCTGATAAACCGGCAGTGAAGAATCAGCTCAAGATAAATTTAGTTGATCTAGAAAAGATTAAGGATGTAGACTGTCTTATAATTTGTGTAGCACATGACGAATATAAAAAAATAAACCTTAAGCATTGGGAAGAGATAGTGGCTAAAAATGGAATAATAATAGATGTCAAATCAATTTTTGATAATACCTTCTTTGAAAAAAGTAGCATTAATCATAAAAGAATATAAAATACTATGACATACTGTTTCTATGGCCAGACTTATTTCTAATTTAATTATTTTTAATTTTGATATCTAATGAATCAAATTTTATGAATAAGCCCCTTAAACCGGACTCAGAGGACACTAATATAAAAAACCAATCACTCAATTACCCCTCTTGGATTCTTACTGACCGCCAGATTTGTGATTTAGAGCTTCTAATGAATGGCGGTTTTAATCCTTTAAACGGGTTTATGAATAGTGAAGATTATTTTTCTGTAATAAAAAACATGAGACTTTCAAATGGAGCTTTGTGGCCGATTCCAATTATTTTAGATGTAGATGAAAAATTTAGTAATTCCCTTAGTGCAGGTGATAAGGTAACCCTAAAAGATAAGGAGGGTTTTCCATTGGCAGTCCTAAATATTAGTGATAAATGGAAACCTGATTACGAAAAAGAAGCTAAAGAAGTGTATGGTACTACAGATCAATCACATCCTGGGGTATCCTATTTAATCAATATTAACGGGAGTTACTGTTTAGGTGGGAGTATTGATAAAATTTCGTTACCGCATCATTATGATTTTCAAAATAATAGACATACTCCTCTTTTGTTAAAAAAAATATTAAAGAAAAATAAATGGGATAAAGTTGTTGCATTCCAAACGCGCAATCCTATGCATAGAGCGCATGTAAAAATGACTTTGGATGCGATGAAAGAATTAAATGCAAACCTATTGATTCATCCAGCAGTTGGGCAAACGAAATTGGGTGATATAGATTATTTCACCAGAGTTAGATGTTATAGATTGATTATGGAACAATATCCATTAAATAGTTCAATGTTAAGTTTACTCCCCTTATCAATGAGAATGTGCGGACCTCGAGAGGCTATCTGGCATGCACTAATTAGAAAAAACTATGGGTGTACTCATTTGATAATTGGCAGGGATCATGCAGGTCCCGGGATTAATTCTTTAGGAAAGCCATTTTATGGACCATATGATGCGCAAAATTTGGTTAAAGACTATCAGAAGGAGATAGGTATTGAGATGGTTCCTTTCAAGACTTTAGTGTATGTCCCAAAAATAAAAAAATACAAACCATTAGAAGAAATTAATAAAAAAGTTAAGTATAAAAATATTTCTGGTACAGAATTACGTTTATTAATCAGAAAAGGAGAAGAAATACCAAGTTGGTTTACATTTGATAAAGTAGCGGAAGAACTGAAAAAGAGTACGCCCCCGTTAATCAAACGAGGTTTCACAATATTTTTTACAGGTCTTTCAGGTTCAGGTAAATCAACCCTCGCAAATGGTTTAATGATAAAGTTTCTTGAGGAAGGTAGTAAGCCTGTAACTTTATTAGATGGAGATATTGTAAGGACAAATTTATCAAGTGAACTCGGTTTTTCTAAAAAGGATCGTTCCATTAATGTAAGGCGGATTGGATTTGTTGCGAGTGAAATAACCAAGAATGGTGGAGTTGCTATTTGCGCTCCCATAGCGCCATATGAATCAGATCGTCTTTCAAATAGAAAATTAATTTCACAGCATGGAGTATTTATTGAAGTTTATGTAAAGACACCTTTACATGTGTGTGAAAAGCGTGACCCTAAGGGTTTGTATAAGTTGGCAAGGCGAGGTGATTTAAAAAAGTTCACAGGTATTTCTGATCCATATGAAGAACCAAAAAAAGCTGAAATTGTTATTGATTCAAGCATAATCTCTCCAAGCAAATTAGTGGAAAAAATCTTTGGTAAAATCAGAAAGCTTGGATTAGTAAATTAATAAAACAATAATTATTCTTTAAATGATAAACCAAGTAGTTATGTCCAATTTAGATTTATGCTAGAAAACAGAATATTAATTACTGGTTGTGCTGGATTTATTGGCTATCACCTTTGCAGGTCATTAGTTGGTCACGGTGGTGAAATACTAGGTATCGATAATATAAACTCTTATTACGATGAAAATTTAAAATATGCTAGATTGAAAAAGTTGGGATTAAATAGAAATAAAATTGAAACTTCAAAAACTAAAATTTTAAAATCAGATATATACAGAAACTTTCACTTTTCTAGAATTGATATTTCAAATAGAAATTTACTCAAAAATATTTTTTCCGAATTTAAGCCTCACAAAGTTGTAAACCTTGCTGCCCAAGCAGGAGTCCGTTATAGCATTGAAAATCCATATGCCTACCTAGATTCAAATTTAATAGGGTTTTTAAATATTATTGAATTATGTAAATGTAATGATGTAAAAGGATTAATCTACGCATCGAGTTCATCGGTTTATGGAGGAAATACAAAAACCCCATTTTGTATTGAAGACCGTGTAGATTCACCTCTTTCTTTTTATGCAGCAACTAAGCGTGCAAATGAACTTATTGCGCATTCGTATTCTCATCTATATGGTTTACACACTACGGGTCTACGTTATTTTTCTGTCTATGGACCTTGGGGTCGTCCTGATATGGCTCCTTTTATTTTCACAAAAAAAATATTAGCTGATGAAAAAATACCAGTATTTAATAATGGAAAAATAAGAAGAGATTTTACCTATATAGATGATATTATATTAGGCACTAAATCTGCTATTCAAAAAAATTTTAAATGCAAAATATTTAATCTTGGAAATAATAAAAGTGAAGATTTGATGTATTTTTTATATTTGATAGAAAAAACTTTAGGGAAAAAGTCTAAAGTTCATTTTTTACCAATGCAATTAGGTGATATTTTGGAGAGTTATGCTGATATAAAAGAATCAAAAAAGATGTTGGGCTTTAGGCCTTCAACTAATTTAGATATTGGGGTAAAATATTTCATAAAATGGTATTTGTCCTATTATAACCAAGATATATAAAATGACGTTATTATGAAAGTTTTGGTTACTGGTGGTTGTGGATTTATTGGGTCTCATCTAGTTGATGAATTGGTTAGGCAAAATTATACTGTCACTGTCATTGATAATTTATCAACGGGAAATATTGAAAACTTAAATCCTAAAGCAATTTTTTACCAAAGGGATATACGAGATTACGAATCAATTAAAAAATATTTCATTGATAAATCAGTTGTATTTCATCTGGCTGCACTTCCAAAGATTCAACCTTCCTTTGTTGATCCTATTTTACATGAAGAGGTGAATGTTATCGGCACAATAAATTGTTTGCTCGCTAGTAAAAATCATGGTATAAAAAAATTTATTTTTAGTGGATCTTCATCAGTCTATGGTAATACAGATGACATTCCGACATCCGAAAGCTCATTTATAAATTGCCTAAATCCATATGCTCTCCAAAAGTACACTGCCGAACAATATTGTTTTATTCTGGGCAAAAAATATGATCTCCCGGTGGTGTCATTAAGATATTTTAATCCATATGGACCGAGGTCATTTAATTCAAAAAACCCTTATAATGCTTATACATCAGTAGTAGGTATATTCAATTATCAATCAAAAACGACTAAAACCCTAACAGTAACAGGTTCGGGTAAACAATCTAGAGATTTTATTCATATTTATGATCTAATCCAGGCTAGTGTTTTAGCCTCTAAAAAGAAAATTAAAAATGAAATAATTAATATTGGGTTTGGGAAAAGTATTTCAGTAAATCAATTAGCTTCGTACTTTAAATGTAAAATTAGTTACATCCCGGAAAGAAAAGGAGAAGCTTTAATTACTTGCGCGTCAATATCAAAAGCAAAAAAGTTATTAAATTGGGAACCTAAAATTGATTTAAAATACGCTATAGATGAAGAAATTTTATAAAAGATTAATAAAGCAAGTATTTCATTTAAACATTTAATCAAAATTAATGATTGTTTATTCCTGGTAGTTATTAAGTAGTTAATTAATTATATGACTATTAAATTATTATTTCATAATATCTGATAATGAAAATCTTAAATAAATTAACAACTGAAATAAATAGTAGTTGTTTGGTAGTTACCAATCTGTTTATAAAAACTTTATTTACTAAATTGATATATGAGTAGTATATATAGAAAAGGAAGAGATGGTTATTTTTACTACCAAACTTACGTATATAATCCTATTTCAAAAAAAAAGGATAAGAGAATTTTTCATGCATTAGCAACTAAGGATAAAGACAAAGCTGAACAAAAACAAAGAGAATTTGATCAAAAATATAAGTTTTTGACTAAAACTTCAGATAACTCGTTTATTAGAAGATTTTTCTTTAATAATCAAAAAACATTATTCATTGTTTCTATATCTGTCGTGTCAACTCTCTTTTTCACTAGAGTTTTTGATTCTAACAAAAATAAAGATATCAATTCAAAAAAACACCAAAAACAAGATCTTCAAACTTTCCAGGGAGGATCCGATAGTTCTTATCTAAATCTAACAGATATTAAAGAGCAGAAAGAAATTAAAGAACCAAGAATAATTGATAAACAAGCTAATAACAATATTAGCAACAATGATTTGGAAATGATAAATAATAAAAAACCAGATGCAAAAATACGAATCCCGAGCTATAAAATAGTAAGGATTGAAGAGGTCTCTAGTGCTTTTGATCAAGGAAAAATATTTGCACTAATCAAAGATCCTTTTGATTCAAAAGGTTTAAGGGGGGTTTGTGATAAAATCTTTAAACAATATTCAAAATTTAATAATATAATTATATGTCTTTATCTAGATAATAAGATAGGTAGGGCCATCGCTAGTGGGAAAGAAAATGATTTTACAGAAAAACAAAAAAGTGAATCATGGCTAGCGATGTTTTCATACAATAATGTAGAAGGCTCATATTTTGATGATAGCCCTGGAGGGTACCTAGGTGTTTTTTAATATTAATTTTCAAAAATTATATTTCCTTATTAAAAGTATTTTTATATATCTTTATTGTTTTAGTTGTTTATTAGGCCAAACGAATAGTCAGATTAAACAAGCTAAGGATATTATTAAAAAATCAAATATGTCGGAAGCCCAAATTAGATCAGCTGCAAAAGCTCAGGGATTTACAGATAAACAAATAAACGATGCCATAAAAAATGAATTAAATAAAAAAAATACTTCTCAATCCACTTCAATCGATGATTTAGAAGCAGGTAGTAAACAAACCTCAGTTTCCGAAACAGACGCTTCAAATAATAATAATGATGATTTTGATCAAAAATCAGAAATAGAGTCTGAATCCAAAGTGCAGCCTGGAAGAAACGAATTAGAATATTTTGGATATGAAATTTTTAAAAGGGACCCTTCAATTTTTCAGGCTTCCTCAGTCGGTGCAGTTGACCCAGATTATCTTATTGGCCCAGCCGATGAAATAATTGTTATGTTATGGGGTGAGACACAATTTCGTCAAGTCCTAAAAGTTGATAGAGAAGGCTTTATTTTTATTCCTGAAATAGGTCAAGTTTTTGTTAATGGCTTAAACCTAAATATGTTGGAATCAAAGCTATTCAGAGTATTATCTCAATCTTATGCTAGTTTAGATCCAAGAGGGTTTAAAGCGACTACTTTTTTAGATGTAAGTTTGGGCAACCTCAGACCTTTACGTATACAAGTTTTGGGAGAGGTCACCCAGCCGGGAGCCTATACCGTTAGTCCCTCAGCAACTCTTTTTTCTTCTCTTTATTATTTCAATGGTCCTACCACAAATGGATCGTTAAGAGATATTAAGTTGATTCGCGCAGATAAGGAAATCACGGCCATTGATTTTTACAATTATTTACTTACTGGTAAAAAAATGCAGGATCAAAAGCTTCAACTAGATGATATAATATTTATTCCAAAACGAATGAAGACTGTGTCAATTGATGGTGAGATTAATCAACCAGGAATTTTTGAATTAAAAAATGGAGAAGGCATAAAGGATTTAATTAGTTTAGCTGGAGAATTAAAAATTTCTGCATACTTGAAACGTGCTCAGATTGATCGGATTGTTCCTTTTGAGGAAAGAGAAAAATTGGGTATGGATAGAATAATTCTTGATCTAGACTTAAGCAAAATAATTAAAACTAAAGAAAATTTCGAAATTCGAGATGGCGATCGTGTGCAAATTTTTTCTATTTTAGATATCAGATTAAACTCTGTAGAGATATCTGGAGCGGTAACCAGACCTGGAACTTATGAATTAGAAAAATCTTTTTACTTAAGTGATCTAATTCAAAGGGCAGATGGACTACTTGGTGATGCTTATAGAAAAAGAGTGGATGTTGTAAGGGTGTTACCTGATCTTCGACAAAAATTAATTAAATTAGATCTAGAACAAGTCATTAATGAGATTCCAAATCAAAATATTGAATTGCAGGCTTTAGATAGAATAAGGATATATAGTTTAATGGAAATGATACCAGGAAATTCGGTCTCTATAAAAGGACATGTAAAAAATCCAGGGCTTTACCCTTTACTTGAGGATATGACTCTTCGGGATATCATTTTTCAATCTGGTGGATTTCTTGATGCAGAGTTTTTAAAGCAAACATATTTAGAAAGAGCAGATATATTTAGGTTTGACAAAAATCGCATTAATAGAAAAATAATTAGTTTTAATTTGGGTCAAATAATTAATGATGAAAATTTTGAATCTGATATAATTTTACAACCAGATGATATAATAAACATTTATCCTAAGACTGTTTTTAGAGGATCTTACAGTATAACGATTAGTGGTGCGGTAAAAAATCCGGGAATATATAATATTAAGAAAAACATGACTCTAATAGATGCAATTTTGGAAGCTAATGGTTTTGATAAAGATGTATATCGATATCGCATAGAGATTTCTAGGGTAGATCCAGAAAATTCATCATTAGATGCTTATTCAAGTTTAATTGAAATTATAATGAAAAAAGATTTTATTGATAATTATATATCTGATGGATTTAATATAAATCAAGTTGATAATCCAGTATTAAATCCATATGATATGATTTTTGTTAGACCGGATCCTTATTTTTCTCTTCAGCGGAAAGTATCTATTGATGGTATGGTATTATACCCGGGTGATTACCCGATTTTATCCCCAAATGAAACGATAAAGGATATAATTGATCGTGCAGGAGGTATTAGACCTGAAGCATATTTAGAAGCTTCTAGATTTATTAGAGGGAATAAAGAAATAAATCTTTCTCTTAAAAAAGTCTATGAAGGAAAAAATCATAAAAGTAATTATTTAGTTCGAGATGGTGACCAAATAATTATTGCAGGATATGGGAAAATAATTTCTATTAATGGAGAAGTTAGTTCTCCTGGATTTTATCCATTTGAATCTAGAAAGCGAGTTAGTTCTATATTACGAGAATCTGGTGGATTGAGTCCGGATGCGGATAAAAAAAATATTTATATCAAATTCCCTAATGGAAAATCAAAAAAATATCACCCAGTTTTTGGCAATCCTAAAGTTAAAGATGGTTCTGTTATAACTGTGGGTAAAAAGCCTGAAGAGGAACCTTTTGATAAAACTGAGTATATGTCGGAATTAAGTAGTATAATAGCTAATCTCGCTCAGGCCATTTCATTAGTGATTTTGGCGAAAAACTAAAATCAATGCGGATATTAATACTCTCTTTTACAAATATAAACCATTTAAAGATATTATCTGATAGATAGATACAAAAATAAAATCAGTGAAAATTGAGTCAACATTAATTCCTGAAGTAAAAATTCTTACTCCGGCCATCCATAAAGATAGGAGGGGGTATTTTTATGAGTCATACAAAAGTGAATTCTTTGACCAGCACGGTCTCCCCTCAAATTTTGTTCAAGATAATCAAGTGCAATCAAAACAGAAAGTTATTCGAGGATTTCACTATCAATTAGCTAAACCGCAAGGTAAGCTAATTCGAGTTGTCTCAGGACAAGTAATCGATGTAGCTGTAGATCTGAGACTTGGTTCTCCAACATTTGCTAAGTATGTAAAAGTCGAATTATCAGATAAGAATAATAAATCACTTTATATTCCAGAGGGTTTTGGGCACGGATATTTAGTATTATCAAAAGAGTCTGTACTATTATATAAATGTACAAATTTGTATGATCCGATGGATGAATATGGTATTGTTTGGAATGATAAAACTATTAATATTGACTGGGGTTGTAAAAGGCCGGTTATATCGAAAAAAGATTTAAATCTCCCAATATTAAGTGAACAAAAATTTTTACCTAAATATTAAATGAAAAAATGTCTAATTACTGGTGGTTTTGGATTTATTGGTTCAAACTTTATAAGATTATTATATGAATCGAAAAATGAATTTAAAATTATTAATCTTGACAAGTTAACATATGCAGGGAATAGGGATAATTTAATAGGTATCCCGGCGTCCTTTTGCAATACAATAGAGGGTGATATTTGTGATAAAAATCTAGTTTCTAATTTATTTGAAAAATACAATTTTGATATTGTAGTCCATTTTGCTGCTGAAAGTCATGTAGATAGATCTATTGATGGTCCAGATAATTTTATCAATACAAATGTTTTAGGAACTTTAAACTTGTTGGAGTGTGCTCGTTTTAATTATTATAAGACCAACAATTTTAATTTTCGTTTCTTACATGTTTCTACTGATGAAGTTTATGGATCTCTTGGAGTCAGTGGTAAGTTTAGCGAATCAACTCCATATGATCCGAGCTCTCCATATTCAGCTTCAAAAGCTGCATCTGATCACCTAGTTCGGGCTTGGAATAAAACATTTGGTTTGCCGACATTAATTACCAATTGTTCTAATAATTATGGGCCCTATCAATTTCCAGAGAAATTGATTCCACTTATAATTATTAATTGTATAAATCAGAAACAATTACCAGTTTATGGTGAAGGCCAAAATATAAGAGATTGGTTATATGTGGATGATCATTGTGAAGCAATAAAAAAAGTTTTAGAAAAAGGTAAGATTGGTGAGACTTATAATATTGGTGGGAACAATGAAATTAAAAATATAGATATAGTTAAACAAATTTGTGGAATTATGGATGAACTGATTCCTCGATCAAAAGGTAATAGATATTCTGAATTAATTAAATTTGTCAAAGATAGACCGGGACATGATTTTAGATACGCAATAGATTCTTCAAAGATTAAAGAAAACTTAAATTGGACTCCAAATGAAACTTTTAAAACTGGTATACGTAAAACAATTATGTGGTATATAGATAATAAAATATGGTGGAAGAAAATTCAGGATGGTACATATAGTCAAGAAAGATTGGGAGAATTAAAAAAGTGAAAGGTATTATTCTAGCAGGAGGAAGTGGAACAAGACTATATCCCATAACCAAAGTTATTTCTAAGCAGCTTTTGCCTATTTATGATAAACCGATGATATATTATCCTCTATCGACCTTGATGCTCTCAGGTATTCAAGATATTCTCATTATTTCTACTCCAGAAGACACTCCTAGATTTGAAAGGTTATTTGGTGATGGTAGCCAAATGGGTTTAAGATTGAGCTATAAAATTCAACAATCTCCAGATGGATTAGCGCAAGCATTTTTGTTAGGTGAAGAATTTATAGGGAAAGATCCAGTCGCCCTTATTTTAGGTGATAATATTTTTTTTGGTCATGGATTAGTTGAATTACTTGAAAAAAGTAAAAATGTTGTTGAACAAGAAAATAATGCGGTTATTTTTGGGTATGGAGTTAAGGATCCCGAAAGATATGGCGTTGTAGATTTCAATAAAAATTGGGAAGTAACTTCATTAGAAGAAAAACCAGAAAATCCAAAATCTAATTATGCTGTTGTTGGTTTATATTTTTACCCAAACGAAGTAATAAAAATTGCGAAAACAATTGAACCCTCAGATCGTGGTGAACTAGAGATAACTTCAGTGAATCAAGAATTTTTTAATAATGAGAAATTAGATGTGCAATTAATGAGCCGTGGATATGCTTGGCTGGATACTGGAACACAAGAAGCAATGAACGACGCATCGAACTTTATTAAAATTATCGAGCAGAGGCAAGGAATAAAAATTGCGTGCTTAGAAGAAATTGCTTACCGTAAGGGTTTTATAAATAGGGAAAAACTAATAATGCTATCAAATAATTATAGTAATGAGTATGGGGATTATTTAAGGGAGATTATAAAATTATAAAGGATCTTATCCTACCACTTTAATACTTTAACTATTTAAAAAAGAAGCAAATTTTGGATCACAAAAAATTTAGAAAATGAACTATATAATATGAATAATTTTTCATCTAATGATAAAGATCATTCTTTTGTAGAAATAATCTTAATTCTTGCATCTCAAATAAAAATTATAATAATTGTTCCTACAATATTATGCATTATAACAATCATCTATTCTTTATTTATTGCTAATCATGTGTATACTTCTACATCGAAAATAATGTCATCTTCATCAAGCGGAGGTATTTCTCAGGCAGCTGGCTTAGCTGCACAATTTGGGATTTCACTTCCGATATCATCTGGAGAAGCAGAAACTAATTGGGTATATCCAGAAATAATCAAGAGCCGAACAATTGGCAGAAAAATATTAAAAAGAAACTTTAATACCAGAGAGTTTGGGGCACAAAAGAGCTTAACACAAATTTTGACTTATGGGAATGAAGAACCTCAATTTTCATTAGACACTTTAGAAACTATGGCTCTAGAATTATTAAATAAAAAAATCCAGGTTTCGGAAAATATAAAAACAGGAATTTATACTTTAATCACCAATGCCTCTGAACCAGTATTATCTGCTGAAATAAATATGGCTATTCTTGAAGAATTAGACTCTCATCAGAGGGAATATAACAAAAACAGAACTAGCAAAACCCGTCAATTTATTGAAGAAAGAATAGTGGGTACTGAAAAAGAACTGAATTCTGCTGAGGAAAACCTAAGAAAATTTATGGATCGAAATCGGAGAATAGAAAATTCACCAACTTTACTTTTAGAACAACAAAGATTGAATAGAGAGGTAACAGTATTAACGGGTGTTTTTACTACTCTAAAGCAGCAGCTGGAGACAACTAAGATTGAAGAAGTGAAAGAGTCAGAATACGTCATTATACTAGATAAACCAGAAGTTCCCTTATTAAGATCTAAACCTCAAAGAACAAAAATGGTTATAATGTCAGGAGTTTTTGGTATTTTATTAGGTATTATTGGTGCCTTTATCGCTAATGTAAGTCAAAGTTTTACCAGGGATGAAAGAAAAATATTGGAAAAGGCCAAACGCCAACTGGCAAATAATATTCCGTTTTTTTTGGCGTTTTTTAAGAATATTAAACAATTTCAACAAAATTAAAGAACCTAAGTTAGGTAAAAAGTTGTTCATAGCTAATTTTCTCATAACTTTGATTCATTAAAACTTGAAGTACTTTCGAATAATTCCTAGGCTAGATATCAAAGGTCCTAACCTAGTTAAGGGTATACATCTAGAAGGATTGCGTGTATTAGGTAAGCCTGAAGATTTTGCAAAACTATATTATAAAAATGGTGCTGATGAATTAATTTATCAAGATACTGTAGCAAGTTTATATCAAAGAAATAATATAACGGAATTGATCTCTAAAACAGCAAAAAACATTTTTATTCCTTTGACTGTTGGTGGTGGTATACGTTCATTGGAAGATATTAAAAATATTTTAAACGCAGGTGCGGATAAAGTTGCTATAAACACAGCTGCAATTGAAAATCCTAATTTAATAAATAAATCCAGTAGGGTATTTGGTTCTTCAACTATCGTTATTGCTATTGAAGCAATAAAACAAAAAGATGGTACATATTTAGCATATACCGATAATGGCCGGGAATATACTGGAGTTGAAGTTATAAAATGGGCTAAGGATGTTGCTTGTCGAGGGGCCGGGGAAATTTTACTTACATCTATTGATAGAGAAGGCACAGGGAAAGGTTTTGACCTAAACCTTATCAAAAAAGTTTCTGATTCTGTTAGTATTCCAATTATTGCTCATGGTGGGGCATCGAATCCTCAGCATATAGCTGATTCGATAAATAATGGTGCTGATGCGGTCTCGATAGCATCAGTTCTACATTATTCAGCTATAAATCATAATAGAGTTTTATCACATAAATATGAAGAGGGGAATACAGAATTTTTGGATAAAAATAAGTCGGTTAAAATATTTGGTAATAAAAATTTGATTGATATAAAAAACCAATTAATTGATCATAATATCCCGATTAGGCATTTTAAATAAATATGGACTTAGCAATTATAGATTATAAAATGAGCAACCTTCATAGTGTGCGTGAAGCTTGCAAGAAGGTTAACATTGATTGTGAAATTACTTCTAAGCCTGAAAAAATTTTAGATGCAAAAATAGTGATTTTACCAGGTGTTGGCGCATTTGGAGAAGCAATGTTGAAGCTGCAAGAAAGAGATTTAGATGATTGCATCATACGTTTTTTTGAAAGTGGTAGGCCTATTATTGGGATTTGCTTAGGGTTACAACTATTATTTGAGTCTAGCGATGAATTCGGAAGTTATAAAGGTTTAGGCCTTGTTAAAGGATCGGTGAAAAAATTTGATCTCCAAACTATTAACGATGTTAAATATCCAATTCCTCAAATAGGCTGGAATAAAATTTTTAAAAATGAAAAAGATTGGAAGGACTCTTTACTAAAAAATAATATTGATGGTGATTTTATGTACTTTGTCCATTCTCACTATGCAGAACCAAAAGATAAAAACATTATTTATTCTACGACGCTATATGGTCAGAAAAACTTTTGTTCATCAATTAAATTTCAAAATATTTTTGCCGTGCAATATCATCCTGAAAAAAGTGGTGAGAATGGTTTAAAAATATACAAACAAATAAGAGAGGCATATTTATAAATGTACAAAGCTAAATATGGTTTACCAACTAAGGTAAAATTTTGCAAGAAATGTGTTATATCAAATCAAAGACCAAATTCTGCTGTAGAGGTTAAGCATAAGATAAATACTAATAAAAAAACTATTGGTTTTAATAAAGATGGAGTATGTGAGGCTTGTCTTACAGCAGAGATGAAACAATCTATCGATTGGGAAGCAAGAGAAAAAGAATTAATCAAATTATTAGATAAGCACAGAAGTAAAACTGGAGAATATGATTGTATTGTTCCTGGCAGCGGAGGGAAGGATAGTGTAATGACAGCACATTTATTAAAATACAAATATGATATGAACCCTTTGACAGTTACTTGGCCACCTATATTATATACTGATTATGGTTTATCAAACTTTAATAATTGGATTGATATTGGGGGCTTCGATAACATATCCTATAAAAGAAATGGAAATGTGATGAAATTATTGACTAGGTTATCTATTGAAAATTTATTACATCCATTTCAAACATTTATAATCGGTCAAAAAAATATAGCTCCCAAAATAGCTGTTAAATTTGGAATACCCTTAATATTTTATGGCGAAAATCAAGCAGAATATGGAAACCCCATTAGCGATAATCTCACATCTTTAATGGATAGTTCCTTTTTTACATATAAAAATATTAATTCTCTTCATTTTGGAGGTGTAGGTGTTAAGGAGTTAAAAGAAAAATATAATCTGACAGAGAGAGATTTACTCCCTTTTTTACCCCCAACTACTGAAGAATATCAAGACGGACCGAATATTGAATATCACTTCTTAGGATATTACGTAAAATGGATCCCTCAGGAAGCCTATTACTATGCTGTAGAACATGCTGGTTTTCAAGCTAGACCTTTTAGGACTCAAGGCACTTATAGCAAATATGAAAGCATTGACGACAAAATAGATGATTTGCATTATTATACCTATTTTATAAAATTTGGCCTTGGTCGTACTTCCCCTAGTGCATCCCAAGAAATCCGGAATAAACACTTAACTCGTGAAGAGGGGGTAGCGTTAGTAAATCGTTATGATGGGGAGTTTCCAGATATTTATTTTAATGAAATAATGGATTTTTTAGATATGGATCCTGAATATTTTCATAGACTATGTGATGATTTTAGATCTGAGCATTTGTGGAAAAATGTTAATGGAGAATGGCGGTTAAGGCATACGGTAGGTAAAAATGGTACTGATGATAATTAAATGAAGAAAATATTTAGTAAAAAGTTTAATCCGTCTTACCTAGGAAGAAGTGCAAAATGGAAAAAAGATATTGCTGATGAACAAAAAAGGCTGTCCAAGTTACAAAAGCCATTTACAAAAAAAATAGATGCATGTCCCATTTGCAAAAGTAATGAAAGTACTTTTTTTTGTGAAATTTTTAGTTATTTTTATAAAGAATGCTCATACTGTGGGCATATATTTTCGGAATCTGTTCTTCCCCAGGAAAATTTAGAAAGCTACTATAGTTCTTTAGAAGACATAAAATCTGTTCAAACTGATATTTATTTAGATAAAAAAATCTTCTTAAAAAGAGTTAAACAAATTGCGGATCCAAAAGTAGATTTTGTGATTAAATATGCCAATTTAGATAATCCAAATAATCTATGGGTGGACATTGGAGCAGGGCCGGGTGAGATTGTTTTTTCTGCAAAAAACAAAGGATTAAACTGTATTGGATATGAAATAGATGCAGAAGCAGTCATGTTTGCTAAAGATATGGGTATCAATGTAGAAAAATCAACTATAAATGAAAATTTTGATTTTAATATATTTAAAACAGTAGGACTGATTTCATTAATGAATGTTTTAGAACATATTGAAAACCCGAAATCTTTTCTGTTTAAAATTTCAAAAAATACAAAAGTAGGATCCTATTTGTTGATAGAAGTTCCCAGAACTCCATCATTAAGCAGTTATATAAATAAGTTATTTCCCGATTATTCTAATAGGCATATTTATCCTCCAGATCACCTTCACATATTTTCTGATGAATCATTAAATAATATTATTTCCGAAAGCTGCTACGTAGTTGAAACAGCTTGGTTTTTTGGCCAAGATTTTATTGATCTATGTACTGTTTTATCAATCGATGGTGAGTTGGAGGAAGATAGCAATTTTAATAAGATATATAAATGCTCTGATGAAATACAAAATATTTTTGATAAGAATAATTTATCTGATACAGTTTTAGTGCTGGCGAGAAAGGCTGAACAGAAAAATGCGCTTATGGATCAAGGAATTTCTTAGGTTGTGTTAAACAAAAAAGAATTTTGCGATTTTTCCAAAACTGAAAAAAAAAAATATAGAGAGTATATCCCAATAATCTCTAAGAGATTAAATAAAATTCATGAATTAAATAAAAAAGATGAATATTGGGAAAAGGTGTTGGGTTTTTCGTTTTTAATTCATATTGCTCAGTCTATTTTCGTTTATAATAAGAAAAAAGATATAGCTATAAGAAAAAAAAAAGAGAACCCATGAAATAAAAACCCCCTTAAATGAACAAGAATACAGAGAGTTCTATCTTAATTCTAATGTAGGAAAGTCCTATTTAGAGATTCAACTTGCTAATGTTCCATTAGACATAAAACTAAGTACAAGGGCAGATCAGATTAAAGGCTACAGGTTTAATAAAAAGAAAACTTTATCACAAATGTTTTACGAAATAATCATCAGAATATTTAAAAAATTAATTAAACCTAAAATATTAATAAACCAAGCCTGGTGGAGTCTTTCATCTAGGCAGAAAATACAATTTCAATCTTTTTTTAAAATTCATTTCGAGTTTATTTCTTTTGATAATATTAAAATTAATTCCATTGATAATATGATGAGAAATACTATTAGTAGTGTGGATAATATGAATGATGGTTTCGACAAATTTTTTTTTCAGTCTTTGAAATTTTCATTACCAGTTTCAGTATTAGAGGGTTTTAAGTTTAGACAAAACCAAGCAAAAAACTTTTTAAAAAAAAATAAAAAATTGAAATATATATTTAATGAGTCTTTGAGCGAAAATGCCAACTTGTTATCTGCAGTTGGTAATGAGCGGGGAATATTGAACTATTATATTGAACATAACTATCTCCAGCATCAATTTTTAGGGAACAATATTTGGTATGTAAAAACAAAATTTGATTATTTTTTATCGATGGGCTGGAAGGATAGCCAAGATCCTAACCATATACCCACATCTTCTAATTATGAGTGGATAATAAAACCAGCAAAGGAAAAGACAATTGATATATTATATATCTCAGCATTAGCTCAAAAAGGCTTTCCACACTTTTCTTCAGGATATGGAGAGGGGGGTGATAGGAATGCAAAAAGTTATATAAAGATGAAAGAAGATTTTTTTCATAATCTAGATCAAAAAATAATCGAAAGTATTTACTACAGAGATTACCCTGAACAGAAAAGAAAAACTGAGCATGCAATCAATAGAAAGTTTAACAGATATTTAAAATCAACAGGCGTTTTTTATGATGATTCTGAACAAAACAGGTCTCAAGAATTATTATCAAAATCAAAATTTGTAATTTGTGATTACCTATCAACTCCATATAATTCAGTACTTATGTCAAATATTCCAGCAATAATATTATTTAATACAAAAACCTATTACTTATTGGATGAATATATTGATTTTTATGATGATCTTATAAATGCAAACATTATGTTTACAAATTCAGTAAAAGCTTCAAATTTTGTAAATAAAATTTTTTTTTCAATTGATAAATGGTGGAATACAGTCGAAGTGCAAAATGCAAGAAAAAAATATTTGAAAAGAAATTTTGGACCAAAAGATGCGATAAATAATTATATACTCTCATTACTTTAACTGGAACTAAAACTATAATTAATTCAGTAACAAATAGATTCTTTTTTAATCTTGTAAGCACTTTTCTAAGCTTTTTTGCTAGTTTATTTACCAATAGTTTATTACCTAAATCAATTGGACCTAAGGTATATGGAGATTTTGGATATATATTTTCAATTTATGATTCAATATTTCTTTTTTTTAAGACAGGGATATCTCAAGCATATTTTAATGATAATTCGAGAAATAATAATTCATATGATATAAATAGATGGGTTATTTTTTATTCATTTTTTGTTATTACGATAATATTGGCTTTTACATTTTATACCTTATCTTTTGATAAATCCCTTATTTGGAGTAGCTACCATTTAGATATCGTAATACCAATATTGTTATTTGTTATATCAAAAGAATTATTTTCAGCTTTTGACGATTATGGTCATGCAAAATCATTAACAATACCTATTCAGAGAATAAAATTAATTGCTATGGTTATTCAAGTGATTGGTATCTTTTATTTATATATTAATAATATCCTAAGAATTCATACTTTTTGCTTATTATTAATTAATATTCATTTATTATTTATTATATCATCATATTTTATTTTCAGGCTAAATAAGGTCGTTTCCCAAAAGCCACCTGCTAATGAAAGAAGATCCTTTAGAAACATAACAAGTTATTTTTTTAAATTTTCACACCCACTGATTTTTTTAGCATTATTATCGAGTTTTTCAATGTTTTTTGAGAGGTGGTTATTACAAAACGTATCAGGATCGGTAGATCAAGGCTATTTTCATTTTTCATTCAGACTTTCGGGAATAATACTTTTATTTAATATGGCTATTATCCCAATAATGCAGAAAGAACTTGTATTATTAGAGAGTAAAAATGATTATGTCTCTTTGGCTGAAAAATATCAGTCATTTTTATTAATTTTTTATTCAATTACAACTTTCTTGGTTCTATTACTTCTTTTTAATCTCCAAACAATTATTGATATTCTTCTGAATAAACACTATAACTCTGCGTATAATATTATTTTTATAATGATTTTGAGTACTCTATTTCGTTGTATTGGCCAATTTCAAAGTATGTTATTAATTTGTCTTAATAAGACATCAATATTAAGGAATGTGGGATTTTTTAACTTAATTATTGGTTTACTATTGACTACCTTTCTTTTAAGTCATTCTGAGAGTTCTTTTTTTATTGGATTAAGCCTTGGAGCAAAAGGTCTTGCTTTAAAATATCTAGCTATGGAAATACTTCTGGTTACTATTATTTTTTATAAAATAACAAAAATCCTAGATATTAAATCAGGCTTTTTAATTAGAATTGTTATTATAATGATCACACTTCTTATACTAATTATTTTAGCATCTTTTGTAGCCAATAAAGCTTTATCATTATTTAATTACGAATCAAATCTAGGTTATAGCATTATTAGCTCTGTTATATTTTTTTCTAGTACTATTTCAGTTTTATTTTTTTCGCCGTCTATTTTTGGCATTTCTAAGATCGATTTGGAGGAAACTTTTTCTAATTTGAAAATAAAATTTTTTAAAAATGAAAATTAAATTAATGATTAATTGATTTTTTATGAAAAGTTTAAGTTTTAACAGTTTAATTTTAACTTTAAATATTTTTTTTTGTTTATGGGCCTTAATAATAATTTTCGATTTTAATTATGATTTGGTGGTTGTAAACCAATGGACTTTTGTACTGCTAGAGTTATTTATTTTTCAGAATATTATCTGGTTATTGATAGAAAGGAATATGAGATTACCTTCATTGCTTGTATTAAATTTGTTTACTACTGTTTTTTTTATTTTCCGCGGTTTTACATTTTATTATTCGAAGGGTTTTTCAAATCATCTCTATTTATCAGGAGAAATAACAGTATTACAATACAATTATGCGCTGATTTATATTATATTTGCAGTTTTTTTTCTAAATCTTGGGCTTTGTTCTGCTTCCAAAAAAGAAAAATATAAAAAAAATATTTCAAATATTATTTACAATAATAATGGTTTTTCTATTTTTATATTAATGTGTTTTTTGGGGATTATTATTCAATCCTTATTTAGAGTTTCATCAATATTTTTGAATAACAACTTACTTAGTTATTTTCTTAGGATTTTCCCGATGAAAGTAATGTTGTTTTTCTCACTTTGCTATTTATATCAAAATAAATATTTTAATTTTGAACAATATTTAAAAACCCGAAAATGGATCTATTTTTACATATTTATGGTTATAGTAATGACAACTATAATTGGAGGTCGGAGAATAATACTTGATATTATTTTATTCTCTTTTTTTATCCATTTAATAATTATTCCGAGACAGCTTAGATTTAGTTTTAAGCATATTTTTTTAATGGTAATTGTTTTAATTCCTATTTTATCAGTGGTTTACGATTTAGCAACTTTTTTACGATGGCAGAGGAGTGATTTATTAGTAGATCAGGGTATTCAGCTTGACTATTTAGAATTACTCAGCATGTATCTAAATAGAGGTTTTTTAGAGACTGAGGGTTTTTTATATCAATTTGATCGTGCAGGATTTATTGATTTAGCAATTGAAAGCATCGTTTACAGTAAAAGTTATGAACCAATATTAAATATAAGTTATTATTTCAAAAGTATAATCGATAGTCTTAGTCCAGGGTTTACTTTTTTTAATGTTGCGCTTTCTGGGCAGGTAAAGCAATTTATTTTTCATTATAATCATGTTGCTACTCTTTCTGAGGTAAACGAAGCACTAAAATATAATTCACAAGCTTTTACTATATTTGGGGAATTTTTTACTCTATTTGGTGGATATAAATCAATTCCAATCTATTTTCTATTGGGTTATCTAATCCAGTGGCTTTTTCAATATATAAACAGCTTTAATAATTCATTTGATAGAATATTTTTTAAATCATATTTGTTATTTTTATTTTTTACTTTAATTCTTTTTTCTTTCGGCATAGATTGGCTTGCAGTTGACATATTTCAGTCATTACTTGCGTATTTAATTTTGAGGCCGCTATTGAAGGATAGATATAAACCAGACCAGGATTTAAAAGAGAATCCTTATATAGATATCCAACTTAGATAAATTATATGGATTAGATTAATACTTAACCTTTTTTAAATTCACTAATAATAGTAAAATTTCTCTATACAATTTTAAATCAATAATAATTTTATGACGGCTAAATATAAAATGTTTCCTACCGCAAAAATAAATCATATCTCTCTAATTTTTTAGAGATTAAAGTAATAAAAAAATCATAAAATTATTTTTTAAAACAATATTCTTATTATAATTAATGGTTGATCAAAATATTATAAAAAAGATAACGATATCTAATATCGGTGCCTATTGCTAAAGGTTTTGTAAAAATTCATTTTTCAGCCAATCTAGTTACTTTTCTTTCAATTGTAAGTTCTATTGTTGCAGCTTATTTCTTGATTTTCAAAGATAAATTTTATTTATTTTTTGGATTTTAAATATAATTCTAGATTTTTCGGATGGCACTGTTGCCAAATTATTGGGGCAAGTAAAAAATTTTATTTTTGAATTTGATTTTGTTCCAGCTTTATCAGATATTAACATATTAAAGTATACTTCTTACGCATTTAGTATTTTTGGAGAATTGTTTACACTTTTTGGTGCCTATAAATCGATACCTGTTTATTTTTTATTAGGATTTATCATTCAATGGATAATGTAGTATACTGGAAACCTGAAAAATTTATTTGATCGAAAATTTTTCAATCGAATATATTATACATATTTTTTAGTCCCGTATTACTTTCTTTTGGGATTGATTGGTTAGTATTGATAGTGTTCCAATTGTTGTTATCATATTTTTTATTAAGACCATTTTTGAAAAACCGAAATAGTATTAACAAAATTTTAGTAAAAAACAACTTTTCTAATATATAAATAATATAATTATTAAATTTAATAATGAAAATCTTTAACAGTTTTAGAATGACCTAAGGAAGCAACTTTTTTGTGTTTGTTTATAATTTGTTAAATATTTGGTAAATAAGTGTATCTAAAAAATAAAACAAAGCAAATCCCTTCCTTTTTTTTTGAAAAAGAATTTTTAAATAATATTTTGGAAAACAGTGATTCTTTTTTAGAAAAAAAGCCTTTCCCTCATATTATTATTGATAACTTTCTTCCTGCCGAAATTGCCCAATTACTGCACGATGAATTTCCTGGGCCTGGAGAAACAGATTGGACATTTTGGGGACCCGGGAATGTAAAAAATAGTGGAGACTCTAATATAGAAAAAATAGGGACTTCTAATGAAGAAAACTTTGGACCTTTCACTCGACATTTTTTCAGTCAATTAAATAGTCAAAATTTTATCCAATTTATAATCAAACTAACAGGTCGAGATAATGTAGTTTGTGATCCTTTTTACCATGGTGGGGGCTTACACTCCACTGGACCAGGTGGAAAATTAATGGTCCATACTGATGCAAATAGACACCCTATCAGGGATAAAAAACTTCATCAGGTTATTAATTTAATATTATTTTTAAATCAAAACTGGGAAGAAGAATATGGAGGACATTTGGAGCTATGGAATAATAATGCAACAGAAGCTATAGAAAAAATTTTACCAATTTTTAATAGGTGTGTGATTTTTGAAACTAATTCATTTTCTTTTCATGGACAACCGATCCCATTGAATTGTCCTAAAGATCGTAGAAGAAATTCTCTTGCAATCTATTACTATGAGCTTGGTAGAGAATATGATGAAGCATACAAAAAATATCAACATGTTACAAAATGGGTTGGGACCAGAAAAAAGGATAACAATTTTTTTGTTAAAGACTGGGGAAACATTTTTTTAGATGCCTACAATAATTTTAAATTTCACTCAAGAGATTTTATTCCACCTATCGTCTTAAGATATTTAAATAAATTAAGAAAATCATAAT
The DNA here is from genome assembly GCA_002722105.1 of Fidelibacterota bacterium. The sequence goes on from PBKF01000054.1 coordinate 28,010, forward strand.
ATTATTTTAATGTTCGAAATGATGAGTGAGCATAATTTTATTAAAAAGTATACTTATAACGTTGCTATGCCCATTGCGAAAGTATTCATAAAAATAAATTTGACAGCAAATCAGGTAACATTTTTATCTTTTATCAGTTCTATTTTATCGGCTTATTTTTTGATTTATGAAAATAGCCCTTTGAACTTTTGTGTGTTTTGGCTCATTAATATAATATTAGACTTTACAGATGGGACCCTAGCAAGATTATCAGGGAAAAAAAATAATGGAGTTTTGCGTGTTGATCACCTCACTGATGTACTAAAATACGGCATTATATGGATTGCAACGGGATTCAGATATCTAGACAATTTCATTTGGGCAGCGGTTGCAGTATGTTGTTTTTCACATCTGTATTTTATTATCCTATCACATGATTTTAACAGGTTTTTGAGCAAGGAAAACAATGCAAATCGAAAACTAGATGATGAGCAAAATAAGATTATGTCATTTATATATAATTATCCATTGCTAAGAAATATTTATCAAATTACATTAACAATAGATGGCCATTGTCTTTTTTACTTTTTAGTTTTGCCATTTGGCAAATATTATGCAGTTGGAGTCTTGTTTTATTTTTCTTTTATCTCTATTCTAAGATCTTTGAACATAATTAGGATTTTAAGTTATAAAAACTAACGAGCTTTGTACTTATAGATGAGAAAATTTCAAACGAAAGCTCAAACCTTAGTTGGTATAAAGTCTAAACTTAAAAAATCAAAAATATGTGAAAGTTTAGTTTTTTCTGTCAAAGATTGGTATTCGTCTGATACTAAAGTTATTAATCTAATTCAATCAAAATTCAAAAATACCCAAATAATTGTTAGAAGTAGTGCCATGGGTGAAGATGGGTTGCTAAATAGTATGGCAGGAGCATTTGACTCTGTAAAAAACATAAGCAGTAATGACTCAGGACATCTTACCACTGGTATTGAAACTGTCATTAAATCCTATGGCAATAATTGTAATCAAAAAAATGAAATTCTAATCCAGTCCATGGTTCCAAATGTTTCTATGTCTGGTGTTGTATTTACCCATGAACTCAATCATGGTAGCCCATATTATGTAATTAATTATGATGATATCTCTGGGCTGACTGATACAGTTACATCGGGTGATAGTGAATATTCAAATAGAACATTATTTATACATCGAAAATCACATAAAAATATCAGGTCCAATCGGTTCATTAAATTAATTACTAGTATTAAAGAAGTAGAAAAAATAATGAATAGCCAATTCTTAGACATCGAATTTGCTATTGATGAAGATCATATTGTATACATATTACAAGTAAGAGCAATCACAACACAAAAAAATTGGAATCGATCAATTGTAAAAAGTATAGATAGTACTCTTAATGGGATTAATATTTTATTAAAGAATAAGTTCAAGCCAATAGATGGTATATATGGAGACAATACAGTTTTTGGGCAGATGCCTGATTGGAATCCAGCAGAGATGATAGGTCGGGCTCCTCGAGCTTTGGCTTTTTCTTTGTATGAAAAACTAATCACTGATGACGCATGGCGAATAGCTAGAAAAGCAATGGGTTATTTTGACCCAATCGGACAACCATTAATGGTTTCCTTAGGTGGTCAACCTTTTATAGATACACGATTGAGTTTCCAATCCTATTTACCAAAAAATCTTGACCCTGGAATTTGTCACAAACTTGTTAATGCATGGGTTGATAAATTGAAAGAAAACCCGGAGCTCCATGATAAGATTGAATTTGATATTGCAATCACTACATATTCATTTGATATTGATGAACGAATTAATCATTTAATTGGAAATATACTCAATAAAAAGGAAAAAAAAATATTTAAAGAATTTTTCCTTGAATTGACTATCCCTTTATTATCTGGAGAAAGCAGAGGCTCAATAGATAGCGCTATGAAAAAAATTGATGAGTTGGCTAAAAAACAAGCATCGCTAGGTTCATATAATAATGATCCTAATTTGAATCAACTAAATGCTATTATTCATGATTGTATCAATTTAGGTACAATACCATTTTCAATATTAGCAAGACATGGCTTTATCGCTAAAACATTACTTTATTCACTTGTCCATAAGGGTGTACTCTCTGATGATGATGTAAGTCAATTTTTTTCTTCTGTGAGTACTGTTGCTAGTGAGCTTGTTAATGATATGAATCTATTACAATCAAAAAAATTGGGGATCGAGAAATTCATGGGGAAATATGGCCATTTGCGACCAGGGACCTACGATATTAGTTCTCCGCGGTATGATCAAATTCCTGAATTTGGAGAAATGGATTATCAGGAATTTAGGAATATCGAATCTAAAAAATTTGAAATTGGAAAATCTCAGAAAAAGGAAATTGATGGATTATTAAAAGATGATGGGTTGACTGATCTTGACTCTGATAATTTGTTTAGATATATGGCAGATGCTATAAAAGGACGCGAATATGGGAAGTTTGTTTTCAGTCGCAGCGTAAGTACAATATTAGAGATTATTGCAAGATTTGGTGAACAGCATTTTTTAAGTAGAGATGAACTTTCCCATATATCGATCAATGATTTTTTATCAGTTATAAAACATAGTGATGAGGAGGAAATAGAGATAAGACTACGGAAAATTTCAAAGAAAAATGAGGAATTAGTTAATGTTTCATCAGCAATTAGACTGCCGCAGGTTTTATATGATTATTCTGGAATATTTGTTATACCTTTTCAAGTTAGTCAACCAAATTTTATTACAAATAAAAAAGCTTCATCAAAAAGTATCTCTCTTAAATCAGGTGAAGATCCACCAAGCTTGGTAAATAAATTAGTTCTGATCGAGAATGCTGATCCGGGTTTTGATTGGATATTCAGCCAAAAAATTTCGGGTTTGATTACCAAATATGGAGGTGCAAACTCGCATATGGCCATAAGATGTGCTGAGTTTAATATCCCAGCTGCAATTGGGTGTGGTGAGCAACGCTATGAATCACTTTTAAATGCTAAACATATTATGTTAGATTGCTCTGCCTCATTAATAAAAATCATGGACTAATTACCTTGGTTATTTGGATAATAGGGTTATCTGGAGCAGGCAAGACCACTCTCGCTAAAGAAACAATTAAAAGGGTAAGGAAAACCAAGAGTAACATTATACTGATCGATGGTGATATGATTAGAGATACATTTAATAATGACTTAGGTCATTCATTAGAGGATCGTCGAAAAAATGCTGATAGGATCTGCCGCCTTTGTAAGTATCTTGATGATCAGGGTGTGCACGTGGTTTGTTCTATACTTTCATTGTTCCCTGAATCTCGCAAATGGAATAGAGAATTTATAAGGAATTATTTTGAAGTATATATTGATGCCCCAATTGATCAATTAAAGCATAGAGACTACAAGGGTTTATATAAAAAGTTTCAAAATGGAGAAATTAAGAACATCGCTGGTTTAGACATAGATTTTAAGATGCCATCTAGTTCTGATCTTAGGATTACTAATGATAGCTCTTTAAAAAAATTGAAAAATAATTCTCTTTATCTTTCTAAAATTATTTGTGAGTCAATTCCATGAGTTATAAGTATAATAAAAGAAATCTTATTAATGAGCCTGAGAGATATATGTATACTGAGTTTATGGGAGTTGATTTTTTCAAATATTATTTTGAATCAAGGTATAAATTTATAGCTAGCCTAAATGAAGAGGGGGGAAATATATTCTCCTTGTTTGAAACAAAAAAGATTATAAAAAAAGTTGAAAAAAATCTTGCCGGTCGTTCTTTAAAAGAAGTTAAAATATATAAAATGGAATTGAACTGGTTTTACGAAAGGTATGAAAAACGAGTAGATGAGCAAGGTGATAAAAAAACAAATGCCGAAAGTTTGATTAATAAATTTTCGTTCGATAAAGAACTAGATACAGAGGGTTTGTTTATTGCGCTTTTATCATCTCTATTATCAAACCAAAATGCCAAGGAAATTAAAATCTGGACTAAGCACATGCTGCAAAGGTTTGAGGTGACAAAAAAATTTTACAATTTTTATCTTCCAGGTGGAAAAAAAGGATATGGAGCAACTGATTCTATTGAGACTTATTGTTATTTTGCTTTGATCTTATCAATGCTTTATTCAGAAAAATTTAAATTACAATATCTAAATACTCTTATCAAATTATGTGACCTAATAACATCAATACCCCCAAAAAAAATAGTTAATAATTTTTCAGTTCAATTAGTTCGTTCGATTGTAAGTATTGAATTAGTTTTTGTTAAAATATTGCTTGATTCAAAGGGGATCGTATATGATCCAGCATCCTAAAAAAAATGTATATATACAAGGTTAGACTAAGCATTAATTTTTTTCCAGTATACAGAATGGTTTTATATGGTAACTCTAACTGATATTGCAATGATTGCGGCCGACACTTCTCGGTCTAGAGTATATATTCAATCTATGATCCTGGAGGGACTAATTCCAAATTTTGTTTTAATACTAAAAAATAAAAACAATAAAAGCCTACCTGGTCAAATCAAATCTACAAAAATTTCAACTGGTAAGAATAATGGGATTGATCTTTCATTATCTATTCGTAGAAGTCTTAAATCTGCTTCAGTAAATTTTAAAGAGATGTATACTAATGATATACATGATCCAAAGGTAATAGAAGAAATAGAGATTAGGCCTGAATTTGCATTCATATATTCTGGTTATGGTGGCATAATACTGAAAAAAAAATTATTTTCCACGGGTAAAAAATTTCTCCATATTCATGGTGGATACCTTCCCAATTACAAAGGGAGTACAACAAATTATTATAGTATTATTGAAGAGAATATGATTGGAGCTTCTTCAATTTTTCTTAATGAAAAGATTGATAGTGGACCGTTAATATTGAGGAGAAAATTTCCTCCACCATATAAAAGACAAGAGATGGATCATTTTTATGATAGTGTGGTCAGATCAAATGTTTTGATAGAAACACTAAATGAATACCAAAAATCAGGCAAGTTTAAGACTAAGAAATACATTAATGAGGGTAGTATGTATTATATTATTCATCCGCTATTAAAACATATTTCTATTCTTTCAAAAAAATAGTTGAAGATTGCGTATAACTTATAGATATAAAAACAATAAAGATTATTGGCAAAAAAGATGGGATCAAATTCCAGCTGATGAAGCGATGACCAATGAAGCCATATACCCATTGAAATATGCTAATATTTGTATTGATACTAAAGAATCAAAAATTTTAGAAGCTGGCTGTGGTAATGGCAGAATATTGCGCTATTATCACAATAATGGCTATAATATAACAGGATTTGATTTTATCAAAACTTCAATTGAGAAGTTAAAAGCAGTTGATTCTAGTTTAAATGCCGAGGTTGGAGATATTACCAAATTGAAATACAAAAATAATTCTTTTGATTATATACTAGCATTTGGATTATATCATAATCTTCAGAACAATCTAGATGATGCTATATCTGAAACATATCGTATTTTAACTAGCAGTGGTAAGGTTTGTGCATCATTCAGAGCTGATAATATTCAGACTCGATTAACAGATTGGTTAAATAATCAAGCGACAAGTTCACAGGGGGATAGAGATTCTAGTTTTTTTCATAAAATGAACCTCAAGGAAAATGAATTTTTAGAATTATTTATCAAGCATGGTTTCAAAATAGAAAACATTTACCATGTAGAAAACATGCCCTTTATATATAAGATTCCTTTTTTCAGATCTAAAACACATAAAAATTTCAATGAGAATTTAGCTAGGAATGAAGGTTACAAGCTTTCTTTTTTGGGGAAAAAAATTCAAAAAATATTTATGAAATACTTTTCAAAGCATTTTTGTAATATTTTTGTAATCATTGCAAAAAAAATATGAAAAAAATCCTGATTACACAAAGAATTGATTTTATTAATAATTATTCAGAAGTACGAGAATCTTTGGATAGAGAGCTTCCAAGCTTGGTCTTCCAGTTGGGCTATTTACCAATCCCATTAACTAACATGTTCATAGATTCTAAGTCTTGTCAATCAACAAACCTATCTGATCATAGTGGTTTAGCAGAATTTTTAAATAAAATTAATCCTGATGGTTTGGTTCTTTCTGGTGGAAATGATATTGGGCAATACCAAGTTCGAGATATCACTGAGCAACTATTATTAGAATGGGCAGAAAATAAAAATATTCCTGTATTAGGTATATGTAGAGGGATGCAATTAATGGCTGTTAGATCGGGTTGTAAACTGGTTAGAGTAGAAGGTCATGTTAAGGCATATAACAAGCTGATTTCAATTAAAAAAGGTGAAAAATTTCCACAAGAAATAAAGTGTTTTCATAATTGGGGAATAAAGAATTGTCCTAAAGATTTTTCTGTATTAGCAAGAACTCATGATGGTTTTGTCGAAGCTTTTAAGCACTCAAGTTTGCGATGGGAAGGTTGGATGTGGCACCCTGAAAGAGATAAACCATTTAATGATATAAATAAAAATAGAATAGAAAACCTATTTGGGTCATAATAAATGATTTTCTAATTATTTTAAAATTATTAGTATATATATGATAAATATTTTTGATTGCAATTTTATAAAAATACTGTTTATATCAGACTCTAAAAAATGAGTATTAGATGTATAATATTAGCCGCGGGTAGAGGGAGTAGATTAGGAAGTTTAACCAATAAAAAACCTAAATGTTTAATACAGCTTAATGGGAAATCTTTGCTAGAGCACCAGTTAGCAATACTTAGGGCTTCAAATATCAAAGATATCGGGATTGTCACAGGTTATAAAAGACAACTATTATCCGATTTTGGTCTTTATGAATTTCATAATAATAAGTGGGATAAAACTAATATGGTATCATCCCTAGAATGTGCTGATTCATGGTTGAATAAGTATCATTGCATTGTAAGCTATGGAGATATTTTTTACCAACACAGAGCAATAAAAAAGTTAATCCTAAGCAAGGATGAAATGGCGATAACGTACGATCCAAATTGGAAATTATTGTGGGAAAAAAGATTTGATAATCCATTGGATGATGCAGAAACTTTTAAGTTAAATGCAGATTCTACAATTTCAGAAATTGGTAAGGTCCCAACTGATTTAAATCAAATCCAAGGACAATACATGGGTTTACTAAAGTTTACGCCTGCTTCTTGGAAAGAAGTAAAAAGTATAAGGTCCAAAATGTCAAATACAATGAAATCTAAAATGGATATGACTACTCTACTTCAAAAAATTATTTTGAAGAATAAAATAAAAGTTAAAGGTTTGATATATGAGGATAATTGGGGTGAAATAGATACAGAAAGTGATTTAAATGTTTACAAAAATACTTAAATCAAAATTATTGATTAGCAAAAAATTATTTTAAAAAGCGGGAATTTTTATCAACTATATTTTAACAATTGCTATACCAGTGTATAATGGAGAAAAAACTTTAAAAAAAACACTGGAAAATATTATTGACCAGTATGAAGAAGGTCTGGAAATAATATTATCTGATGATGATTCAGAAGATGGAACATATGATATAGTTCTAGAATTTTCAAAAAATTATGATTTTGTGAAAGCTTATAAAAATGAAAAAAATTTAGGAATGGATGGCAATTTTCTTAAATCTGCAAGTCTTGCTAATGGAGAATATGTTTGGTTTTTTGGCCAAGATGATCTTATGAGGCAGGGAACAATAAAAAAAGTCCTAACGATATTAGACGATAAGAGTATTGGAATAGTTTATATTAATTACGATCAATTCGATCATGATATGAAAAATATCCTAACAAAGTCATATATTGATGTATATTCAAAACTAGACAAAGACCTTGTTCTTGATAAAGACTTTTGTTTCAAAGATTCTTCCGAATATTTTAAGTATTTTTATGATCTTCCTTCTTTTTTACCAGCAACAATAACGAGAAGCAAATTTTGGCATTGTACTGATTTATCTCCTTTTTTTGGTACAAATTACATACAAGTTGCATTAATGTATTTAAATATGAATAAAGGTTCCATTTATGTAATTACACAACCGATGATAAAAGGTAGGATTCCAGATGATAAATGGCAATTTGATGGTAGAAGTCATTTTAATGTATTGACGGGATTTTTAAAAATGCAGAAGATTTCATTGCAGAATGAATATTGCAAACTTCCTAAAGAAGTATATTTAAAACAAAGGAAGGAGTATTTGTTAAACTATTTTTTTTTTATTACTCTTTGTAAAAATCGAGGATTAAGTTTGAAAAAGGAACAAACGGATTTATTGAATTTTGTCTTTGATGATACAAAGCTATTATATCTATATATATTGCCGGTAATATTTTTACCCCTACCCTTATTAAATTTTTTTAATTTAATTTTGTATCCTTTAAAACAACTATTAATTAAAGCGGGCTTTAAAAAATTAATTAATAGGAATACTCACAAAAAGTAAAATATGACGAATAAAGTGATTCTTGGGCAAATAGGTGTTGGTTACTGGGGTCCAAACCTTATTAGAAATTTATACCAAAATGAAAAATGTATAATTAAAACTGTAGTAGATATTTCTAAGGATAGATTATCAGAAATAAAAAAAAAATATAATTCAATAGAAATTTCTACCGACATTGGACGAATTATAAATGACAAAGATATATCTGCAGTTGTTATTGCGACCCCTGTAGAAACACACTATGACCTTTCAATGAAAATTTTAGAATCAGGTAAGCATATTCTAGTCGAAAAACCAATGGCGAAAACCGTGAATGAGGTTGATGATATTATAAAATTATCAGAAAATAATGATTTAATAGCCATGGTTGGACATACTTTTTTATATAATCCAGCTATTCAAATATCTAAAAAATTGATTAAGTCAAAATCTATTGGAGAGTTAAGATATATAATTTGTGAAAGAACGAATTTAGGTAAGGTGCGGACTGATGTTGATGCCTTGTGGAACCTTGCTCCACATGATGTAAGTATTATACAATACTTCTTGGATGATATTTATCCAATAGATATTAAAAAACATGGTATGTCTTTTTTACAGAAAGGTGTAGATGATGTTTCTTTTATGGAACTTGAATATAAAAATAATATCCGAGCACATATCCATGTAAGCTGGTTAGATCCAATTAAAACAAGAAGAATAAAAATAATTGGTTCTAAAAAAATGATAATTTTTGATGACACAAAAAATGATAAACTAATTGTTTTAGATAAATCGGTGACCAAAGATCGCAGTAATAAGAATACATCTTTTATTTATAAAGACGGGGGTAATTTTGTTCAAGATATTGATGAAGATGAGCCATTAGCACTTGAAATAGCACACTTCGTTGATTGTATTATTAGTAATAAGAAATGTTTAACAGATGCTAATCATGCGAAAAAAGTAATAAAAATTCTTTCAGCTGAGGATTTATGAAAATCCTTTTGTGTGATTTTTTTTACTCTGGTTTAGTTCAAGATTATTATTCAACGATCGAATTAGAGGGTAAGTCTTATGATGAAATAAAAAATGGTTTGGTAGAATATAGTTATCAGTGGTTACCATATTTTTATATTGAAGGGAAAAAAAATAATTTTAATATAGACATTGTTTTATCGGAAGATTTTTTATTACAAAAAAAATGGTCTGAAGAAAATAATTTAAAATTTAGTAAAAATTGGGAAGAATCTGTTTTATATCAACAAATTAAAATTGCAAGGCCAGATATCTACTTTTTTGCGGGAAACTTTAAATATTATAATAATTTTTTTAAAAAAATTAAACCGTTTGTTGGGAAAATTGTATGTTGGATTTCCGCAGAAATACCATATAATCTTAATTTGAATTATGTTGATTTAATGATTTCAGATAATAAAAAAATTTTGGAGTTTGCCAATTCGAAAGGCATTAATTCCGTAAAAATGCTTAGCAGTGTTCCTTTATTTAATGATTCCATAAAATCATATAATAATCGAGCGAATGAGATTGTTTTTACGGGTAGTCTTGGTAGGCAATTCAGAAAAAGGAATAACATTTTAAAATATTTAATCAGAAATAATATAGAACTACAAATATTTGGGATGGGTTTAGGTGAAGATAGCATAATAACAATGCCGGTGGAGCTAGTTGTTAGGAGATTTGTGCCAAATATTTATAAATATCTCTATAATAATAAACTTATTCCACTAGTTAATTCTATAAAAGATAATGTTCAAGATCCTGTTTTTGGTAAAAGGATGATTAATGTTTTAAATAATACAAAGATGGTACTAAACGTTCACTCTGACTTTGATATTGATTATGCAATTAATATGAGGGTTTTTGAAGCATTATCTATGGGTTGCTTATTATTTACTGAGAAAAATAAAGAAGTGGAAAAACATTTTGAAGACAAAAAACATTTGGTTATATATTCAAACGAAAATGATTTGTTAGAAAAAATAAACTATTTCAAAAAAAATAAAAATTTAGCAAAAGAAATATGTTTTAATGGACAGAAAGAGATTTCAAAAGTCCATAGTACATCCTCTAGATTTAAAGAGTTTATTAATATTATTGAGTCAATATGAAAATACCTTTGGTTGATTTAAAAGCGCAATATAATAGCATTAAAGATGAAATAGATTCTTCTATTAAAAATGTAATTAATAAAACTGCTTTTATAAAGGGTGAATTTGTAGAACAATTTGAGCATGATTTTAAAAAATTTTGTGGAATTGAGCATTGCGTTGGGGTAGCTAATGGTACAGATGCGTTGTACATTGCTTTAAAGTCACTCGATATTGGTCATAATGATGAAGTTATAACCGTAGCAAATAGTTGGATATCAACATCTGAAACTATAACGCAAGCAGGTGCAAGACCAATATTCATTGATATTGATGAAAATTACTATAGCATTGACCCTGAAAAAATACGTCAGAAAATAACTTCGAAAACAAAAGCTATTATTCCAGTTCATCTATATGGTCACCCTGCCAATATGACTGAAATAATAGAAATATCTAAGACCTATGGTCTGAAAGTTATAGAAGATTGTGCGCAGGCCCATTTTGCGCACTGGGACAATAAAATGGTAGGTACTATTGGGGATATTGGGACTTTTAGTTTTTTTCCAGGAAAAAATTTAGGTGCATATGGTGATGCCGGAGGGCTAATTACAAATGATAGTGTACTTGCAGAGAGAATTAGAATGTTTTCCAATCATGGTTCATTAATAAAACATGATCATAAAATGGAAGGTATAAATAGTAGGCTTGATGGTATACAGGCATCTATCCTAAGTGTTAAGCTAAAGTACCTTAAAGAGTGGACTCTCAAAAGGATAAACGCTGCAAAGATTTATAATGAATTGTTGGATGGGACTAAAGATATTGTGTTCCCAAAAGTACATAAAGATGCAAAACACGTATTCCATCTTTATGTAGTAAGAGTAAAAAATAGAGGGAAAATAATTGAAGCTCTTGCGAGAAATGGTGTTTCTACGGGTATCCATTATCCAAAGCCATTACCTTTTCTTGATGCTTATAAGTATCTGGGACACAAAAAATCAGATTTTCCTGTATGCAGCTTATTTAAAGATGAAATTTTATCATTGCCAATTTATCCTGAGATTGAAGGTGCTCAGATTGAATTTATTTGTAATGTGATAAAGGGAGAATTTTTATAAATGAAAAAATATGAAAAACAAATCGGTGTAGGTGGCTTGGAACTCTCTAATTATGAAAAGAGTCTTGTAAATCAAGTTTTAGATTCTAATCGTTTGACTTATGGCCCCATGTCAATGCGTTTTGAAAAAGAATTTGCTGCTCTTCATAACGTTAAACATGCCTTATTTATGAATAGTGGAACCTCTGCTCTACATGTAGCTTTGGCGGCTTTAAAAGAAAAATATGGCTGGTCAGATGGAGACGAAGTTATAGTACCGGCAGTTACTTTTGTGGCAACAGCAAATATTGTTTTGCATAATAGAATGAATCCAGTTTTTGTTGATGTTGAGTATGACACCTATAATATTAATCCAGATTTAATTGAGCAAGAAATAACCTCAAAAACAAGGGCAATTATTCCTGTACATCTATTAGGTCTACCAGCAGATATGCAGCCTATTATTGAAATTTCAAAAAAATATGGTCTTGAAATAATTGAAGATTCGGCTGAATGCATGTTTGCTAAATACGAAGATAAACCGGTTGGTTCATTGGGTACAATTGGTTGTTTTTCAACTTATGTAGCTCATTTTTTAGTTACTGGTGTTGGAGGATTTGCAACAACAAATGACAAAGAAATTGCGGTGGATCTTAGGAGTTTGATGAATCATGGTAGAGATGGTATATACATATCAGCTTCAGATGATAAAGGTTTAACAGGAAAAGAATTAGAAGAGGTTGTATCCAGAAGGTTTTCATTTATTCATGTTGGCCACTCATTTAGATGTACGGAAATGGAAGCAGCCATAGGTGTTGGTCAACTCAAAAGGCATAAGCAAATAGTTGATAGAAGGAAAGAAATAGCAGAACTATTTACTGAAAGTTTATCAATTTATGGTGATGAGCTACAACTTCCAGTCTGCCCAAAAAATAGGACCCATAGTTATATGCTCTATGGTCTTATGATGAAAAAAAAGGATAAATCTGAAATTGTGAACTACCTGGAGAATTTAAATGTGGAGACCAGAGATTTACTTCCTCTAATTAATCAGCCAATTTATAAAAAACTTTATGGAGATCTTGAGAAAAAATATCCAGTAGCAAAAAAAATTAATAAATCTGGATTTTATATTGGATGTCACTCCTATATGAGCAATTCTGAAGTAGAATTTATTGTTCAAGCATTTGATAACTATTTTAAATAAGATACATTATAAATGATTAATCAGATAGAACCATGGATTAATGAAGATGAATTAATTCAATTAAAACGGGTAATTGATTCTACCTTTGTAACGGAAGCTGGATTAACAAAAGAATTTGAGGAATTAACAAAAAAATTAACTAACTCTAAGCATGCGATTTCGATGACTAATGGAACTGCAGCACTTTATTGTGCTCTGAAAGCGCTTGATATTGGCCCTGGAGATGAAGTAATTATTCCAGATATGACATTTATTGCCACAGCTAATGCAGTGATATTAGCAGGAGCCAAGCCAGTATTATGTGATATATATTTTGATACGCTATGTATGAATGTTGAAGTTGCTGAAGAATTAATAAGTGATAAAACTAAAGTGATTATGCCTGTTCATTTATATGGTCAGAGTGCTGATATGGAAAAAATAATAAATTTGGCGCATAAACATGATTTATTTATTATTGAAGATGCGGCCCAAGGAGTTGGTGTTACCTTTAATGATACTCATGTTGGTACTTTCGGAGATCTTGGCATTCTTTCATACTATGGAAATAAAACTATAACATGTGGCGAAGGCGGAATTGTTCTAACAAATGATGATACGCTTGCACAAAAATGCTATAGATTAAAAAATCATGGGAGAGATAAAAAGGGTTTATTCATTCATGAGCATATTGGTTTTAATTTTTCTTTTACAGAAATGCAGGCAGCAATTGGCATCTCCCAAATGAAAAAATTGGATAGGATTATAGAAAAAAAGAAAACTATAAATAAAATATATCATGATGAATTGAAGGAAATTCCAGAATTGAAACCAATAAAAATTGATCAAAGATGCAATCCTGTATATTGGTTTACATCATATTTAGTGGATGACAATAAACCTTTTAGGAAATATTTAGAGAAAAATAAGATCCAGACTAGAAAATTCTTTTATCCACTACATTTGCAACCGTGCTATGAAAATTCTAATTTAATTCAAATTAATGATAGCCCAGTAAGCAAAATGGTTTTTGATTTAGGTATATCGCTGCCCTCTTCCTATAGTTTAAATGAAGAGCAACAAAATTATATTGTTAGTAAAATAAAAAAGTTTTTTTCTTGAGAGTAGGAATAAATTGTCTTGGGATTAAGCCAAATTATGTTGGAGGGGTTACATCCTTTACCCTTGGTCTGTTAGATGGCTTGTTAAAAATTAAAACAAATAATTATCAGATTTATTTAAGTCAGAATCATTTCGAACTTTTTGAAAAAATAAGTCATCAAGATAATGTCGAAATCATAATTTGCGAAAAAAATATGGAGTTGAAAAAAATTATGTTTTCATTTTCTCTATTGTTTTTTCCTAAAAAGCTGCACCTCACCTTCACAAAATTTCTATTTTCCAACTTAAGCTCTATAATTGATTCTAAATCTGATTTGATTTATACACCTACACCTACATTATTTTATTATAATAATAATAGACCTTCATTAGTTTCAATGCATGACATTCAACATTTACACTACCCAAGGTATTTTAGTTTTTTAAGATACAAACATAGAAAAAAGAATTACTTATTGACTGCTCAATTTGCAACTTATTTGCAGGCTAGTAGTTCATTTATAAAATATGATTTTTTAAACCACTATAAATTCCTTGAAGAGGAAAATATTTTTTTCATTAACGAAGGTGTGAACCAAATTGAATTTCAAATGGATAAATCAAAAGCAAAACAAATTTGTAAAGATTTAGACATAAATAATGATTTTTTATTTTATCCTGCACAATTATGGCATCATAAAGATCATCTAACAGTATTAAAAGCATTAAAAATATTAAGAGATGATTTTGGCATATTAATAAATTTGGTACTAACTGGAGAAAAATTTTCTGCAACAAACAGTATTTTCAATTATATTAAAGATTACAATTTAAATGAGCAAATAATTTATCTAGGCAAAGTTTCTTTTGAGAGTTTAGTTGCTCTTTATAAGATGTCTAAATTTTTTATTACTGCAACATTATATGAATCAAGCAGTCTTCCATTGCTTGAAGCTATTTCAGCTGGTACAGCTGTAATAGCATCTGATACACCTCCAAATAAAGAGATGGGTCAATTTCTTGATATTAATTTTTTTAGAGCAAAGGATGAACTTTCATTGGTGAAAATAATTAATAAAATTTGGAAAGATGACATTAAAAGAAATGAGCAGATTAGTAATAATAACAAAAATATTAAAAAATATCTTTGGGACAATATAGCATTAAAATATAACGAAACATTCAATTTAATAGTCTAAAATGAGCTTATTTTTAAAAAGAGTGTTGAAGTTATTCCAAATTTTTCAATCGGGATTTTATATTAATGCACTTTTAAAAAACTATGTATTGGCCTCAGTTGAGCATTCTGCCATTTTAAAAAAAATAGAAAAATGTGAAACAATTATTGATATTGGGGCAAATAAAGGACAATTTTCACTTGTATCCAGAAAAATTTTTCCTGATTCAAAAATTTTTAGTTTTGAGCCACTTAATGAGCCAGTTATAATCTTTAAAAAATTATTTGAGGATGATAAAAATACTATTATGAATCAAGTTGCTATTGGTTATGAAAGGGGCAGAATACCAATTAATGTATCAAAGAAAAATGATTCATCCTCTATACTTCCAATTGGTTTACAGCAAAAAAATATTTTTCCAGGGACAGATAAATCACATAGTGAAGATATACAGATTTCCCGACTCAAAGATTTTATTTCACTTGAAAATTTGGTCCAACCTGTTTTTGTTAAAATTGATGTTCAGGGTTATGAATTAGAGGTACTAAGAGGCTGTGATGATTTAATAGAGCATTTTAAATATTTATTTATAGAGTGCTCATACATAGAGTTATACGAAGGTCAGGCATTAGCATTTCAAGTTTTAGAATTTTTAAACTCACGGAGATTTAAATTACAAGGGGTATATAATACTTCTTATGATAAAAAGGGTATAGCTGTTCAATCAGACTTTTTATTTTCTAAGGAATAAGTTATTAAAGTAAAAAAAATTAGAATGTTTGGTCTCGATTTTATTAATGGAGGTTATTCTGAAGCTATAAAATTGCTTCGCCAAGGAAAGCTAATGCATGTCCCGTCTGCCCCAGGCTTGGCTACCATTAACTCTGATAAAAGATATGCAGAATCTTTAAGGAAAGGAGATTTTGCCATTCCGGATAGTGGATATTTTGTTCTATTGCTTAAATTGGTTAAAAATGTAAAAATCAAAAAATATTCTGGGCACAAGTTTTTATTGCAATTCTTTGAAAATGAAAAATTGAACAAGGGGGATCTTTTTTTAATTGATCCTTCATCAGAAGAATCTGAATCTAACAATCGTTATTTAAATGCTATTGGAATACCGATAGATGTTTCCTATCATTATGTTGCACCTATTTATGGTGTTGGGGAGATTGAAGATAAATGTTTAATAGATCGAATAAATATGTTAAAGAAAAAACCTAAATATATAATGATTAATCTGGGTTCAAATGTTCAAGAACCTCTTGGATGTTTTTTAAAAGAAAAATTAAAATTTAAAGTTGGTATTTTTGGAACGGGAGCTGCAATTTGTTTTTTAACCGGTACACAGGCTTCTATTTCTCCCTTGGTAGATAATGTTGGTTTGGGATGGTTTTGGCGATGCCTCAAAAACCCCACAAAGTTTGTACCAAGATACTTGAAAGCAATAAAACTTTATAGATTAACTAAAACTGAGAGGACAGAAATACTTTAAAAATGAAAAAAGCATTAATAACGGGTTTAACAGGTCAAGATGGATCATATTTGGCTGAATTATTGTTAGATAAAGGATACCAGGTTCACGGTATTATTAGGCGAAGTAGTTCATTTAATACAAGCAGAATTGATCATATAATTAAAAATGACCAATACGATGGTCAATTCTTTTTCTATTATGGAGATTTAACAGACTTTAGCAATTTAAATCGTTTATTAGAGCGTATACAGCCAGATGAAATTTATAATCTTGCTGCCCAAAGTCATGTAAAAGTGTCTTTTGAAATTCCCGATTATACAGCGCAAGTTGATGCTTTAGGAACACTTCGTTTTTTGGATGCTATTAGAGAAACAAAAATAGACACAAAATTTTACCAAGCATCGACCAGTGAATTATTTGGCAAGGTTCAAGATATACCTCAAAACGAAAGTACTCCTTTTTACCCGCGGTCACCTTACGGAGTTGCAAAACTCTATGGTTATTGGATCATAGTAAATTATAGAGAGGCATATGATATTTTTGCTTGTAATGGTATTTTATTTAATCATGAATCTGAACGGAGAGGTGAGACTTTTGTTACTAGAAAAATTACTATTGCGGCATCAAAAATTAAAGAAGGTCTTCAAGATACTCTCTATCTCGGGAACTTAGACTCTAAACGGGATTGGGGTTATGCTCCTGAATATGTAAGAGGTATGTGGATTATGCTTCAACAGTCTAAAGCTGATGACTATGTATTAGCAACTGGAGAAAATCATAGTGTTAGAGAGTTTGTTGAACTGAGTTTTAAATTTTTAGGAATAAGTATTCGATGGGAAGGGGAAGGGGAAAAAGAGAAGGGCGTTGACAGAGCAACTGGTAAAATAATTGTAGCAGTAGATAAAAAGTATTACAGACCTACTGAAGTTGATTTTTTGTTAGGTAATCCTGAAAAAGCAAGAAAGAACCTTGGCTGGGAATCTAGTTGTAGTTTTGAAAAGTTAGTTGAGATAATGGTCAATTCAGATTGGGAAAGAATAAAAAAAAGAAAATAGTAAAATGAAAAAAAAAGACAAAATTTTTATTGCAGGCCATAAAGGAATGGTTGGTTCTGCAATTTTTAGATTATTAGATAAAAGAGGCTATAGAAATATAATTATTCGTTCTCGCGATCAATTAGATTTATTAAATCAAAATGATGTTCAAAATTTTTTTAATCATATAAAGCCTAAATTCGTTTTTGTTGCGGCAGCAAAGGTTGGCGGTGTTTATGCAAACAATACATATAGAGCTCAATTTCTTTATGAGAATTTGGTTATTCAAAACAACATAATACATAGCGCTTATATGAGTAATACAGAAAAATTGTTGTTTTTAGGTTCTGCTTGCATCTATCCAAAAGAGATTGAACAACCAATAATAGAAGAATATTTATTATCAAATAGTTTGGAACCAACCAATGAGCCTTATGCGATTGCAAAAATTGCGGGAATCAAATTATGTGAGAATTATTTTAATCAATATGGTAAAAATTTTATTTCAATAATGCCGAATAATTTATTTGGTACAAATGACAACTTTGATTTAAAAACTTCTCATGTTTTGCCTGCGCTTTTACGCAAATTTCATGAAGCAAAGTTAAATAATAGTGATTTTGTAGAAATTTGGGGTACGGGTAAGCCAATGCGAGAATTTTTATATGTTGATGATTTAGCAGATGCATCAGTTTTCTTGATGAAAAATTTAAATGCTCAAGATTTACACAAAATGAGGATCTCTCATATAAATGTAGGCTCTGGTTTTGAAATTTCTATAAGAGATCTAGCATTATTAATTAAAGGTATTGTGAAATATAAGGGTAAAATGAAATTCAACAAAAATTTTCCAGATGGAATGCAGCGGAAGTTACTTGATACTACCAGAATTAAGAATTTGGGTTGGGTGCCAAAAACTAATTTAGAGGATGGGATTAAATCTGTTTATAATTGGTATTGTAAGAAAAATTAAAGTAGTATGAATAGTTGTGTCTATATTTGTATTTGAATAATTTCTTTTATACTACTTAATCTAAAATTTTCTATAAATATATTTTAAAGATTTTACTCTTTAATTGAAAAATTCTAAAAAATTAATATTGATTATAATTTAGTCTATTTTCAAAAGTTGTTTATAATTATTTATATAATAGTTTTTTTAAATAATCACTATACATATATTTGAATAAGACTCAAAAAGTTAATAATTAAGAATGTTATCATATCGTTATTACCCTTATTTCAGGATACTTTATACAATTTCAGATTTAGTCTTACTTTTTTTAGTCTATCATTTTTCCTATGTTTATACATTCAATCAAATTCCTCATGTTGGCAAGGGGGATGGTTTATTTCTTATAATTATGGGACTATGCTGGACCTTTTTTTCATTGGTTATGAAGCTAAATGAATTTCGAAGAGATCAAGGTTTTGATGATCAGTTAAAAGAATTTTTTGTTTCACAGATGATGGCGCTTTTAATGCTAAGTGCAACATTACTTTTTGGGGAATTATCTATACCTCAAAGTTTTATCATTTCCTTTTGTTTTTATCAGTTAATCATATTATTTCTTAATAGGGTTTTTTGGATGCTTTTATCTAAGACTATGCGAGCTGCTGGTTATAATGTCCGCAATATTTTTTTGTATGGATCAGAAACTGAATACGAGGAATTAAAAAATTGGACTGAAAAGAATCGTGATTACGGATATCATTTGAACGGTTGGTTTAAAGATTTTCAGGATAAAAGAAGTAATCTAAAAAATGATATTAGAAATGATTTTTCTTCAATTGTAAAAGATGCAGGTGTCGACCATTTTGTTTTGGATCCTACAAGATTAGAACAAAAACAGTTGAATGAAGCAATAGACTGGGCAGAAGATAAGGGTGCCAGAATCCATTTAATTGAACCTAGAACACAGCAAATAACAAGAAAATTAAATATTAAAGATACTTTTGGCCCCTTTGCTGCTGTTAAACTTCGCAAAGAACCATTAACTGAAATACAAAACAGGATTATAAAAAAAGCTTTTGACATTGTTTTTAGTTTATTTATTATGATCACTATATTTTGGTGGTTTACCCCGATAGTTTATTTTTTGATTAAAATATCAAGTAAAGGCCCAGGAATAATTGGGCAAAGACGTATAGGGATTGATGGGAAAGAGTTCACTTGTTATAAGTTTAGGACCATGTATTCTAATGAGGCAGCAGAAAAAGGGCTTAGCCACCTAACAAAAAAAGATGATCCAAGAATTACATTTATTGGGGAATTTCTTAGGAAAAGTAATTTAGATGAACTACCACAATTTATTAATGTTGTGCAGGGTTATATGAGTGTGGTAGGTCCTAGGCCTCATATGGTAAGCGAAGAAAAAGAGATTGCTTCAAAAATAAAGAAATATAGAATAAGAAGGTTTATTAAGCCAGGGATTACGGGCCTAGCAGCGACAAAAGGTTTTCGTGGCGGAACAGATAATATGCCATTAATGGCAAAAAGAATAAAATATGATATAGAATACATTGAGAAATGGTCATTTTGGCTTGATATCAAAATTTGTATAAAAACAACATATCAAATGATTACTCTTAGTACAGGTGCGATATAAAAATATTGATATATATAACTTATCTTTTTTTATAAGATAATTTTGAAATTTTTTTTCTTTATCCTCCTGATATTTTCTCTGACTTCAAAAGTTAATGCCAACCAAAGTAATATTTCGTTATTTATTAAGGCTTTAATTAATAATAACCGTTATGGGGAGATCAAACATCATGAAAGTGATATTTTAGGCTCTGGTGTCGTTAGCGGGTTTCGGTTCCAGCAAGGGGGATTTAGCATAGTTAATCAGATGTTTTTATCAAATGATTCAAATAGCACAAAAAAGGGTGGCGGAAAAAAAATAAAAGGTTTTTATGGCTATACAAATTTGGGCTATATACAGTATAACACGAAAGTTGGGCTAATTGAAAATAAATTTATTTATGGAAGATATTTTATAGATCATGGTTTTTCTAAGATGTCTGATTTATTAATCAGTCAAGATTCAAGACCTATGGATGGTGCTTTATGGAATATTATATATAGAAATGTTGAAGGTAGCATGTATGCCATCCAATTGGAAGAGAAGAATAATTATAAGCGCTATTTAACTTTGCATTCTTTGAAATTTAAAATTAATAAAAAATTGACTCTTTTATTTAGTGAGTCTTCCCTATACTCTACAGATAAAGGGGGTTTTAATTGGCAATTGCTAAATCCCGTAATTTTTTGGATTCCAGAAAGGGAAAATTATCCAATTATACAAGCAAATGGACTGTTATATTTTGGTATGCACTATGATATAAAGCCAGATTTTTCTCTTTATTCAGAATTTCTAATCGATGATTATCAGATAAATAAAGACACTAAAGGTGATTTAGAACCCAATGAGATTGGATTTACCTTAGGTATTGATTTAAAGAATTTATTCCAAAGGAATATTAATTTTTGGGCAGAGTATACTAGGATAACTAATCGAACTTATCAGTCCCACTTTGAGCAAGAGGAATATACACATAGAGGCTTCCCTATAGGACATTATCTTGGAAATGATTTTGATTTATTTCAATTAAACCTTTCAAAGGAATATACTAACTCAAAATTATCTCCGTATTGCAATATTATATATCATCGCAATGGTAATAATGGTTTAGATACGATTTTTGATGAGCCCTGGTTAAACGATAATGTTACTTTAGAAAGTGGATATTCAGAACCTTTTCCAACTAGACCTGTGGTAGAAGAAATTCAAGTCGAGTTTGCGAGTGATTACAAGATCTCAAAAACATCATTCTTAAATGGAGGCATACGGTTTAAAAAAAATCAAACCTTCGAAAATTCAAATATTGAGTTTATCTTCAGAATAAGCCTATCCATTGGTAAAACGATAAAATATTAACTGGTTCTTAATAGAAAATAGAAAAAAATAACTTTGACTGGATTATTTATTTTCATAAACTCGTTTACAATTTTAAAATAAATAGTGAGAATAAAATGAACTTTAAAAGACTTTTGGTATTGATCATTTCTTTTGTCCTTTCCACTTGGTTGATAGCACAAGATGATATGATGGAAGAAACTGTAACTGATACAACTCAAGAGGGATCTATGGATGAGTCTATGGATGAGTCTATGGATGAGTCTATGGATGAGTCTATGGAAGAAGAGCTTCTTGAATATGAAGAGGAAGAGAGCGCAGGAGCATTAGATGGTTTTAGTGCTGGTCTTACAGGTAGTGTAGGTTTTGTGAATGGTGAGTATATAACCAATACGCCTGTTGGTGGTAGTTTGATTATTACTACACCTTATGGTTTTGACCTGGGTGGTTTGGGGCGTTTTAATCTTAGTCTGGCATTTGGTGGTTATTCAGGACAATCAGATGATGGAGCAGGCTCTGTTCAAGATATTAATCCAAGCGCTCTAGGATTAGGAGGCAACCTAACATTGGCTAAGATGATTTTCGCTGAAGGTCATGCTGGACTGGTAGGGAATGGGACGGGTATGCGTGGGTTCGCTGGTGTCTCTCTTGAACGGATTATGAAAAAATCACTTGGTTTGCCAGTTAACATTCTAGTTGGGGGTGAAGGCTTTTTATCCACTAAACTACTTGATGGCGGAGAGAGTTCATACTGGGGCGGACTTGGTGTAAGATTGGACTATTCCTTCTAGGTTAATAAATTTTTTAAGAAAAAAGCGGTCTATTTAGACCGCTTTTTTTTTGCTGAAACACCAAACATAAGAAATAATATTTTTAGGTTATATTGGTCTAATAGATATTAAGATATTTGCAATATTATGTATGCTTTAACATACTTTACTTTGTCTTTTGGTTTTACTCTTTGGTTTTCCCATTTCTTATTAAGATATGTTGATCCTTCATTCTTTATAGATAAACCAAACTTATCTAAGTTACATAAAAAGCCAAGGTCACGTTATGGTGGTATCGCGTTTGGAATTGTGACTATAGTATTAGCAGCTTTATCAATTAATAATTCAGGAGAGTATAATTGGTACTTATTGGGTGCTATTTTTATTATTCTACTAGGAGCTGTTGATGACCACATTTCGATATCATGGTGGGTTAAGTTATTTGTACAAATTTTTATTGGATTGATGATTCTTTTTCATTTTTTACCACAGGTAAATCATTTCACCTTTTTAGGGACCATTCAAATTTTTGAAAAAAGTTATTTAATTCCCTTTTTTTTATTCTGGTTTTTAGGAATAGTTAATTCAGTTAATCTGATAGATGGTCTGGATGGCCTAGCAGGTGGTGTAGCAATTATTATGGTATTTTCTTGTTCTGTTTTAGGCTATTTCATAGGTGGACCTGCATTTATGCATTTGAATATCATTCTTAGTGCTTCATTGCTTGCTTTTTTACACTTTAACCTCCAACCTTCAAGATTTTTTATGGGGGATAGTGGTAGTTTGTTTTTAGGTTTTCATTTGGCTGTTACGCCTATTTTGATGTTTTTTTCGAAAGGGAAAACAGATGCGGAAATTAATTTTACTCCATTTATTATTATGACTTCATTTTTGATTATTGATACTTCAAGAGTTTTTTTTGAGAGACTTCGTTTTAAGAAAAACCCATTCTTACCTGATAAGACACATTTTCATTATTTACTGATAAAAAAATTAAAATCCCACAATTTAACATTATTAGTAATATTTTTTTTAAATACAGTCGCATGTGCGATATCAATTTTTGCTACAATATTTAATGTTATATCTAATTATTTTGTTTTTGCCTATTTAGGGTTCGTATTTATTTTTGTGTTTGTGGGTTCTTTAACAAGAATAATAATTGGTAAACTAAAAACTCTAGAAGTAAAAACTAAACCGGGTGAACAATTTCCAGTTTTGCAAGATACAATATTTAGGCTTCCATATTTATCTTATGTGCTATCATTATACTTTATAATACTGTTTTTATCAAAGTATACTCAGATTTTAAAATTACCAATTTATCAAAGTGCCTCTCTCAGTTTTATTCTTATTACTATTATTGTTTTAGTAAAGTTTTTTAAAAACATATACCTAAGACCTGATGCAGTTTTAATTATGATAGCTTCATTGCAATTATTTTTTATTATTCCTGAATCTTTAATATCTTCTATAAATAAAGGTATGTTTGATTTAATGTCCTCTTGGATACGTTTTGGGTCTTTGGCTGCTTCAGCAATTATTTTTTTTGATAGTGTTATATTTAAAGGGAAAAAATTAATAAATAACTTTCTTTCTTTCTCGGATTTGTTATTTTTTATGGTGCTTATTGGGTTTCTAGGCTTTCAGAATTTTGAACTTGGTCAGGTCTTTACAATAATTGTTGAAATTGCAATTATTTATTTAGCTAATAAGTTATTATTTATTTCATTATCGCCAAACTTTAAGAATGCAAATTAGTTAACAATATTATGAAAATTTTATCAGTAGTGGGAGCGAGGCCAAATATGATGAAGATTGCGCCATTTATACGTGCAATTAATTTGCACAATAAGATATCACAACCATACATCGATCATTTTTTGGTACATACAGGGCAGCATTATGACTATGAAATGTCAAATATATTTTTTGAGCAGTTAAATATTTTGAAGGCTGACAGGTATCTTAAAATTGGCTCTGGAACTCATTCAGAACAGGTTGGTGAAACCATGATTGAATTTGAAAAAGTTCTTGAATTAGAAAAACCAGACTGGGTGGTTTTAGTAGGTGATGTAAATGCAACCCTGGCTTGTTCTATTACAACAAAGAAACAGAAAATAAAATTATGTCATATTGAAGCAGGTCTTCGATCTAATGATATGAATATGCCTGAAGAGATAAATAGATTGGTTACAGATGCTATTTCAGATTTATTACTTGTCCCTGATAAGTTTTCTTTTCGTAATCTTATTCGAGAAGGTAAAGATAAAAATACTATTAAGATGGTTGGAAATATTATGATTGATAGTTTTGAACAAAATAAAGCTCATGCAAAAAAATTAGATTTAATATCGATAGCAAAAAAAAATATAAACAATAGTAATAAATTCGTTGATTTCTCTAATAGTGATTATGCATTAATCACAATACACAGACCTTCTAATGTCGATAATAGAGAAAAGTTAGAATTAATTGTAAATTTTATTAGTGAATATGTTTTATATAATTTAATACTGATTTGGCCTATGCATCCCAGGACAAAAAAACAGTTGAAGGAATTTAAGATGTGGAAAAATCTTTTAAATAATAATAGAATAATAATTTTAAATCCTATTGGTTATTTTGAGATGCTAAAGCTTAATTTAAATGCAAGAATTGTATTTACTGATAGTGGAGGCGTTCAGGAAGAGTCTTGTGTGATTGGGACCCCGTGTCTTTGTTTAAGAAGTAATACAGAGAGGCCAATAACTTTAGCAGAAAATGGTGGGACTGTTCATTTGGTTGATGAAAGTTTAAAGAATTTAAAGGATACTTATAAGGGCATGATTAATAATAAAAAAAGCCCAAGTATACCTGAAAAGTGGGATGGGAAGACTGCGGCAAGATGTTTAGATGAAATAATAAATTTTGCAAACTAAAATTTCATTTAATTATTTATGAATATTTTTTCAATCAAGTTTAATTCATTAATTAGAAGGTAGGTCAAGATTCAGCTAATTAGCGATATTTTTCATGTATTGCTTTCTTTGCCTAGTCAGCATGTGATCTTTGGTACCTTGAGTACTATTTTTTGTATAGCGGCGGCTTGGATTTATAGTCATGGGTCTAATAGTTTAAAAACAATTTTTCTTGAGACTTCTAGTTGGTTGGTCTTGATAAATGAAATGTTGTTCCAAATTAATATGATATACTATGGGACTTGGTCAGTTAAAACTTCTCTTCCTCTTGAGATGTGTTATATTTCGGCGATTCTAATTCCAGTATATACTAGAAATCGGAATTTTCGGTTATTAAAGAACTGGTTGTTTTTTGCGGGGTTTGGTGGTTCGTTTTTTGCGTTTTTAAATACAAATCTATCTGAAATGTCACAGATATACATATCAATACATTATTTTTTTGCTCATGGGCTTGTGGTAT
>PBKF01000055.1 GCA_002722105.1 Fidelibacterota bacterium
AAGCCAAGCTGGAGAGTCTAAAAAACTAATTTTGGTACCATAACACGCATAGATGATGAATATTTATCTAAATTTTAAGCTCTGTGGTATCTATGACTAATAACAACGAAGGTTATCCACAACAGCTGTGGGAAAAGTTCTTAAAAAGTAGTCTAGATAGTTTTCATAACTATGAAATTATTGAGTTTCTGTTTACCATTGGTACTCAAAAAAGACTGTAAGCAATTTGGATCAATAAAGACTGCCTTGGAAGCATCCCTTGCAGATTTTTAAACATTCGACTCAATGGAGACAACATTTTATTCGGGTTTAAGATAAACCAAGTCAGGATGATATGGCTATAACTAAAAAATTGAAAGAAGGAACTCAATCAATAGACATATCAATACATGGTTATTTAATCATTATAGGAAATGATGGTTATTCATTTGTAGAACACTGATTGATTTAGTTGCTGTAAAATACACAAAAGTGTATAAATTTTTTAACTTTGATAATATTTTACGTTAATTAAAATGTCCTTATTTAATAGAGCTGAAGTTATTGATTTAAATTTTACTTCTCATGTAAAGTCAGGCAATTTTCCTCCAGAAAAGACACATTTAAATTTATCTCAGACTGATATAAGACCGTCCGAATTAATTTCCATTTTTGAATCTCAGGTGTTAAGCCGCCACATGGATTTAAAAGCTCGGCTTTTAAAAGAAGAAGGGAAATGTTTTTATACAATCGGCTGTTCGGGGCATGAAGGGAATGCTGTATTTGGCCAAGTATTCCCCTATACAGATATGGCTTTTCTTCATTACCGTTCCGGTCCTTTGTTCATTGAACGGTCTAAACAAATTAGCAGATCCACTCCAATTTATGATATGGCTTTATCTTTCATGGCATCTTCTGAAGACCCTATCAGCGGAGGCCGTCACAAAGTCATTGGCAGCAAAGAGCTAAATATTCCACCTCAGACCAGTACAATTTCTAGCCATTTACCGAAAGCTGTGGGAACTGCCTTTTCTATTGACCGTGCTAAAGATCTAGACATTCAGGAGAGAATCCTCAAAGAGAATAGTATTGTGATCTGTAGTTTTGGAGATGCCAGCGTTAACCATGCAACTGCTTTAAGTGCTTTTAACACTGTAAGTTGGGTTACTGCTCATGGTGGTCATGTGCCCATTATTTTTATCTGTGAAGATAACGGTACCGGTATTTCTGTTCCTACGGATAAAAAATGGGTCGAACAAAATTTTAAGAACTGCCAGGGGATCGCTTACATTCAAACTGACGGTCTTCACCTTATTGATCTAATTATGAAATCCCGACAAGCAGATCGTGATTGCCGTATCAATCGATCGCCTATTTTTATCCATATGAAAACCGTTCGCCTCATGGGGCATGCAGGATCTGATGTTGAAGTAGGGTACCGATCTATTGCTGATATTGAAAGGGATGAATTTAATGACCCTTTGCTCCATTCATCACGCATTCTAATAGAAAATAAATGTTTATCTGGTGGTGAAATTTTATCTCTCTATGAGTCATCGAGAGAACAGGTAAACCATGTTTTTGATTCAGTTACCCAAAGGCCCAAATTAGATAATGCTAAAAGTGTCATGGCCACTATCACTGCAAATAAATTTAGTCGATCTTTACCATTCCATTCCAGAAATAAGGAACGCAAAGCTCTTTTTGGGAAAGAGTTCAAAAGATTAGATCAGGCTCAGCATATGGCCAAGCTTATTAACTATGCACTGTCTGATATTATGTTGCGCTATAAGAATACCTTGGTATTTGGGGAAGATGTAGCCCAGAAAGGCGGCGTATATCATGTAACCGCAGATCTTTATAAACAGTTTGGAGTTCGTCGTGTATTTAACAGTCCCTTGGATGAAACATCAATTATCGGTTTCGGTATCGGTTTCAGTCATAATGGGTTTATTCCGATACCGGAAATTCAATTTTTGGCCTATCTACATAATGCAGAAGATCAACTTCGGGGTGAAGCAGCTACATTACCCTTTTTCTCAGAAGGACGTTTTACAAATCCCATGGTATTACGTATTCCGGGCCTTGCTTATCAAAAAGGTTTTGGTGGCCATTACCATAACGATAATTCTTTAACTATATTTCGTGATATTCCTGGAATCATTCTGGCTGTGCCATCCAATGGGGCCGATGCTGTAAAAATGCTTCGGACTGCCGTAAAGGAAGCCTACAAGAATGGACGTGTAGTTATTTTTATAGAACCCATTGCACTCTATATGACCAAAGACCTCTACAAACCAAAAGATAGGAAATGGAGTTTTCAATATCCGGATCTAAAAGATGAGATTCCTGTTGGAGAATTCGTCAGTTATGGAAATGGGAAGATACTCACCATTATCACATACGGAAATGGTTTATACCTATCTCTAAAAGCACAAAAGGAGATTGAGAAACAATTAAACAAAAAGATCAAAGTAATCGATCTGAGATGGCTCTCAGATATTGATATTCCTAATTTGCTAAAAGCCATAGGAACTAGTGAAAATGTACTGATCGTAGATGAATGTCGTCGAACTGGCTGCCATGGAGAAGGCTTGGTAACTCAGTTGGTTACTGCAGCAAATAAACCACTAAATATTCGACTCCACGCAGCTGAAGATAGTTTTATTCCACTGGGTATTGCCGCAACTGCTACACTCCCCAGTAAACAGTCTATCATTGATAAGGCTCTGGAGTTAGTGAATGTTTAAACAACGAATCGTTGTCGTTTGTCCGGGTAGGGGAACCTATACTCGGGAAACAATCGGTTACCTTAAAACCTATGGGGAATCTGCAAAAGATCAGATCAACTGGATAGATGGGCAGCGAGAATCCATAGATCTCCTAACCCTTACCGATTTAGATAATCAACCATTCAAGACCAAGATTCATATGGCAGGAGAACATGCTTCTCCACTGATCTATGCGTGTAGTTTATCAGATTTTCTGTCTATTGATCAAAGCAAATTTGAAATTGTAGCCATAACAGGAAATTCCATGGGTTGGTATATTGCACTAGCTTTGTGCGGTGCTGTGTCTTACAAAAATGCTTATCACCTTATTCAAACTATGGGTTCTATGATGATAGATGGTATTACTGGCGGACAAATCATTTATCCAATTATGGATGAACATTTTCATTTAGATCCGGAAAAAAGTTCAATAGCAATGGCAGAAATAGAAAAAGCCGGTGCTTATGTATCTATCTATCTTGGTGGGTATCTGGTTATTGGGGGTGATCAAAAAGTATTGGATATTCTATTGAAAAAACTTCCGCAGGAAGATAAATATCCTTTTCAACTTCCATACCATGGTGCTTTTCATACACCTTTAATGAAAAATATTTCGGCAAAGGTTCTCTCTACTCTTGAACCATCTTTATTTCAAAAACCGGTGATTCCAATGGTGGACGGTAGGGGATATATTTGGTCACCTTATTCTACGGACATATTTGAGTTACATCAATATACCCTTGGTCATCAAGTAACAAAATCTTATGATTTTTCTTCAGCTATCACGATAGCTATGAAAGAATTTTGTCCGGATAAACTGGTTTTATTGGGTCCTGGAAATACATTGGGTGGTGTCGTGGCACAAATTATGATCCAAAATAAATGGCAGGATATAGATTCAAAATTTGTATTTAGGAAAAAACAAAAAAAAGATCCTTATCTCATATCTATGGGAATAGAAGAGCAAAGAAAACTGATATGCACATAGATAGGAAAATTGAGATTCTTGATTCAACACTTCGAGAAGGAGAGCAGACACCTGGAGTATCCTTTTCCGTTGATCAAAAAATAGCATTGGCTAAACGATTGGATGCTTTCGGGGTAGATTTTATTGAGATCGGACACCCGGCTGTTTCTCCAGATGTTTATGAAAGTGTAGAAGCATTAAATGATCTGAATCTCCGTGCTAATAAAGTTGCTCATGGTAGGGCGGCAAAATCAGATATCAACGATGCTTTGGCCATTGGAGTAGAATGGATAGGGATATTTTTTGGCACATCAGCCATCAGTTTGAAACATAAATTCAATGTGGATCGGCCAACGGCCCTACGGCGAATCAGAGAAGCAGTGACATACGGGAAAGATAAAGGATTAAAACTTCGTTTTACGGCAGAAGATGCCAGTCGTACTGACATCGACTTTCTAATACAAGTGGCGCAGTTGGTCCAATCCTGCGGAGCAGACCGATTCAGTCTAGCAGATACAGTTGGCTGTCTAACTCCGACAAAAACATATAAACTTGTGAAGAGTGTAAAATCGGAATTGGATATTCCCATTCACGTTCATTGCCATAATGATTTAGGATTAGCCACAGCAAATACCTTATCCGCTTTGGAAGCTGGAGCCCAATGTGTGGATGTGGCAGTAAATGGTCTGGGTGAGCGCTGCGGTTTAGCGCCTTTGGCAGAAGTGGTGACAGTCTTAGTGAATATTTATAAAGTAAATAGACAATGGGAATTGTGTTTAATCCCTGAATTAACGGAACTGGTTACAGAATTTTCCCAATTGGATGCAGGAGATAATCAACCGGTTACAGGCAAGAATGCATTTTCCCATAAGGCCGGGCTCCATGTAAAAGCGGTGGTTAAAGACCCCAGATCCTATGAAACTATTTCGCCCGAATCTATCAATCGCACACGCAAGCTGGTCATAGACAAATACACAGGACGGGATGCCATCAAATATAAATTTGAATCTCTCAGTATAGTTCTAGATGAGAAGGATTTGGCTGCTGTTTTACAATGTATCAAAACCAAACCTGAAAAATTGAATTGGACGGATGTTGAACTTATTTCTCATGCTAAATCATTAGGGATTAAGGTGTAATTTCCAAACTAATTTTTATAGGAAAACTATGAAGAAATATGGCCCTGATTATTACGATATAACTGATCTTCTAAGTGAAGAAGAATTGCTCATACAGCAAACGGCCTATGATTTCGTCCAGACGGAATTCATGCCGATCATAAGTGAACACTATGAAAAAGCCACTTTCCCCATGGAACTTGTACCTAAGTTAGGAGAACTTGGTTTTATGGGATCATCTTTGCCTGAAGAATCCGGTGGTGCAGGTGTAAGCAGTGTTGCCTATGGATTGATTCTCCATGAGCTAGAACGAGGGGATTCGGGTCTTCGCTCATTTGCCAGTGTACAGGGAGCATTGGTTATGTATCCCATACATGCCTATGGTTCTGATGAACAAAAAGCTAAATGGCTTCCTGCATTGGGTTCTGGTGAAAAGATCGGCTGTTTCGGACTAACAGAACCGAACTTTGGATCTAACCCCGGGGGTATGGCTACCAAAGCTGTAAGGGAAGGAGATGAATGGATTATTAGCGGAAATAAAATGTGGATCACTAATGGTTCATTAGCTGATGTTGCAGTGGTATGGGCCAAAGATGAAGAAGGTATTGTTCGGGGCTTTTTATTAGAAAAGGGAATAGACGGGTTTTCTGCACCGGTGCAGCATGGGAAATTGAGCCTGAGAGCTTCAGTTACATCGGAGCTTGTTATGGAAAATGTCCGGGTCCCTGATTCATCACGACTACCCAATATAGAAGGGTTGAAGGGTCCCTTGAGTTGTCTGACCCAGGCACGTTATGGTATCTCCTGGGGAATGGTAGGTGCTGCTACAGACTGCTATAATACAGCATTGGATTATTCTAAAGATAGGAAACAATTTTCCAAGCCCATTGCAGGATATCAGCTTACACAAGCAAAGCTTGCGGATATGGTTACCCTAATCACTGAAGCACAGTTATTGGTTTATCGTTTAGGAAGGCTCAAAGATGAAGGTACTATGACTTTTCAGCAGGTATCTATGGCAAAGCGGAATAACTGTTCCATGGCCCGTGATATTGCAAAAACGTCTAGGGAAATTTTAGGCGCAAATGGTATTACAGAAGACTATTCACCTATTAGGCACATGGCCAATATTGAATCAGTGTTCACTTATGAAGGAACACATGAGATGCACACTCTGATTTTAGGACAGGATGTAACTGGCTTTGCCGCTTATGATTCATAGAATATTATAAATAAGCAGAATTTATAATATAAAAAATGTTTTTTATCATTGCTCTATCAATATTGTGGACTATACATGGCTATGTTGCATACAAGGTAATACCAACAATTGGTTTATCTTATTATCAATCCATATTTGCTTACATTTTAACATTTTTTCTTAGTTTATTACCCATAGTTCCAATTTTACTCAGAATTAGCGGTAATGAAGCAAAAGTGATAGATAAATTATCTCTTGTGGGGTATACAAGCTTAGGTTTCTTTACATTATCATTTTTGACATTTTTAGTTAAAGATATATTCGTTCAATTACTCTCTTTCTCCAGTGGATTATTTTACGATGATCAAATTATTGATGATAAAAAAAGGGATTTTCTAAAGAAGTCCTTATCTATTGGCTTGCTTGGGATCACGGGTTCAGCAACAGCTTATGGATTTTCAAACGCAAGGATTGGACCCAGCATTATCAAACAGGATATTTATATAGAATCGTTACCAATGGAATTTGAAGACTTCAAGATAGCACAAATTTCAGATCTCCATGTCGGACCGACAATAAAGAGACCATATGTTGAAAATGTATTGGATAAGATCAGTCAAGTTAATCCAGATCTTATTGCCGTGACTGGTGATCTAGTTGATGGTTCAGTTAAATATCTTCATTCAGATATGGAACCCCTAAAGGATATGATCGCAGATTATGGAACTTATTTTGTGACAGGGAATCATGAGTATTACAGTGGCGTTGATCAGTGGTTAGATGAAACTGACAAAATAGGTATGATAAATCTTGTAAATGAAAATAAAATAATTACAAAAAATAAAATGAAAATTGTCATCGCAGGAATCACGGATTACAAGGCACATCAGATCAAACCGGAACACAAATCAAATCCAAATAAAGCTCTTGGAAATGCACCTAAAAATCTGACTAGGATTATGCTGGCTCATCAGCCCAACAGTATCCATGCTGTTCATGAAGTAGGAGTAGATCTTCAGTTATCGGGTCATACTCACGGAGGGCAATTCTGGCCGTTTACTTATCCTACAAAGCTAGCGAATGCTTACCTTGCAGGGCACTATGACCATTTTGGGACACAGATTTATGTAAATCGTGGTACAGGATATTGGGGGCCTCCATTAAGATTAGGCGTCCCAGCTGAGATTACTCTTTTTCGATTAAAGAAAAAGAAAAAAATATCATAGATTGCGTGACATTAGAACAAGGGATCTACCACATAATAAAAATTTATTTATTCTGATTTGAAACGTAGAGAATTTTTAAAAACAGGTGATGTTGGTATAACCTGACCTTCCATACTTATGAGTAGTGAAAAAATAAAACCTAATAAAAATAATCCAATTGTTCTTTCAACGTGGGAAAATGGCTTACCTGGCAATGATGCTGCATGGGAAGTTCTTTCAAACGGAGGATCTTCCATGGATGCAGTGGAGGCGGGAGCCAGAGTATCTGAAGCAGATTCAAAAAATACATCGGTAGGTTTTGGCGGTTTGCCAGATGAGAAAGGTAATGTTACACTGGATGCGTGTATTATGGATTCGAATGGGAATGCTGGTTCAGTAGCATTTTTACAAAATATTAAACATCCTGTTTCTGTTGCACGAAAAGTAATGGAAGAGACAAAACATGTTATGCTGGTGGGCGAAGGTGCTCGGCAGTTTGCGGTATCAAGTGGTTTCAAAGAATTAGACTTATTAACTCCAGAATCAAAAAAAGCTTGGAAACAATGGAAAAAGAATCGCCGGGAGATAACACCCCATGAAACTCACGATACCATTTCTATTTTAGTTCAGGATAGGCAGGGCGATCTTGCAGGTGCTTGTACTACCAGTGGCTGGGCCTACAAACTCCATGGAAGGGTAGGAGATAGTCCAATTATTGGAGCCGGGCTCTTTGTAGATAATGATATTGGCTGTGCTGCTGCCACAGGGCTGGGTGAAGAAGTAATTAAAACAACCGGCAGTTTCTTGGTTGTGGAACTTATGAGGCAGGGTTATGATCCAACTGCTGCATGTGAAGGAGCTCTTAACCGTGTGATTAAAGCCCATAATGGGAATCCCAATTTTCAGATCGCTTATATAGCGATTCGTAAAGATGGTAAAACTGGTTCAGCCTGTATTAAAGGTACTTTCGATTATGCCTTGGCCAAAGGTAAAATAAATAAGCTCTACAAGATCAGTGGGATAATCTAATTGTCTAATATAATATTGGAGATGAGAAGCATAGAGTAAATATCTAGAAAAAGATCTGTATATACATCAAGGGTGCAATATTGTTTATCTTTAAGTTTATTAATCTTCAAAATATGCTAAACAATATCAAGTTATTTAGATAATGTAAGTTCAGTTATATTATGGATGAGCCGTTTATAGAGGTGGAAATGAAATTAATATTGAATATTTCAAGGAACATAGTCATCTAAATACTTTAGCATTTTTGTCTGTTTTTTTAGCCATCCCAACCGAGTCTCCAATAATATGTAACGTATATCGTGGCGAAGGGCTGCCCATGATAGAGAGCCATCATCTATTGGTTTCCATTTTTCCTGAAGCACAACATTATATGGTGACTTTGCCAGTATTTTGAAATCATTCGTGTTAGTGCAAAGGAAAAAATCTCTGGGGTTTTGATCTTCCTTAATTGATATAGAATCACTATTATCAATTTCTTTATGTACGTTGTAACCTCTAAAATTATTATGTATGGCCACAATCACACCTCCATTTTGAGGAAAAATCTCTTCTAAAAATTCATTCCTTTCCTTATTGATATTAGTCAAAATTTCCTTTTTTTTAGTATTGGACCAATGGATGTTATATTTATTAATGTTGTCCAATGTTCCATCTGATGAAAATATACGATTAGGATCAATAAGACCGCCATGATAATTTATTTCTCGATCATCATTTTGGATGAAATAAGCTGTCCCAGAACTATTTTTCATATGTGCATCTAGTGCCATATAAGCTGTTTTTTCATCACCATGGAACCAAATATATTTTCTGTCTCTATTGCCATTCTTCACTATATCAAACTTTATTCCTCCAATTTCAACTATCTTTTTTATTTCTTTTTCTATTTCTAGCATTTCATCTATATACTGGATTACTTCACGTAAGGTAATTTTTGTTGCTTTATTTGCAACATCCCAATCCACAAGTCCGCCGATATGAATATGCCCGGCAGCAACACAATCCATTCCGAGTGAATCCAAAAATGTTTTATACCACACACCTTGATACCCAAGAATTTCAGATAAGTAGCCCATTGAGCTTTCATGATAATCCACATATGAATTGAGACCTAGTTCTGCCTCATTAATGGATTTTACGATACGGCCTGTTGGTAGAGAAGAATAAAGTATTTTCTCATCATATAAATAGTTTTCTGATATATTTCCAATTGTATCATCTATCCAAAGAAAACGATTTGAATTATGCCATTCAAGCTCCCAACTGTAGTCTATATACCCTCTACTAAATGTAATAATTGCTACTGGATTCAGTAACTCTACAATGTCCCAAAAATTTTCAAAAGTCTTTTCAATATCTATTTCAAAAGCTCCTTTTCCTTTTCCACAATTTTCACAATCTTTTGGATCAAACTCTGGAAAATAGGAATAAATATCATAACCACGATTTTCCCAATTTTCTCCAATCCAACCATCTGGATTAGTTAAGAGGCTTTCACTGAATGGACGTATTGCTTCATTAGAAGGAGGCCAATAACCACATAACAAAATATTTTTACTATGAATAGATTTTTCAAGGTCGATTTTTGGTTTATCTAATACCATAGTTGAAGGGTATACAGAAGAGATTAGCTCTTTAAAGGGAAAAATTGGTTTGGTGCCAGACGGTACAGAAATTTCTATGAGAATTGATTGACTCTTTATTTGTCCAGTTACATTTGAACGATGATGTTGCATAATATTTTTTGTATAGGGTCCAACCCACCCACCTGTATTTAAATTAACTATATAGATAGAAGTACTATCGGTTAGGGCTGAATCAATAATCTTAAAATGAATGGACTTTTCATCATCTAATGATATTATTAAATGATAGATTTCTTTATTATTGTGTTCTGTTGGTTCTAAAAACTGAATCAAATCACTTGGGAAAGAGGAAGGCACATCCATTTTAAGTTGATGAATTTCATCACTTAATTTCATTTTCAAATAAATTGGTTCACCATATGGTATTTCTTGTCCCCAAACTTTTAAGCTAAATATCAAAAAAAGTATCAATTCGCGTTTGAGCATAAATTCTAATCTAGAATAATGTTAGGGAAAAATTGATCATTTCCATCAAGTTCAATACAGGCATGCCCTTTAAGATTTACTTTTTTAAACTGCCCTTTTAGTGAATTCCCATTATGCATAAAAGAGACAGTTTGATTAAGGTGCCCACAATAGTTTATCCAATTCTCTATAATTTCATTAGAATTTTGCAGTATTTTTTCCCAGTACTGTTCAAAAAAAGTTGTATAAATTGCGCATACTAATTCACGTTGGTGCACATTTCCTGTGACAATATTAAGAGATGTTGCTGTACTAACTAATTCACTAGGGAAATCTGTTTCAATTTCATTGATATTTAACCCGAGACCTATAACTATAGCTTGGACTTGTTGTCCCGAAATCCTACTCTCACATAGAATACCGCCTACTTTCTTTTGTTGAAATAAAATATCATTGGGCCATTTCAGATTCGGAGAAGAACCGCGGTTTTCCAATGTTCTTGCAACAGCCACTCCCGCAGCCAGAGGCACAAGACTCGCATTTTCAATTGTGATTGAATCCATAAGAATAAGGGACATGGCCAATCCTTTACTTGGACTCATAAACCATGAATTTGTGCCACGACCTTTGCCTTTAAATTGATGATCTGTTATAACCATCATCCCATGTGTAGCTTCGCCAGAATCAATTAATTTCCAGGCTTCGTCATTTGTAGACCCCAGTCGATTATAATACTCAATCTGTTTTCCAAAGAGGTGTGTACGTAAGTTGGTTTGAATCAGGTTTGTAAAGATCATGTCTTTAAAAATAGGTAGGTTAATTCAGTATAGGCTAATCCAATAGACAAAGCTATGCCTGCTATCACTTGTGTAGGAGTGTGAGCTTTTAATATTATGCGAGAAATACAAACCAATATCATGGATACGCTCATTATGACTGGTTCTTGAATTCCAAAAATCCATAGAGCAACAAGAGGCCCACCAAGTCCAATAGCATGGATTGAAATTTTCCAATACCGAGTAATAAGCCATACAATCGCAGTATTTAAGGCATAACAGAACATAAGTCCTTGAACCAAAATCGGTGCCTGAAGATATTTTAATAGAAAAAATCCAAAACTATAATAAATGGTACCATATACTAATGGTTGAACCCGTTGCTCACGGATAGATGCATCAAAATCTGAAATTTCCCCTTCTTTTTTTAAAAATAATACTGTAGCAATAGTTAGCAGTGTAGTGAATAGGAAAGAAATAAAAAAGATTAGATGTGGATTCGAATTATTATCGCTACCGTAAACTAATACTCCAAATGTAAATGCTGCTACTACCATTGGATGAAAAAGAATTGAAAAAAAATTAGCTAGTTTTAACAGCATGAATCATATATTCCCATATTCACCAAACACTTCACGAAAAGTATCCGCTATCTCACCCAATGTACAATCATTTTTAATACAATTAATTATAACTGGTATTACATTTTGATCTGTTTCAGCAGCGGATTTTAAATTCGCTATTTGTTTCTTAACCTGATCATTATTTCGCGTCTGCTTTAATTTCTTTATCGATGCAATTTGTTTATTAACTTTTTCTGTATCAATTTTTAAGAGCTCCGGTTCAATCTCTTCCTGATTTTCATATTTATTTACTCCAACAATGATCTTTTCTTTTGTATCAATTTTTTTCTGATAATTATAAGCACTGCTTGTAATTTCATTCTGAGTCCAACCCATCTCTATGGCTGGGACAGCTCCACCTATTAGATCTATTTCTTCAATAATTCTGAAGGATTCCTTTACGAAATTTTCAGTCATTTCTTCTATCACAAAACTCCCACCAAATGGATCAGGATATTGAGGAACGCCGCTTTCTTCAGCAATGATTTGCTGTGTTCTTAATGCTAATTTAACAGCTTCATCAGTCGGCAATGCCAAAGCTTCGTCCCGACTATTTGTGTGTAGAGATTGAGTACCACCTAAGACTGCTGATAAGGCTTGAATGGTTGTCCTAACCACATTATTATTAATTTGTGTAGCAGTGAGAGTTGATCCACCGGTTTGAGTATGGAACCGACATAAAAGAGCTTTATGATTTTTAACTCCAAATCGTTTTGTCAAAATCGTAGCCCATAATTTCCTTGCAGCACGAAACTTTGCGATCTCTTCTAGAAAACCATTGTGAGCATTAAAGAAAAAAGATAATCTTGAAGCAAACTTATTAGGGTCTAATCCTTTTTCAATTGCGGCTTGAACGTATGCAATTGCATTAGCAAATGTAAAAGCTAATTCCTGTACAGCAGTACTACCAGCTTCTCGAATATGATATCCAGAAATAGAAATTGTATTCCATTGAGGAATATGTTCTGAACAAAATTCAAAAATATCTGTAGTTAGTCGCATAGAAGCAGCTGGAGGATAAATATAGGTTCCGCGAGCAATATATTCCTTTAAGATATCATTTTGAATTGTCCCTTTGATCTTGGTAGGAGTAACACCTTGTTTTTCTGCAGTAGCTATATAGAGCGCCAATAATATAGGTGCAGTTGCATTGATTGTCATGGAAGTAGAAACTTGGTCCAACGGAATGTTTTTAAAAAGTATTTCCATATTTTGTAGGCTGGAAATAGGTACCCCTACTTTACCAACCTCGCCTGTGGCTAAAGGATGATCAGAATCGTAACCGATCTGTGTTGGAAGATCAAATGCAACTGATAAGCCCATTACACCATTTTCTAATAAGTATTTGTAGCGGTTATTTGATTCTTCTGCAGAAGTAAAGCCGGCATATTGACGTATTGTCCACAGCCTTTCTTTGTACATATCTTGATATATGCCCCGGGTGAAAGGAAATTGGCCTGGCTTTAACTTATTCATGTCATTCCTCGGTCTTTTTTAATTTGCTGGTATGCATCATTTACAGCTTTGAATTTTTCTTCTGCTAATTTTTGCATTTCTTCACCAAGATGAGCTACTTTGTCTGGATGGTATTTATTGGCCATTTTTCTATAGGCTTTTTTTACATCACTATCAGAAGCAGACTTCTTAATCTCCAAAATTTTATAATTCGAAGATTCATCCTTCAAAAACATGGCTTTCAAGGATTCAACATCATTTTTATTAATATTCAGATAGTTTGCAATAGTATAAATAACTCGAACTTCATCAGGGTGTACGTGACCATCAGCTGCTGAAAGTCCAAAAAGCACATGGATCAATTCTAATCTACTAGGATGATCCATGGAGCGCTGTATCTGGTTGCATACATCCTTCAATGGGTAATCTTGCTCAAGAATATCCTTAAAAAGTGTCATCAATTCCCTAGTTTGGTGTAGACCAAACTGCTGTTTAAGAAAGTTTTTCACATAGTCTAATTCTGATTTTAA
Source organism: Fidelibacterota bacterium (assembly GCA_002722105.1). The sequence goes on from PBKF01000055.1 coordinate 13,706, forward strand.
TAGTTTGCCATCCGCTTTCATTACTTTTGCAAATAAAACCAGAATTGTAACAACAAAATCAGCAGGCCTGGTTTGGGTGTATTGGCGTCTGCTCCTCGTGGATCCAATCCACTGAGAAGATTGTTCATCGGTCATTGAAGCAAAGGTATACCCTAAAATAGCACCTATGGGTCCACCCATGACCCAGCCTAAGCCACCCCATAACCATTTTTTATTTATAGGCATAAAAACCCTTTAAATGGAATAAAGTAAATATGATTGAAAACTAATCCTAAATTTATCCGTTAAACTATAATAGTTCACAGGAGTTTTAAGATCAAGCAACATAGGGTATATTCCACCCATGGAAATCCCACTGCGAATTAGAATTCTTCTCTGGTGGAAGATTATCTTTAGAAGAAAAAATAATCAATCAGAATTGGTAAAAATTGGAGAAAATGGACAGGGTGTAGCCACAATATTATTTTTGTTACCTGCAGAAAAAGAATATGCCCAAATCGCAGGATATTTTGTTAAAGAGGATTTTGATAATCAATTGCGACAAATTCATTATGTAGTTCATAAAAATGGGTTGAGATTTTATCCAGATCAGTTAAAACCAAATATTATTACATTTAATGATAAAGATTTAAATTTTCTCGGAGGATTGGTATCAAAATCAATTTTAGACCGTATCCGGTCCATTGAATATGATGCACTGGTGGATCTTAATCAATCATTAGATCAGACATTGTCTCTTTTATCTTTGGAGTTGGATATTCCGGTTAAAATTGGTTTTCAATCACCCATTTCAGATAAACTTTATACCCTTGAAATTCAAAAATCAACAAAAGGATTTTTAGAACAGACTTATGAAACTATTGAACGTTTATTGGGTTTAGTATGAGAATGATATTATTTGAAGATCAGTATACACCTAATTTGGAACCGATTATAATGACGCGACCCGTTTTTGATCTCCGATTTGGGTCAAATACGCTTTTAAATCGTGTTGCGAAAATATGTTCAGAGGATATAATTAGTTTTTGGGTCAGGGACGAGCTTTTAGAACGAACTGCTGAAATATATCCAGACGCAATAATCAATAAAGCCCCCAACGAAGAAACTCTTTGGCTGAATGCTCGAGTTTTATGGACGAAGAAATTGATATCAGATTTAAAAAATTCTTCAGCAGGTATTTTCATGAATGGCAATAATTTAATTGGTGCAAAATTATCAAAGTCTGTCGCTGAAGAATGGCTTAAATCTGGTGGACCATTATCTTTTTTCCCACCGGAGGGGGAAGTTCACCACATTGATGATACAATTTTAATTAATTATTTATGGGATTTATTAGCATTAATTCCTAAGGCTGTAGAAGAATCAAAGATATCTAATTATATCTCACCAAAATTGAAATATGTCATTATTGATGAAAGTGAAGCTGATGTTTTTATAGATGAAGATGTAATAGTTGAACCATTCTCTTACCTCAAAGGTCCTCTTTACATTGGAAAAAAAAGTATTATTTCATCGCATTCTAAAATCAGGAATTCAGTAATCGGATCCGAATGTAAAATTGGAGGTGAGGTTAGTGGCACGATCATTCAAGGTAATACGAATAAAGTACATGATGGGTTCCTCGGAGACAGTTATTTAGGTGAATGGGTTAATCTTGGCGCGGGGACAACCAACAGTAATTTAAAAAATAATTACCAGCCTGTAGTTATGCAAGTAAATAAAGAGCTAGTCCGATCAGAACGCCAATTTTTGGGATCAGTGATTGGAGATCATTCCAAAACAGCTATCGGTACTCAACTAAATACAGGTACAAATATTGGTGTTGGCTGTAATATTATGGCACAGACTTTTTCGGATCGCCATATTCCTTCGTTTACATTTTTCGATCAAGGGAAATATCAAGAAATAAATTTTAATAAATTTATTCAAACGGCAGAAATAGTGAAAAACCGTCGAAAGAAATCCCTAAAACCCTGTGAAAAAAAATTATTAGAAACCTTATTTTTATCTCGGTAAAAGCCAACTCATCAATTATATTATCCGCCGATTTTAGAGGGAAAAACAAATGCTTGAAGGCTTAATCTGCCCTATTTGCGAAAATACAATTGAAGAGATAGATCTTAAAGAGTCACTGAAATGCCCTCATTGTGCAGTTGATTTGAAAAACAGGAAATTCTTAGATTTCCTTGAGTTTCTCATGGCTAACGGTATTGTGGAAAATTTGGATTTTTTTGATCAGGAAGTTTACAGTGATGATGTGGATGATCTGGATCAAACAAAAGAAGAAGAGGGAGACCCCAGTGAATTTGAAAAAAAGAAAGATCTTTTTAATATATATGAGAATGAACTCCATCCTAAAAATGTTGAGGAACATGAGGGAATCAAAGATTATACTCAATTTGAAGGTATTAATGATGACTGGGAGGAGTTTAATGAACGGGATTTTTCAAAGTCCAGTGACAAATAGGATTTAATATGGAAGAAAAAAAGAAAAATGTTCAACAAATAAATATTGAGTTGGATGAAAAAATCAGTTCCGGTGAATATGCGAATTTTGTAGTAGTTACGCATTCACCTGCAGAATTTGTATTAGACTTTACCAGGATTTTGCCTGGAGTACCTAAAGCAAAAGTTCATTCTAGAATTGTCATGGCTCCTCAGCATGCTAAAGCATTTTTGGGAGCTTTAAATGATAATATTCAAAAATTTGAAGCGAAAAATGGGGAAATCAAAATGCCTAGCCGTGATGAAGGCTTTTCATCATTTGGTGTAAAACCACCAAATGACGTTCTTCCAAACTAAACATATTTTTCAGGTAAATCACTTTCATACCACACCCAGGTATGGCCCCGCTTTAATTCTCTCATTTTTAGGATTACCCAGAGGGTAAGAACAATCCAAGCCACCAAGTAACCAAATAATGCACCTGCTATAACATCTGCAGGGTAGTGTACCCCAACGTAGACTCTTGAAAAAGCAATAGTTATTGCCAAGATAAGAAGTGGGTATTTGAATTTTTCATAAAAGTAGGATAAAACAACAAATAAAGCAAACACATTGGCTGCGTGATTAGATGGCATACTCCATTTTCCACCTTTCCCAACCAATAGATTTACAAATTCTATAAGTTCATGAGACGGGCGAATACGCCCAAAATATGGTTTTAAAAGTTGAGCGCAAACAGCATCTGTTATGCCCAAAGAAATGATTAAAATCACAAGAGTAATCCGACCTCTTTTCCCCTGATAAAATGAAAGATAGAGAATCAGGGCTATGATAGGTATTATCCAATTATCTTCATTGGTAATCAGAGGCATAAAAAGATCAAAAAAGGGGTTTGATAGCGTTTAGTTGATCCAAAATAGGATTTTTAAATCAATCGATTCTAAAATTTGGTACATCTAATAGATTTGAAACCGATAGTAAATATTTGAAATTTCTTTTTAGCTCAAATAATGAAAGTCAAAAAATGAATGAGGCTTTATTTAAAATCTTGTCTGAAGCCTAAGAAGGAGTACTCTGCCTAATGATGGACCGCCAATGATTTCTGTATGTCTGTGATTTAAAACATTAGAGATGGTGAAATTCCCTTTCAAGTATTGATTAAATTCGTAGCCCAGATGCAGGTCAAAAATTGTATAGGGATTAATATTGCCAAAATAAATTCCCGATGACCATTTAAATCCATCTACATACCGAGCATTTAATGAGGCTGTGAATGGTGTCTTCCTTGGATTGAATTGTAGTTTCATCCCTGCTTTATGTCGAGGTGCATTGATTGGATCTTTTGCTTTAGTGATAGGATTATAAAATTCTGTCATTCCTAAATGGGAATAAGTGAGATCCAATGACCATTCTAAATTTAAAATAGCCGTAATGCTAGCATCAAGGCCCCACATATCTACTTCTCCATAATTGATATAACCAACCACTACAGGAGGTGTATAGCCGGGAATGGTATCCATAGCGGTGACTCCCTGGATACTTCCGCGCCAATGGTTAAATGCCTCATCATAATCGTCTTTATCTATGATATTATCGTTTTCGAGATCGTAGATCGTATTTATTAAACTGTCGCCATCATAATCCGTTTCTAACACAGATTTTTCAATAACGATGGGTGTTATAAATGTAACAGGGCTGACAAAACTGCTATAATGACTGGTATATAAATCAAGCGTGCCAAAAACTCTAGAGTTCAAGCGTCCTTTCCAGCCAAATTCCCAAGATTTAACTGTTTCTGCTTTAATTTCGGGTAAATCTGTAACTGTTTGTCCAAAAAACCCTGGAATTTTTGGATCAGTAGATGGATAAAAGAAAATACTTTCACTGGTGTCAACCG
>PBKF01000056.1 GCA_002722105.1 Fidelibacterota bacterium
CTGGATATCATTGATTAATTCTACTTTTTTACCAAGCGAAGGCAAACGCTTTTTTAAATAATTTAAAACACGCTCCAATCTTTCTGAAAGATCAAATTCCTCCATTTCTGTCTGTGAACCCATTTTGCTAAATCGACGACCAATCTGTTCTAAGCGTTGAAGATCGGCTTCAATTTCAGGTATCAAATCTTCTGTTTTTTCCGGGTGATCTTTAAGCCAATCTACCCAACCTAAAAGAGCAGATACTGGTGTTCCTAATTGGTGGGCAGTTTCACGAGCCATACCAACCCAAATATGCCGCTTTTCATTATTTCGAATAAAAGTAAAACCTGTAAATCCGAGAAATATAAAAAGTCCAATTGCAATAATTTCAATATAGGTCCACCACTGAAGCTTTTGTACAATTGATGAATCACCATAATGAAGAAATCCAAATGTAATTCTACCCACATTTTCATCTTTATAAGTAAGGGGTATTGGCTCATTTAATTTATCCATGGCAGCCATGAATTTTTGTCTGTCTTTTGGAGTCTTTAAATTATCGGGGAGATTTTTCCACATCTGTATGTTGTGATTGGTGTCGGTTTGTATCAGAGGAAACTTTACCTTTTTTATGATATGATCGAAAACAAAATCCAGATTGGCATCATTATCATCCTGAACAGTGTTAGCAATTATTTCTGCATAAAGCCTAACTATTTCACGATTATCATTTCGTAATTCATTTACTAAAATTTGAGTATAGGAAAGTAGACCAATAACAAGGATAATTCCCAAGATGAATAAACCAGCTTTGATGTTGCCCGTATGTTTATAAAGATTCATTATAACATCTATTTTTTCCGTTCTTTCCAAAACAGTAATCCAAATAATAACAGCACAGTCAACAATGATATGCGGGATAATCGGCGCGTATTTTCCCATTTTTTACTATTATACTCAAATAATACATCAGAGTCTCCTGATGGGACAAAAACTGAACGGAGAACATGATTAGTTTGATAAATAGTTGTCTCATTTCCATTGATAAAAGCACGCCATCCAGGCTTATAGTAAATTTCTGAAAGGACAAGTAAGCCTCCTGTTTCAGTTTCGCACTTTAAACTGATTCTATTCTCTTCTTTAGATACTACATGAACTTTACCTGCAACATTTTGAGAAACTTCAGCACCATTGTAATTCAAAACAATGGCAGATTGAGAAGGTTTAAAACTTTTCAGTAATGTTTCCATTAAAGATTCTCTTTGAGTAGATACCACTTTAATATTTCCAACTAACCATGCTTTAGGAAGAACATTATTGTTTTTGTATATACCAGGGATATTTTCAATAGATTCAAAATTAGGATTATTGATCTTTTTCCGTGTTATTACATATTTCACATTCAGCATATCCAAAATATGTGTACGACTGAAACCTTTAGCATCCATCAGATCCTGATAATTACGGAGTTTGACAGGGCGATAACCACCAATACTTTCAATATTCCAATAACCGTAAACATTTGAATTCAAAGCATCTGCTGGAAATATCCTATAATGATCATAATCCTTTTTGAGATAGTCTATTACAGTATTTTCCTGAAACAAACGATCCATATTTTTTGCTGGTTTTAGATGAAGAAATTCGTTGTTGATGACCCACAAATCAAGTATTGTAAGTCCGATCAATAAATACCCAAAGATTTGTTTACTAAACTTCTTACGAATGTATCCCCAAATAAGTCCCAAGGATGAAAGACTCACAACAATTGCCAATATAAGTCCTTTTTGGAATAATTCGATTCTGGCTATTTTCAATTGTGCAATGATAGAAGGATTATATCTCCCATCCTTTAAAGTAGTAAAATTAAATATTGAATCCCCAAGCATTAAAAATAAAATAGATAATATTCCAACTCCTCCTGCTATATATATTACTTTTTTAAAAGTATACTTTTTTTCTGCATTTATTATGAAAGTTTCAAAACCCTTAGCTGCTAAAATAGGAAATGTAATCGCTAGCAGAGCGTATATCATGGAAGGGACTCGAAATTTTGAAAAAAATGGAAAATATTCAAAAAAGGGTTTAAACAAAATTGGAAAAAAGGAACCAAAACCTGTTAGCAGTATTAAGATTGTAGTGCTCCAATAAAATAATTCTTCTTTATCAGGTTTTTTGAGTAAAGCACCTAATAATGCAAAAATAACTACTACAAGTCCTAAATAATGAGTGGATTGAGTAAACGGCATAAAGCCCCAATAGGCACCATGTTTTAAATCCTGAGAATTTTGTAATCCATAATGGTATGGGAACAGAAAAGAAATCGTTTCCTTTGGATGGAATGACCATTGAGTAGCATAATTCCAATCCGTACCGGATTCGGTTTGCCCTGTTTGATCTAAAACGGATTTAGCACCACGGTTCGAATGTTTTTGAAACTCATAAATATCCATATATGGATCAGAAACCATCAAAAATGCAAGAAACAGTCCTACTAAGATACCACTTATCTGCCTACCACTCTCCTTTAATGAAAATAATTTTTCTTTGGCTGAATAGCCCAAGGTCCAAATCCAGTAGAAACCAATAACCATCCATGTGTAATAAACTATTTGTGGATGATTTAACCATAGCTGTAATGCTGTTACTAAAGATAAAAATAAGATAGGTTTTAAGGATGGTCTTTGAATCACCTGAAAAGAGCCCATTAGTACCCAGGGAATAATAGCTATTGCATATAGCTTTTTAAAATGTCCAGCATTTATTAAACCAAATGAATAAGGTGTTAAACAGAAAATAATACCAGCAAAAACTGCTGCTATGGTTGAAATTTTTGATCTTTTTAAAAAGAAAAACATCCCAAGTCCACCTATTGTCAAATAAAACCATATCATCAATCCACGATTGAAAAAGAAAAATTTTAATATAGATTTTGTGGGGTCTCCAGGCGTATAGACGTAACCACCATAAGACGGCATACCTGAAAAAAGATTTGGAAACCACTGAGGAAATTCAGTGACTGTTTGAACCCAATTAGCAATAGGTTTATGAGCAATTAAATCATTTGATTCTGGCAGTTCATTAAATAATATTAACCTGTGTAGAAATAAAAAACAAATGGTTGGGATTAAATACCATAATTTATTTTTCATATTTTACTCCGTTTACACCTCCAAATTTTTTATTTGATTCTAATTTTTTATAATGTAACTCATTTCTTGATTTAATTTTAGATGCTTTTGCAGCACCATAGATAGACATGGAAGGAATATGTCCCACTATTGTGGATCCTGCACCAATTATTGCGCCATCACCAATAGTAGATCCAGGTAATATGGTTACATTTATTCCAACCCATACATTATTACCAATGGTTACTTTTTTATAATTAAATGTATCATCATAAGGTAGGTATTCCCCTTCATAATTATGGCTATGGGTGTATATCGTTACATTTCTTGCAAAATGAGTATTATCACCTATAACAAGTCCACCTTCTGCTCGAAAAAATGCATTTTCTCCAATATGAACATTTTCACCGATCTCCAATTCATCCAGGCCTGTGAGTTTTATAACACCATTAATTTTTACATTTTCACCAACTTTTTTTGCTTGGTTTAAATATCTGTGTCTAAGATAATGATTTAAAAAATATATTTTTGTAAACCCAATGTAGTAAATTAGAAATCCAACAATTTTCTTCATGTTTTTTCCCTTAACAATATAAAAGATGAATAAATGTATGTTATGTAAAATAAAGAGGCGACAATAGTTAAAGCAGTGATTTGCTGGATAGGCGTTTCACTCCAGGTTACCATGGCAGTGTACCGAAGTATAATTGAAATAATTATTAAAATTAATCCGATTTCTTGTCGGTTAATAATTGAAAAAGTAGTACTAACAGGTAAATTGACAAATTGAAAATAAATCCATGGCATCATAATTTGCATAAATATACCAGTCATTGCCCATTGATTTCCTAGTAATAGATTTGTTAAAATGGGCGCAAAAGGTATAATAACTAATAAAGGAAGAAGTCCAATTTTTGCAATTTGAGAAACTGTATTTTTAAAAATAGTTTTTAGTTTTTCTTTACTCCCAGAAAATGCATCAGATGCCTCCTTATAATAAACTCTGCCGACAGACCTACTTATTAATTGCATAGGAGTCGTTAATATCCTATTCGCCATCATATAAAACCCAATAACTTCTGCATTAAAATAGGTTGATAATATAAAAACCGGTAATTGCATCGAAAATGTGTTTACAAGTGCCATTGGCATATTTACAATTGGGAACTTTTTAAATCTATTAAGTAGTTTGATCATCAGATTCAAATCAAAATGTTGAAATTGAATGTCTGATTTAAAGATCATAAAAGTAGATACTGTCAGATTTCCTAAAATAAAACTAAATAAAAGTTTTTCAAAACCGCTGGTAATTATACCAAATGCTATGGCTGTTAATTGAATTAATAAAACTTGTACAAACCTAAACTTTGCCATTTTTCCAAAAGCTTTTTTCCGCATAAATACATAATTCAACAATTCATAAAGCCCTAAGGAAAATACTCCGGGACAAATCCAGTATATGTAATTGTTTAAATGGTTGGCATTAAAAAAGGATAATGTGATTTCGCCAAAAACTTTTACAATAAAAAATAAAATGATCGAAAAAATTATTAAAATCGAAACGGATGCAAAAAATAAATTATCAGATTCTTTTTTATTTTGGGTCAATGTTAATGTCATTTCGTATTTTAAACAAGAAATGACCCCCAAAATAGTTATCATTGAAAAAAGTAATTGGAAATAGCCAAATTCTTCAACAGAATAAATTCTACACAAAATTGGAATTGCTAAAAAATTAATTACATTTGCAATTGCAGAACCTGAAATTAGTTTTAATACATTTCTATTAAATTCACTTTTAAAAAATAATTTTTTAATCGATTTTATCATTTGGCCAGAAACCGTACACCTTTCCCAGTGGTGTCCATTTTTCTAATAATTCTATTTCATATTTTGGCCAAGTATGCCATTCCCCAATTTGACCTTTCTTTTGAAAATTAACTGGTTTTTTTAAAATCTTTTTAGTTAATCTTTGACTTAATACCGGGCAGTTTAGAAATTCACAAATGGTTTGAAAAATACTTGGGTCTGTAAACAAATCATTGGAACGTATTGTTAAAACTCTTTGATTATTTAATCGATTTTTTTTCTGTTCAATAAATGAATTCGTCTCATTCCATAACCAAGAAATTTTTTCTATTTGAGACATTTTAGACCATTTTTTAATCATCTTACTCTCTTTCCTTGGAATAATTCTACCAAAATCAGTTTCGGCACCCTCATAATAATTTCTTCTTAGACCACTTCTAACAAAACTTCCAGGATGCCTAACAATATGTATAAACTTAGACTTTGGAAAAATATCAGCTATAGCATCCATAAAAAAGGTTACTCGATTATTTGTTTCTATATACATTTTATCATTTAGAAATGCAGTACGAAGTAATTCAAAACGAGCATTTAAAAATGACATCTTCAGTGACTCAAGATGACCATCACCTATCTCATAAGCTAATTTTGACCCAAGGAACATTCTAGGAGATGGCTCATGGTAAACAGCACCAGCTTTGACTTTCTTAAATAATTTAACTAATAGCTCGCTACCGCTTCTACCGGTTGATACAAAAAAAACTGGACACATCTCATCAAACATTAAAGAAGGTAATTCGGAAAAATTTGATATATCTCTTTTTATCTTATAACGTTTATTTTTTATATAAGCTTTTACATCTCTCAATGAGAGGTCTGAAAATTCTTTATTTTTTTTCCACATGAACTTGGTTAAGTCTATTTGCTAATTCTTTAGATAAAATTTCTCTACTATATTTTTTGTAATTTTTTGGTTCAAGATTGTAGTCAGCTGTTAAAATTTTCTCAAAACCTTTTTTTTCATTATAATTAAAACAAAATCCTGAATTTGTATTTTTAATTATCTTTTCTGAATCACCTCCATCTGGACCAATCAAAATTATTTTAGAGCCTGATCTGATATATTCAAATATTTTTGCATTAATTAAACCCATATTTTTTTTTGCATTATTGATAATCAATAACAAAAAATGAGATTTACGCATTTTTTGTATTGCTATATCATGAGGTAAATATTTTTTTATATTTATGAAATAGTTGTAACCTTTTATATTAATCTCATTAGCTATGTCAGGATGTACACTTCCAATTAAATCAATATGATAAATTTTTCCCATTTCATTTAATTTATGAACTGCATCAAAAAAATAAGTAGGATTTTGTTTTTGACTTAGAGTACCTATATGACTTATAACTATTTTATCTTTATCTTTTTCTAGGGTCTTTTTAAAATCATCTTCATCATAGCCGTTGAAAATCACAGCATAATCATCCACAAAATTATCGCCCATTGTTTTATGAGCTGTCGTAATTAGATCTGCAGTTTTTATTACTTTTTTTTCAAGATATTTATCCAACTTATCCGTTATTAGTAGCCTATTATTTTCATAATAATGATAATCTGTCCAAGGATCTCTGAAATCTGCAACAAATGGAATTCCAGATCTATTGGACAAAGACATCCCTATCAAATGGGTAGTAAATGGTGGAGCTGTTGAAAATATAACTTTAATATTTCGTTTATATATTATTTGAGATCCTACTTTTATAGCATTTGGATACCAACCCACTCTTCCATCTGGTACAATTAAGTTTAATCTGATCCACCTAGATAATTTTGAAATGTACCCTTCTCCTTTTGACTTTGTTAACTGATGAGATGGAGTGTGCTTTTTTTTCGATAAAAAATTAACTATCTTGTGAAATGAATAGGATTTAGAAAAATAAATATTACCATTCTTCAAAGTTGAATTTAAAGAAGAGTCTTTTAGTGGAAAATCCCCATCTTTTACAGTTAATACTATAGGATTCCACCCATATTTTGGTAAATACTTACAGAATTTTAGGACCCTCTGAACTCCTGGACCACCACTTGGTGGCCAATAATATGAGATAATTAATACATTTTTCATTTCTTATAGTAATTTTTTGTAAAGCCAGTCCATTTATCACGTTTCATTATATTACGGTTTAAATAATTTAAAATAAACCCGATACCATACCCAAAGATTTGAGCTGGAATTATAAGAAAGAGGAACAGAAAAACTTTTAAATCCTTTTTATTTGTTGCTCCGAAGATTGCTAATAGTACCAGTGGAATTAAAAAGAAAAGAGTTAATTTGAGTAATGGGAATCGGTAGTAAATAGTACCAATGATGATGCTAAATACCATTAAAGTAGCCAATGAAGGTAAAAAGTGGATTGGCTCTAACATTTTGGAATCAATTTTCCCCAAATTGACCCTAGCAACACCCCAATTAAATACTTGTTTAAAAAATTGTTTTATTGAACTTCTTCTTCGATGATAAACTACTGCATCAATTAAAAATTTGATTCGTGCATTGAAATTCCGTATCCGGTTACTGAATTCAATATCCTGTCCATGTCTCAATCCTCCAAATCCACCTATATTTTCATATATTTCCCTCTTAATACCCATATTATGGGTCCTAGGGAAAAAATTAGCCATCATTTTTTCACTATGACCTCGCATACCACCAGTTGTAAAAAAAGATGTCATTGCAAAATCAATTGCTTTTTGCAGTGATGTAAAATCATCTTTTGCTCGATCAGGGCCACCACAGGCATCAAAAGAATCTTCCTGAAATTCACGATAAATTGTTTTTACCCAGTCCGGATGTGCTTCACAATCTGAATCAATAAATAGGATTAATTTTCCATCAGCATTTTCAAGCCCATGATTTCTGGCAGCGCCCGGACCCTGGTTTCCCTGAGTAATATATTTGATATGAAATGGTGATTCCTTCTCCCACTTTTCTATTAATTCTTTAGTATTATCAGTTGAACCATCATCTGATATAATAAATTCAAATAAACTAAATTCTACAGTCTGTTGACTCAATGAGTTATAAAGATGCTCTAGTTCATCAGCTCGATTAAAAGAAGGAGTAATAATACTGATTATCGGGCCTGATCCGGACATAATTAATCTTTAGAAATAAAACGCCTAACTCGATCTTCTCTTTCCTGTTGTGAGACAGCAATCATTTCACCGATTAAACCAATGGAAAAAAACCAAAGGCCTAGTATAAAGGACATTGATCCAAAAGTAATTAAAGCAAAATGTTTCTGAAAAGTAGAATTCAGCACAAATTTCTTATATAGTGCCAAAGATTCTGCCCCTAATCCAATTAAAATAAAAATCAATCCAAATAGCCCAAACAAGTGCAGGGGGCGCTGGGTATACTTATTCAAAAAAAGAATTGTTATGAGATCGAAGAAACCATGAACCATACGTGAACCGCCATACTTTGTTTCTCCATATTTTCGTGCACGATGGTTTACGACTATTTCTGTTACCTTAAACTTTTGTTGTCCAGCCAATGCAGGAATATATCTGTGCCTACCACCGTAAACATCAATACTCTTTACCACAGCTTTTTTATACCCCTTCAAACCACAATTAAAGTCATGTATCTTGACACCAGTCATAAATCGGGTTACAAAATTAAAAATTTTAGATGGAAAACGTTTATTGAATGGATCTAATCGGGTCTTTTTCCAACCAGAAACTAGATCCCAGCCTTCTTCTAACTTAGTAATTAAATTTAGTATCTCTGCTGGATCATCCTGTAAATCAGCGTCCATAGTAATGATATAATCACCAGCTGCTAACTTAAAGCCTTCAGCAAGTGCGGCAGCCTTTCCATAATTTCGATAAAATTGAATAAGTTTAAAATTTTGATTAGATTCACAATGATTTGTAATCCATTCTGTTGAACCATCAGATGAACCATCATCTACAAAGATTACTTCCCAGGTATTATAAGATGCCAAACTAGAGTTCAATTCTAGAACTAAATCAGGCAAGGATTCTTTTTCATTAAAAACAGGAATAATTACGGAAACATTCATATTAGCTGTGTTGAAAATTCCATAATTTATTCATATCAATATGAGATTGATCTCGAATCCGTTTCTTAATTTTGATTGAAACTGTTTGGTTTGATTTTCCATCATGAAATTTTACTTTGACTAGTTCTTGATTCTCAGTTTCTAAATGACCATAATCAAATTGAAGTACAATATTCACTGAATCGGATCTATCAACATAATTTAATTTTTCGAGATAATCAGGTTGAATACCCCACAAAAATTTAGTGATATCATTTGGCTCTACAATCTGTAAAAATGGAAAAAAGTCAAGGATCTTATCATATGTATATTGCTTATTTTCAATTAGATTTCTGACAGAAACACTATGAGGGGTAATCCACATGAGTAAGACTTTCCTCCCTAAGTGATCCTTAAACTGGAAAAAGGAGCTATCTCTTTGAGACATATACAAAAAAGACATTGATCCGTTAATTGGGCCATACAAATCGATTTTACCCCTTCCACTACATGAAACATATTTATCGAAAAGATTTGGATAATTTTTTGATTGAAGTGCTGGTGCTATTTCAGTAACAGGTCCACCGCATCCTATAAAGTAAATCACGAAAATAAAAATGGTTCGAACCATTCAATCCTGTTTCTCAACCTGCTGTACTTTTGGAATAGTTTTAGCAGACTTTGCCTTTAGCACTTCATTCATATGATCCTGGATTGTTGAATTCTCCTGATCAAGGTTAAGAGATTCTCTAATATACTTTATAGCTTCATCAAAACGATCCATTTTGAAATAAATCCATCCAATTGTATCAAGGTACGGTGCCGAGTTTGGTGATAAACGAATTGCATTTTTTGCAAGTTCCAAAGCAAACTCAACATCTTCTTCCCGCTCCACCAAACTGTAAGCATAATTATTAAATGCTTGAGCATCTGTACTGTCTGTGGCTATTAATTCCATATAGAGCCTATCTGAAAGTTCCCATTTCCCAATGGAGTCATAAATGAGTGCCAAATTATGTTTTGTATTTCTGGATTCCGGAAAAAGGTTCAATGCCTTGGAGAGATAAATTTCTGCATTTTGGTAATCTTTCAACTGATAATATGCTGTTCCTATCAAATATTGAATAGTAAAATCTTGGGGGAATCGATCCACATGAGGACTTAAAGCCAAAATAGCATCTCCTGGGTTTTTTCCTGTTAGAGCCATGAGAGCATTGTTAATAAACCCTCTAGGATCATCTGGATACCTGTCAACAAATTTTTGATTATATAAAATAGCATTCTGGTAGTCATTATTATCCATTAAAAGAGCCACAAGCCTGTGCAAAACATCTGCATTAATGCTATCCAATTCTAAAGCTTCATACATTATGTTTAATGCCATATCCAATTTTCCTAGCTCTTCATAGAGAGCACTTTTTTGAATTAACAATTCTAAAGTAGTTCCATTTGCCTTTTCAATTCTTTTTACGAATTCAAGTGTAATTTCATATTTTTGACTGAATAACGTTAGATCTCGCATTGTTTCAAGGAACTTTAAATTATCTGGATCATCTTCCAATAATAGCTCACAAACCTCTTCGGCTCGATCAAAACTATTAGTCGTTAAGGCAATCTGGAGTGCTTGTTCTAAAGCATTTACAGCCATAGAATTAATCTGATAGCTTTGGATGTAAAAATCTATTGCGTCATCCCAATTCTTTTGTAATTGCGCAAGATCTGCCAACATAAATATATAGTCTATATTATCAGGGTCTAATTCATGCAGTTCTTTAAAGATTGTTTGGGCATCAAAAATCTTTTTTTGAGCAATATAAAGTTGTCCTAACATTTCCCTTGCTTCAATTTCCTGAGGGTCAAGTTCAAGCGCAATTTTCAAGTGATCTTCTGATCTTTTTCCTTTCCCAAGACGACGATATGCATCAGCAATGGATACATGGATCGTTGGAGCATTTGGGTCGAGTTCAATCGCATCTTGAAATTCTAAGACAGCTAAGGCATAATTCCCTTGATTCATTAAAAATTCACCCTGCATGAAATGATGAAGGGCCTTTTCTTTCGCCTGGGCAGCATCTACCCTTAACAACATAAAAGTACATAGAGTTAATGTTATTAAAATTTTAGTCTTCATTTTCCGCTTGGTTCAATGAATATAATGATATCCCATTTCCACCATTTTGTTTTGTATTATACATGGTCTGATCAGCAAGGTCAATTAAGTCTTTCATATTTTCTGAATGCGTTGGATACATTACCATACCACAGGAAATGGTCATTTGTACATCTTGGGCATTCATTGAGAATGGATAATCAGCAATATTATCAACAATCCTCTGTCCAACAACCATTCCCATTTCAGGCGTGGTATTAATTAAAATAATTGCAAATTCTTCACCACCATAACGGGCAACTGAATCTACTGTACGCACATTTTCAGTTAGGATATTTGCGGTTGTTTGAATCACATAATCTCCGTATGGATGACCTAACGTATCATTAATTCGCTTAAATTTATCCAAGTCAAAGATCATAAAGGCCATATGATGTTGAAACCGTTTTGCCCTTTCTATCTCTTCTGCAAATCTCTCTTTAAATGTCTGGTGGTTTAACAAACCAGAAAGCCCATCATGTGTTGCATTCTGGTATATTTTTTCATACTCAACTACCCAGTGCAATGCAGAACCCAATACTTGACCCATCAGTTTACAAGTTTGTTGATCTGATTCTGTAAAAGGTATATTTGTCAATCGTTCTAATATTAAAGAACCACGATTTTCACCTTGAATAATAATTGGAACTCCCATGACAGAATAAAATTCTGTTTCACTTTCATCATTGCTAAAACGAGATAGATTTGTATATTTCTCTCTCCAGTTTTGTGTCAGGATCATTTCACCGCTTACCGCTGGTAACCCATGTAGACTGCCATTTGTTGGGAATTCAGCTCCAACTAAGTAAGCATCTTTTATACCATCAACTACTTTTATCGTAGAGTTAATACCAACTTCATTTTTTAAAGAAATTGTTAATCGGGAATATTGGAAAAATGTACGAATTAAATTTTTAAAATGGTTCATGATCTGTGATTCGTCAGATTTGAAATTCAAATCAGAAATCATCTCTAAAATGCGAGACTTATTTTCATCTTTTAAAATGTTTTTTTCTAGAGATTCCAGACTTTCTATACCAAAGGAAATAAAATCCCCTAAAGTTTCTAAAACAGCTTTATTATTATCCGTTATTTCAGAGAAATGTTCAATTCGAGTAATAACAAACCCTGCAACTGAATCATTTAGAGTGATTGAACTCCCAATAACACATTCACTTCCCCGCCACGGCTTGGATTCAAAAATTTGATTCCAAGATTCTACAGTATCTTTCTGATAAACTGTCTCATTTTTCTGAAGAATGGAGTTAACCACTTGATTGGAAACGGGAATCAAATTAGAAAAATCATCTGAATTGGCACGCTGCAAAGTAAATTCCTGAGTTCCTGGGTCAATCATAAAAATTGCAGAATCAAATTTTGGATTAGTAGCTCTAGCAGTAGATAAAACTAATGATTGCAAATTATCGTAAAGTTCTGAGGTTGACATGCTTTTCGAATAATATGAATCTTCCAATCTAGAATCTGATTCTAATTCTTCCAAAACAGATTCTTGGTTTGATAATGAGCCCAAAACCTGATTGTACATCATTAGAACTATTATAATCCCAATTAACAAAATATATTTTAGAATATTAGATAGCTCTGAAAGTGATTCGGGGAGAAATACGAAAATAAAGAGTAACAAGCAAAATGCTGTTAACATCCTTGTAAATGGAGTCAGGTTATTCATTGAAGTCAAAATATAAAAATCCCCGTCAATAAAGTTAGCAAGTTTAGACGGGGATTAAAACCTGTTTGGTGATTCAATCAAAAATCAATCATTCACAAATTGAATTTTCTTTGAAAAATCTTTCTGGGATTTCTTTTTATTTTTATTAAGAGTTGAATCTTCTTCAACTTCAGCTAAATCCAGGGTCGGTTTAGTTATATTGATATTTTCTAAACTGGGATTTGATAATGGTGATATTTTATCTTCTGTATAAAGTTTTGATTGAATAGGTACAGCTTGGTAAGGTGAAAAAAGCTGAGCGGAAATAAAAATAAAGGCTATAACCAATCCAGTCATTAAGGAAGCATGCATGGGTTTAAACCCTAAAATAGTATATTGAAAAGGGCCAGAAGGACTTAATTCCCCAGAACCTATTCGAATTTTTTCTAATAGTTTCTCATTAAAATCAGATGCAGCAAATACTTTAGGAATAGCTCTCATTTGAGCCATATTTTCTTTAACTAATTCTATTTGTTCCTTACAATCCGGATTTACTTCCAGATAAGCTTCAAACTCTTTCCTTTTTTTAATGGAAAGTTGATTTTCAATATATTCAGAGATTAAATCTTCAAATTGATAGCGATTCATCGATAGGTTTTACTCCTGTTTATCTTAAGTATTTCAGATCAGCCTGCAATTGCAAACGAGCCCTATTAATTCTTGATTTTACTGTCCCCAACGGAACACCAATAATACTACTGATATCATCATAAGAAAGTTCCTGAATATCACGTAATATGATTACTGTTCTAAAATGCTTAGGCAATTCCTGTATGGCTTTTTGAATACGTTTTTCAGCGAATTCGTTCTGTACTTCCTGTCCGGTTTCAGGTTGGATTGCCGGTAACTCATAGTCTTTTTCTTCCCTCGTCATTTGACTCAATAAAGTAGTTTTCCGTCTTTTCCGTTTTCTGAGTTCTGTGTTAGCTAAATTTCGTGCTATCGTGTAAATCCAAGTTGAAAATTTTGCTATTTCCCGGTAATAATGTTTCTTCTGATATAATTTTAACATTGTATCCTGCACTACGTCTTCTGACTGTTCAAAATCCCCTAAAAACTGATATACAAAATTAATCAACCTGTCTCGATAACGATTCACAAGTTCAATGTATGCTCTTTCATCGCCAGACTGGAAACGACTGATTAGTTGTTCATCGGTATAAACAAAGGGTGAATTTTGTTTATCCAATGACATGTCCGATAAATTGGATAAGTTCTGTCTCATCTGAACTAATAGTTGTTTTTTTCCTTTTATCAATTTGCCCTAATTGGTTTAAAGCGAATTCCAATTTTTTTCGAGAAAATCCTTTTGAAAATTGTGGAATCTTCTTTTTTACTGATGGCGGTATAGGCATATAACCTCTTGAATCAGTGAAAGTTCCATTTTTCATTTTTACATATAACATCTCCTGAAACATGGCAGTTAGAGGATAAATCAATGAAATCATAGAATCATTGGATGTAATGATAGTTTTTCCCAAAGATAGGGTTCTTTCATAATCCTTTTCTCCGAATGCTAATAAAAATTCCCAGCGTTGATATTCTCTTTTCCATCCTGAAAATTTTTCAATGTCATTTAGCGTAATATTATCTCTATCTCCAACCCAAAGACATATTTTATCAATTTCATTCTGTAGATGCATTAATGAATCTCCAGCCATTTCTACTGTGATTTTTACGATGCTAGGATGAACTGATTTCTGTCTTTCTTTAAAAAAATAGTTTGCCCATTTTTTTAATTCTGAAGAAAAAGGTGTTTGAACATCTATTGGGTCAAGTAATTTTTCTATTTGAGTTAAAAAAACTGCTTTTTTCGTCCAATCATCATTCGTTAAAACCAGAATATTGTTTTCATTGGGAAATTTGCAATATTCTAATAAATCATCATTCACTTTTCCTTTTAATTGTTGCGGATTTTTTAAAATAAATAATGTTTTTGTTGCAAAAAGATCAGTTATAGTTAACCGATCAATGATTTCCTTATCCTTTATGTCATTTGGAAGTAAAAAGTATTTATTTTCTGGCTCATCATTAAAAAAGTATCTGGAAATTTTATCGATAAAAAAAGTTTGAAGAAATTGATCACCGCCTTTTAAAAAGTAAATAGGTTTTAATAAACCAGATTTTAGATCATTGATTGCGTCTTTAACTTTCATTTTGTGTTTCTAAGCTCACAATATAGACTGCAAGAAAAGCAAGGATAAAACTGCTAAGCCTTTCTGTAACTAGTCCCCTTAGTATAGGAATATTTGCCCAAATAATGGTCGTAAGGAACCCAACTAATAACCCAGCGATAACACCTTCCCTTGTTGTTTTCTCCCACCAAAGTGTCAAAACCAAGGCTGGGCCAAAAGCAGAACCCAAACCACTCCAGGCATAACTAACAACTCCAAAGATTGTTTTCCCAGTATATTGTGAGAATATTGCAATACCGTAAGCAATGAGTCCTAAAATAACAGTGAAGATTCTACTGTTCGTTACTGCTGTTAATTTTTTTTCTTTTGCAGTAAAACCCACACCTAAATCTTCCGTTACAGCTGAAGTTGAAACTAATAACTGGGAATCAGCTGTTGACATCATTGCAGCTACTGCACCGGAAATGAATAATCCTGCAAGAATTGGGTGGAGTAATTGACTAGCAAGAAGCGGCATAGACTGTTCAGGATCTACAGTTTGGAAATATTCAGGACCAAAATACAAGAGTGCAACAATTCCTACTAAAAATGCACCTGTAACCCCGGGTAATGCCCAGGCAATCGCAATATTACGTGCTATTTTTATTTCCTTTGAACTACGAATGGCCATATATCGAATAACAAGATGAGGCTGTCCTAAATAGCCAAGCCCCCAACTTAGACCACCTAATGCTGTTATAAATGCAGCTATACCTCTCTTACCCATAAAGTATGAATCATTATTATTGTGAAATACTTGATCTGCTATAGACAAACTAACTGGTATTGATTTTTCAGATCCTGACAATTCAAGAAATCCAGCGATAGGCAAAATAACTAAAGTCCCAAGCATCAAAATACCTTGTAGAAGATCAGTCCATGCTACGGCGTAAAAGCCACCCATTAAAGTGTATAATATAATAACTGCAGCTCCAATAGATATACCCATAATTGGATCCAATCTAAAGAGAGAATTCAATACCTTACCTGAAGCATGAAACTGAGCTGATACGTAAAACATAAAAAAGAATGCAATAATAATTGCTGAAAACAATCGAATTATATTGCTGGTATCATTAAAACGCTGGTGAAGATATTCCGGAATCGTTAGTGCATTGTACTTTTCAGTCTCTTCTCTAAGTTTTTCGGCAATAATTAGCCAGGAAGCACTAATACCTATAATAATACCAATTACTGTCCAAGATTCACCTAAACCAATAGAAATAGCAGCTCCCGGTAAAGCAAGCAACAACCATGCAGATTCTCCTGATGCTCGCTCAGAGAATGCTGTTACCCATGGTCCAAGTTTTCGTCCCGCCAGTAGATAATCTTCTTGTGTTTTATTAAATTTGAAAGTCCAAACACCTACACCCAAGAGAAGTCCAAGGTATAGAATAAAAATGATACCAATTAAATCCATTTTAGATCAACAATGTTAAAAGCCCAACTCCAAAGCAATAAATACCAAAATAATGAAATTTACCTTGTTCTAACCAACCTAAGAGCCACTTTAAAGCTAATATACCAATTATAAATGAACTAAAAAAGGCGGCCATTGATACTATCCCTGTTAGCGGAAAAGCCCCATCCAAATCAAGTGCAATTAATAGGCCTGCTCCAGTAATGGCCGGAATTGCCAATAAAAATGAAAAACGAGCTGACTCTTTGGATGATAAACCAAGAAAAAGAGCTGCACTAATTGTCATTCCGCTTCTGGAGATGCCAGGAATAATTGCAATTGCTTGTGCACAACCAATAAGGATCGAACTAATAAAACTATGGTCTTTATTTTTTCTTTTAATAAATGATGATCCATAAAGTATAACTCCAGTGAACATTAGTGCTAAACCCACTACCGTAACATTTTCAAATAGATTATTAATGAACACCTTCATACCTAAACCAATAATAACAGCAGGAACGGTACCCAATAAAATGAATAAAATGAATTTCTGAGTACTTTTTTCTTTTATAGAAAACACTAAACCAGTTATATCATTGTAAAAGACTACAATTACACTAGCCAGTGTGCCTAAATGGACTAGTATTTCAAATTCATTTCCAGGTTGATCAATATCTAAAATAGCTTGCCCCAACACTAAATGTCCTGAACTACTGATAGGTAAAAATTCGGTAAATCCCTGAATAATACCCAGTATTATTGCTTCAATGAGTGTCATAAGTCAAAAATTTTTTCAAGAATTTAATTTTGAGTTTTCAAAGCTAGTAAAGGTAATAATTGATGTTAATTTGAATTAATCCCAATCAAACCAATCATTCGCCCTGCTATTTTCCCATTTCGCCGATAAGAATGATAATTGTTTGAGTTACAAAAGGTACAATCTTGGATATTCATTATGTTTTTTGAATTAAAACCCATATCTATCAATTTCCATATCGCGAATTTTTGTAGGTCAATCTGAAATTTTCCATTATTTTTTTTAAGGATAAATTTTGAATCAAATTGATTAATCACATCATCATTAACTTCAAAACAGCATTTTTGAATAGAAGGTCCGATCAATATTTCCATATTTATTAGTGAAATATTCATCTGTTTTAATAAAATTGCAGATTCTTCTATTATACCATTAACTAATCCACGCCATCCTGCATGAACCAATCCATAAATATCTTTTGAGCTATGAGAAAAATAAATTGGTAAACAATCAGCAACCTGTAATGAACATGTCAAAGTAGGGACCATGGTAAATACACCATCGGTATTTAAAACTTTACCCGGGTTATTTACACAAGTGACATTTATTGAATGGGTTTGTTTTGGTATGATGAGGGAATTTTGGTCAAATCCTGAATGTATAGCAAAATTTTTTCTGCCCTCCAAACCGTCTGTGGGAAATGTTTTATCCGAAAAAACAGCAAGAATATTTTGATTGGAGAGATGGTGAGAAAAATCTAACAAACCTGAGTATCTCATTCATTTTCCGTATTAAATATATTTCCATAGTAGACACCAATATTTTCCACAGATTGACCCATATATTCTAAAATCATGGTTGAACCATTTTCATTCCAGTTTTTACCTTTAAACCGAATTGATGTATACCTACCATTAAATCCATCGTTATTTCTAAGTTTATCCATCAATTGGCGACGAGTAGTATTTCCTATACTTACGATTGAGTGTAAGAATGTAGCATGATCCAAAGCTAGAGCATGATAGTTAATAAATAAATTATCGAATTGTTCAGACAGATTAGAATTCACATCTGATACAATGACCATTCCCTGTACGTGAGGACCAATTAGTTCCTGATTCAAAATTTCCATATCCAACCAATTTTGATTACCAAATAAGGTTGTTTTTAAGTTGTATACTGGGAATTGAGTTCCAACATAAGTGAGTTCATCAATCCGAATTGGAATATATATTGCATTTATTGTTTCTAAAATAACTTTTGAAGAATCCTTCTTGTCCATTTTTTCTTCTTCTTCAGGTAATTCAAAAAAATCTCCTACATCCACATCAAAAAGTGCATCTAGACTATCAATAACCAAACTCAATGCATCTTCATGGGGATCTTTTTCAGGAAGTAATTTCCAAGCAGTGCGCCTGATTGATTGAAATTGTCTGGATATATTATCTGGATTTTCTATATACCACTCTACTGCAACAGGATTTACTCCTAATTGATAACATTCTTCCAGAAAATAATCTGTCATAAGCTTAGATTTCCCTTCACCCGGAGATAAAACTGCAATATTTTTAAATCCTAATTCATTTATCATTAATTGTGCAGTACGCTGTGCGATAGTCTTTGATGAAGGAGATAAAAAGAAAAGGTGCGGTGCTATTTGAGAGATCTCCAATGAGCTGGATTTTGGTACCAGAATAGGTAAGGTAGAATTAATCCCTGCTATTGATAAAACTTCTTCATTAGTTAGCGGTCCTAAAATTCCAGCGATTAAATGATTTTTCTGCAGAGCTTTTACTATTTTTAACGCTTTGGCACCATTACCTTCTGTATCATAAATAAGGAATCTCATTGAATGGGCGCTAGAATCATTCTCTAAAAATTCAGCAAGTCCCAAAAGATATAAGTACCCCAACTCTTTATTTGGCCCTGTTAGAGGCAGTATTGCTGCAATGGTAATTGGCTCAGATTGTGCTGTAAAACTTATATTCCTCAATTTCGAGAAGATGAACTCAAAACGCATAGGTAATTGATTCAAATCAACACCATTCAATGCTAAGGTTAAATCATAATTATTACCATTTATCCATGCTAAATAACCCCGTGAAAGATTAATGATGGATCTGTTAATATCATTATTCTCCTTAAATAAAAGTCCCTCGACTTTTTCTTCCTTTAGCCCACCAGCAATACAATTAATAATACGCTGATCTATTTCAGCTAAATACAATGAATCACTTATCCATGGACGAACAGATAGATATTTTTGATACGCCTGATTAATTTTACCTTGCGATAAAGCAATATCTCCCATGAGAATTAAAGAAAAATATTGATAGGGAGACCCCGGAAAATTCAAAAATATTGATTTCGTAGATCGAGCCGCTTCGGCCCATTTTTCCTGTCGATATTGAGTTTTCGCTAACATAAGCTGCGATGCTGGATCGCGATAATCCCTATCATGAATTAAAATGGATGAAAACTGCTTTTCAGCTAATCGAAACCTACCTACCTCATAATTTTGGGCTGCTAAAGCAAACTTTTCATAATAGGATAAGGAATCAAATTGTTCGGCTAGCGCAGGAAAAGAAGTAAAGGCTAACAATGCAATAAATAATCTCAAAATTGATTGCTTCCTTAGAATCATAATAATATTAACCCACTCATCATTTACAATTCTATTCATTCACAAATATCAATCTGCCATTTTCAAATTGATAATAAATCCTTTCACCCATATTTGTTCCATAAACCCATTGTTTACTTAGTCCATGGCGGCTGGATGTATGATGCAACTCATCGGGGTTGCCAATAGCTAAACGCAATTGCCTTTCTGTCATACCTAATTTTATCTTTCTATTTTGTATCATCTCAATTACTTTTTTATCCCATTCTCTTGGTAGTGGATCAGATGTGTAATAATGATCTTGTATACCAATTCGTCCCTCCTTTCCATTAAATCGGACAAAACCTTCCAAGCCATTTTTTGCTTTTACTTTCAGCCAAATTGGATAATCCTGATTACTGTTTTGATATTGATGAACATCCACCACAATTACCGATTCAAATCTTTTAAATTCATAATCAGCGAATGAGTAAAAACCTTTAAAATCCAATGTATTGTTCAACCAAATCGTTTTACCTATCATGGCATTAGCTGAATCTAAAATATCATGGAAAAGTATATAACTTGGAAAGTTAGGTTTATCACCTACTTGAAAATTAAAAAGTTTTTTGAATAGACGGCCTTTCCCATCTTGAATGATCAAATAATCATTTTTCCAAGTCTCATAAGTCCCAATAATTGTAAACTGTTTATGCTGTAAACGGTGGTAAGGATGAAATCTCTTAGCATATAGTTTAGACCAGACTCTATTGAAAGCTGATGTCTTTTTGTAGTCGTCATCTAAATCAACAAAATAAATCTTTTTCCCTGTCCACTGGTTTGGAGAAATGTCAATTTCCGGTTTATCAAAAATAGTACAGCTTTTTAGTATAAATAATGCAATTATTATAAAAAATATTTTTGGCATCTAATAGTCAAGATTGATTTAATTTTTTTAGGTAAGGGCTTTACCATTTTAGTGGTTTCCCATTTTTCCATACACCTTCAGTTTTTTTCCCTTCTGCATTAATAAAAGTTCCCTTTCCTTCCATTTTTCCTTCTTTAAACTCTCCTTCATATCTATTCCCATTAGTATAAGTGAATGTGCCCATGCCTTCCATTTTGTCATTTTTAAACACACCTACATATTTATTGCCATTTGAATAAATGAACTTACCTTTTCCATTTTTCTGATTATTAGAGAACATTCCTTCATAGCGATTCCCATTAGAATAGGAATAATAACCGTTTCCTGACATTTTACCATCTTTCCAATCTCCCCTATAGAATGATCCATCATAATACTTCAATATACCTTGACCATAATACTTTCCATTTTTCCATTCACCCTCGTATAGATTTCCATTAGGATATGTCATTGAACCAGTTCCAAAAAATGAATCATCTTTAAATTCGCCTACATACTTTCCACCATCATTTTCTGTCAGAGTCCCATACCCATTCATTCTATCATTTTTCCATTCACCCTCGTATAGATCTCCAACTGAAGATAAAAATTTACCATTCCCTTCCATTCTTCCATTTTTAAAATCTCCGTCATACTGGTCGCCGAATGTAGAAATATACAGACCCTTTCCATTTCTTTGATCGTCTGTCCAATTACCTGAATACTCAAATCCATCTATTATGTTCTTGAGTATTCCCTCACCGTTTCTTTTTCCATTTAACCATTCCCCTTCATAGATATTTCCGTTTTTATACGTTAATGAACCATTCCCATGCCTTTGGTTATTTTTCCATTCACCAACATAAAAATCACCATTTAAATAATAATACTTACCAATACCGGTCATTTTGTCACCTTCCCAAGATCCTTCATATTTTTCACCACTTGCAAAAGTTATTTCTCCAAATCCTTCTCTTTTACCTTCATTCCAATTCCCTATATATATATCTCCACTATAATAAGAGAATGTTCCTATTCCTGCAATTTGGTCATCAGTCCATTCACCATCATATTCTTCACCATCTATAAAACTAATGTTTCCCTTACCATCTTTCTTATTATTTTTCCATTCACCTTCATAAATATCACCATTTTGAAATGTATATATACCACGGCCTTCCATAAAATCATCCTGGAATTGGCCTTCATATTTATCCCCATTAGCATATTTAAATAAACCTTTTCCATATTTTTTCCCAGCCGAAAATTCACCCTCATAAATGTTCCCGCTATTAAAAATATAAATACCATCTCCTTCCATCTCTCCATTTTTAAAATTACCCTCGTATTGGTCTCCTACCGTAGATAAATATATGCCCTTTCCATTTTTTTGGTCATTATCCCACGTACCTGAATATTCATATCCATCAACTATATTCTTAATTATTCCTTCACCATATCGCTTGCCATTTTTCCATTTGCCATCATAAGTATTTCCATTATCATAGGTAAGTAAACCATTTCCATGCCTGCGGTCATTTTCCCATTCACCTTCATAGATATCACCATTTTGATAATAATACTTCCCTTCGCCAACCATCTTATCTTTTTTCCATATTCCTTCATATTTTTCCCCATTGGTAAAAGTGATGCTACCAAATCCTTCTCTTTTCCCAACTTTTAAATTGCCAACATAAAAATCACCGTTTAAATAAGTGTATGTGCCTAAACCAGTCATTTGGTCATTACTCCATTTACCATCATATTCTTCACCATTAGTATATGTAAAAGTACCCTGACCTTCTTTTTTATCATTTTCCCAATAACCTTTATAAATATTCCCGCTGGAATGAAAATAAGTTCCCCAGCCTTGCATCATACCTTGCGAATATTCTCCTTCATAAATATCTCCGTTAGAATAAATATATTTACCTATCCCATCCTGTTTATCATTTTTCCAGTCACCTTCATACTGGTCACCATCATTGTATCGAAAGACCCCTTGTCCGGTTTTTTTCCCATACTTCCATGATCCATTGTAACGGTCACCGTTAGCATAAATAATGACTCCCACACCATTACGCTTATGATTTTCCCACTCACCTTCGTATTTATCGCCGTTTGTAGAAATAAAAGTTCCGCTACCATTAATTTGATCATTTTTCCAATCTCCAAAATAACGGTCTCCATTTTTATTGGTTAAGATTCCACGACCTTCTCTTTTATTATTAACCCACGACCCTTTATATTTTTCTCCTGTAATGTAATAAAAAGTTCCCTGTCCGTGGGCTTGATCTTCTTTCCAATCTCCATCGTAACGTTCCCCATTTAAATATATCATGGATCCCCAACCATCTTTTTGATCATTTTTCCAATAACCTTTATATTTGTCTTTGTTTGCGTATAAATAATTTCCCCTTCCACTCTTTTTATTATTTTTCCAAGTTCCTTCATAGGTATCACCGTTCTCATAGGTCATTAAGCCTCTCCCATTTAATTCTCCATTTAAGAATTGACCTTTATAAGAGTTACCATTGGTATAGGTGAGCCTTCCTTGACCAGTTCTTTCCTTTTTTTCCCAATCTCCATCATAAATATCACCATTACTAAACGTGTATTTACCTTTACCGGATAAATTATTATTTTTGAATTCACCTTCATAACTCTCGCCATTGGAAAAGGTTAATATGCCCTTCCCCTCACGGCTATCATTGATCCAATTACCATCATAGACATCTTGGTTTTTATAATAAAAAGTCCCTTGCCCATTTCTTTTTTCTTTAGCCCAATTTCCAGAATATTTTTCTCCATTTGGATATAAATATGTTCCATCACCCGACATTTTGTTATTGAACCATTCACCATCATAATAAGAACCATCTTTAAATGTATACTTGCCCAGACCTGTCATCATGTTATCTACATATTCACCTTCATATAGATCTCCATTTGCGTAGGAAAAAAGTCCAAGTCCATTCTTCTTATCATTATTCCAATGACCATCGTATTTATCACCGTTCTTGTACATATAAATGCCATGGCCATTCATTTTTCCCTGCGAGTATTGACCATCATAAATATCACCATTTAAAAAATTAAATGTTCCGTATCCATCCATTTTATCATCTTTCCAATAACCAATATATTCATTTCCACTTGCGAATGTGAATATACCTTTACCATACATTTTCCCATCCACATACTGCCCGCTATAGATATCGCCTCTCGATGAAAAAAATGTACCTTGACCATTTAATTTACCATTGGTGAAAGATCCCTCGTACCTATCACCATGTTTTAGTATGAAAACACCCTGACCGGTCATTTTATCATCTTTCCATTGCCCCTCATATTTATTTCCGTTACTAAAAATATAGACCCCCACACCATCCATTTTTCCATTTTTGAAATCACCTTTGTAATAATCTCCATTCGGGTAATCAAAAGTTCCTTGACCATTTTCTCTACCATATTTCCAATTGCCTTCATATTTCCCGCCCTTCGCATAGGTGAATACACCATATCCTTCCTGCAGATCATTTTTCCATTCACCCACAAATGTATTACCATTGGGATAAGTTAATGCCCCCTTCCCATTTTTTTGACCATCCCAGAATGAACCTTTATATATTTGACCGTCTTTATATGTATAAATTCCCTGTCCAGCTTTTTTACCAGCTTCAAATTCACCTACATATTTTTCACCATCTGAGTAAACGAATGTACCCCTTCCATCTCTTTTACCATCTTTAAACATACCTTTATAGGAATTCCCATTTTTAAAGGTATAAAGTCCCATACCGGTACTCATATCATTTTTCCATTCACCCTCATAAATATTACCATTTTGAAACGTATAAATACCCCGGCCTTCCATATGGCCATCTTCAAACTCTCCTACATATTTATCCCCGTTGGCATATTTAAAAGTTCCCTTCCCATTTTTTTTACCAGCTAAAAATTCACCTTCATAGATATTACCCCCGCTAAAAATATAAATTCCAGTACCTTCCATATCTCCATCTACCCAATCTCCCATATAGATATTTCCATTGGTATCATTAAAAGTGCCCTGACCTTCCTGAATATCATTTTTCCATTCACCTTCATAACTCTCGCCAAATTGGTAGGTGTAGGTACCATAGCCGTCTTTTTGATCATTTTCCCAACTGCCTTTATAGGTTTTTCCAAAGAGATAAAAATAAGTCCCCTGACCTTCTTTTTTTCCATTTATCCATTCCCCTTCATAGCGTTCCCCGCCAGTAAAATAAAAAATACCCTGACCGTGAAATAAATTATTTTTGAATTCACCAATATAGGTGTCACCATTAGGATAAGTAAAGGTCCCTTTCCCTTCTTTTTTACCGGCGATTAAATCCCCAATATAGTTTTCATTTTGGAAAAAGATTACACTATCACCACTATTCTGGGTAAACCCTGAAGAAAAAAGTAGTACGGATATAATTAGGTGGTTTTTCATCTTAACACCAATCAATTTACAAAAAAATAGATAAAAAAAAGAAAATCCCGCAATAATCAAGTTTTTCTAAGACTTTGTTTTCCGATATTTTTTCCAATGATTCTTTGGCTTTCTTTCACCAAGGATAATAGTTTCTACTTTTTTTATTGTTTGGATAAATTTCATATTCTATACCTGCTATTTCATTAAAGGAATTTAAAAGAATCGGAAGATTTAATAAAGTTAATTACCGTATCGTACTGTGTTGTAACTGTAATTGTGACGATTTCCTTTACAGTTTGTCCTCTACTATGTAAAGATATTGAAACTGTCGGTGGCTTTGTATCTAATTCTTCTTCTGGTGGTGGTCCTTCATCACAAGTGATTACAATTAATAATAGTAATATGAAAAACAGATACAGTTTCTTCATCCCACACCCAATTTACAAAAAATAACTCCTTAAAAAATAAAAACTCACAAAGTGATGTTTCACTATTCTAAACACCTCTCTGGTCCTACAACAATCACTCAACCGTAACACTCTTGGCGAGGTTGCGAGGCATATCAACATCACAACCCCGAAGGACAGCTAATTCGTAGGCTAATAATTGCAAAATAATA
>PBKF01000057.1 GCA_002722105.1 Fidelibacterota bacterium
TTCCTGGTATAGATGTTCCTTATATATCTGCAATAGTTGACTTAGAGGGAGGAGGAACAGTTAAAGGCAATTTGGTTGACTGCGAACCGGACCCTGAAAAGATAAAATTTGATATGCCCGTAGAAGTAATATTTGATGATGCTTTAGGAAGAAAAGATTCAGATGGTAACTCTTATATTAGCTATTTCTTTAAACCAACTTCTTGAAGGAGAATGATATGAGTGATGTATATGTTTTAGGTGTAGATATGATTAAATTTGGAAGATTTCCAGAAAGAACTGTTCCAAATTTAGGGGCTGAAGCTGCTCTGCTTGCACTAGATGATGCTGGACTAACTATAGACAATATGGAAGCCTTTTACTGCGGTAATTTAGGTCAAGCTAATGCCATGGTAGGACAACGTATTTTACAAGAAATAGGTCAAACAGGGATACCTGTTGTTAATTGCTCTAATGCCTGCGCAACTGGTGCTACTGCCTTTAGAGAAGCGTGGACATCTGTTAAAGCTGGCTTATATGATGTTGTCTTAGCTGTAGGAGTTGAACAAATGGGAACTGGTTTATTAGGAGGATCTGGAGGAGGCAAAGGTATACCTAAAGAAGGGTTGTTAGGCTCAGGAACTATGCCAGCAGTATTTGCAGAGGCGGGTATGGAGCACTCAAGACAATATGGAACCACTTTCGAACAATTTGCAAAAATATCAGTTAAGAATCACCACCACTCGACTATGAATCCAAAGGCTAGATACCAAATTGAGACTCCTCTAGACGAAGTAATGAATGCTGAAATGATATCTTATCCAAACACTAAGTTAATGTGTTCTGTAAACGTTGATGGTGCTGCTGCTGCAGTTCTTGTTTCTGAAAAAAAAGCTAAAGAACTTGGTATGGGAAGGGCAGTTAGGGTTAAAGCTTCAGTTCTAACTAGCGACCCTTATCAAGAAAGAGACCTCGTTATGCCTGATGTTAATTCTTGTACCAGAAAAGCCGCTAAAGAAGCTTATGAAATGGCAGGATTAGGTGCAGATGATATTGATCTCGTAGAATTACATGACTGCTTTGCTACAGCTGAGATGCTTCATTATGAAAACTTAGGTTTATGTGAAGATGGAGAAGCTGGCAGGTTAATTGATGAAGGAGAGGTAGAATTGGGTGGAAGAATACCAGTAAATGTTTCTGGTGGACTGCTATCAAAAGGACATCCACTTGGGGCTACTGGTATAGCAAATATATATGAGGTGTGCACTCATCTAAGAGGAGAAGCAGATAAACGCCAAGTAGAAGGAGCAAAAATAGGACTAACTCACGTGATTGGTCTTGGAAGTGCTTGTGGCATACATATTCTAGAAAAAGCTTAAAAATTATTAATGTTGCTTGGTGTCGTTAGCGATACTCACAACAATATCAAAAATGTTAAAGATATCATTGATATTTTTAATACAGAGAAAGTTGATGTTGTTGTACATACAGGAGATATTAGTAAGCCTGAAACATTGAAAGAGTTCTCAGACCTCAACTGTCCAATGTTAGGGGTTTTTGGCAATAATGACAGAATAGAAAAAGGCTTAATTGAGGTTTGTGAAGAATTTAACTTTGATTTTCGTGCCCCGCCCTTTTCAATTA
Organism: Fidelibacterota bacterium; assembly: GCA_002722105.1. The sequence continues at coordinate 1,623 of PBKF01000057.1, forward strand.
AATTGGCTGATAGAAATATAGCCATATTTCACGAACCTGATTTAATCGAGAGCTATGTAAAATTAAATTTAGATTTAGACTTAATACTGCATGGACATACTCATAGATATAGAAAAGAAACCATTAATAAAATAACGTACTTCAACCCGGGAGAATCTGCTGGATTTATTAAAGGTAAAAATGCTTTAGGAATTATTGATCTGAAGGATCTTAATATTAGAAGAGTCTTTTTTTAATGATCTTATAGATGAAATAAATGCTTAGACTTATGGGAAGACTAATTACTAAAGGTCTTAAAGGTCTCAACGAATAATTCTGCTCTAGGACTAAACTAAATATGAAGGTAAATATAGAAGGTGCATAGTTATTTGAACCTAGGTCTATCGGACTTGGGGTAAGTAAAACTATTAATAAAACAAACAAAGGAAATTTAGCACGGCTATCAAAATACTTTCCCAATAAAAGAATAAATACAACCAAAAATAATAGGTAAAGCAACCAATACATTTATCTATATTCCACTAACAAGGCCTCTAAAGGTTCTGAAATTAATCTGAATCTCCAATTAGTAATACTTTTACTCGCTTCATCAAAGCCATAATTGAGGAAAAGCCTTAAGAAATTTTTTTGACTCTTTTTAGAAAAAAATAGAGTTGGATTAATTTCTTGTCTCTCGCTTACTTCTAAAACAATATTATTAAATTCTTTTAATACTTTATTCTCTTCAGTTTTATTGATATCTGTTAGCCTTTCTTCGATAGGGAGAGTGGATAAAAAGATGTCTGAAATTAAAAAGTCTATCTCTTCATTAAGCCAATCTAATTTCTTAGACTCTATTAATGACTCTTTCTGTTCTAAAAATAGATAAATTAGAAATTCTACATCTGAAGTAGCATAACTTAATTGGGAATCCGTTAACGGCCTCCTAATCCAATTGGATCTTGTCTCTTTTTTATCTATTAAAATCCCTAGCTTCTTTTCAACCAAGCTTTGATAGCCAATTGAGTAATCTCCATTTAAAAAAGCTTCAGCTAATTGTGTATCAAATAAATTAGACATTACACCTCCTGACCAAGAGTAAATGGCTTCAATATCTTCCTTGCAAGAATGAAATATCTTAATTACTGCACTTGAAAATAAGAAGCTGCATTGATCTCCAGGGTCTTCAATTAATAGAGGGTCAATAATATATATCTCTTCCGAATCATTAATTTGAAGAAGTGCAAGCTTCATATTATCTTTTCTTGTTCTCCTAAACTCAGTATCGACTCCTAAAAATGGCTTCTGCAAAAGCTCTTTGTTTAAGACTTCTAAATCTGAAATTGAGTTGATATAAGTAAACAAGATCTACGATTCTAAATTGGCTTGTCTTTTAAGATAAACAGAATCAACTAAACTCTTTTCCGGTACAAACCCTCGAACCGCTTCTTCAAGAGTTCCTTTAAGAGTAACTACATCATCTTTTTGTATTGCTTCTTGTAACAAGTTCAGATAATTTTCTAGTTCATTCCTCGATAAGGATTGTTCTTCTGCTCTTAATATTTGCTTATGTTCTGTAATCTTAACGTTATCTCCAATTAATAACTCCTCATAGAGCTTTTCTCCTGGCCTAAGTCCAGTAAATATAATTTCTATATCTCCTTCAGGATTAGCTCCATCTTTTAACTCTAATCCACTAAGATTAATTAATCTTTTTGCTAAATCTATAATTTTAACCGGCTCTCCCATATCTAAAACAAACACATCACCTCCTTCTCCCATGGCTCCAGCCTGTATTACAAGCTCTGCAGCTTCTGGAATGGACATAAAATATCTTATAACTTCAGGATCAGTTACTGTAACTGGTCCACCATCTTTAATTTGTTGTTGAAAAAGTGGTATAGCTGACCCCGATGAACCCAGAACATTTCCAAACCTGACCATTGTCATCCTAGTATTATTAAACTTCTTTTCTTCAGAATACGATTGAAGAATCATCTCAGAAAACCTTTTAGTCGCCCCCATAATATTTGTTGGTCTAACTGCCTTATCAGTAGAAATTAAAACAAAAGTATCAACTTTTGATTCGATAGCAGCATTCACGCATGAATAAGTGCCAAAAACATTATTAGATACACCTTCACAAATATTCTCTTCAACTAAAGGGACGTGTTTATAGGCGGCGGTATGGTAAATTGTATTTACTTTAAATGTCTTGAATATTTCAATCATCCTTGCTTGATTAGATACGTTCGCCAATATCGAATGTACATCTATCCTATTAGGAATTAATGATTCTATCTCTGTCTTTAAAGAATATAGTGAATACTCGTTACTATCTAAAATAATTATAGACTTAGGTTCATTAACACATACCTGTCTCGTTATCTCTGAACCTATAGATCCACCAGCTCCTGTTATACAAACAACTTTTCCTTTAATATTTTTATTGATGAGGTCTTGATTAGGTTCTACTTCATATCTTCCAAGTAGATCTGATATTTGAACTTCTTTTAATTCAGAAACAAGAACTTTGCCTTGCGCTAGTTCTGCTAAACCTGGAAGGATCCTCACTTTGACAGAATAGCTCTCTATTTGATTTAACAAATCTCTTAAAACACTCTTTGAAGCTGAGGGCATAGCTATCAAGACCTCATCGACTTTTCCTTTATAGATTAACTTCTCTAAGTTTTTTGGATTTAGAATCTTAATTCCTCCCAAATATGTATCGTGAAGAGAGAAGTTAGAATCAATAAATGCTATGGGCTGCATCTCTTCACTAACTTTTAGAGCTTCCGCTAACTGTATGCCTGCAGATCCAGCTCCATAAATAACTACCCTCTTTTCAGATTTTTTATTAGAAAGAAGAAAATTAGCATATATTCTTGACCCAACCACCAAAATGATAGAGGTCAAAAAACCAACAACCCAACCCAATCCAGATATCATGCCTTGAAAAGAGTCATTAAAGAAATTATGTAAGAAATTTATATAGATTAATCGAATAACCAAATTAAGAATGAAAGCTGTCATTATTGCCTTACAAAGAAGGTAAATTACTGCGAAATCTATGTACCTTAAAACAGACCTATATATTCCAAACAAATAAAAAATAAAAACTGTAAATAAAGGTATCCAAAGAAGTCTTAAAATCTCATTTAATGTAAGTTCTTGTGTGACAATATTACTTGCCAAACAAGCTAACAACACAGCTAAAGATATAGAAAGGAAATCTGTAGAAGCAACTAAGATTTGCTTATTTACTCTTGAAGATAATAGTAATTTGTTCTTAAAACTCATTCTTATGGTGCCCGGGGCCGGACTCGAACCGGCACGAAGTTGCCTTCGAGGGATTTTAAGTCCCTTGTGTCTACCAATTCCACCACCCGGGCAATAATTATTTATTATAGTTTATATATTATAAATCATTACATTTCTTGTGAATGTATTCAGCCAAAGCAAGAGAAGCTGTTAATCCAGGAGAAACGTAATTAAGTATATTGACTAGATAACTGTCCTTAAAAAGACCAATATCAATTAAAAAATCTTCTTTTTCTTCTACACAAGCTCTAATTCCAGAATAATCAGGAACAAGATCATCTTTATTTATTTGTGGCCAATAATTTTGTATAGATAAATAAAAACTATCCTTTTGTTCAACAGAAATTGAATAATCAATATGTTCTACTTCATAAGCTGAGGGACCAAATCTAATGCCTTGACCTAAATCTAAGGTGGCGTGAGTTCCTAAACTATTTTCTTTAGGCATAGGATAAATGAGGTGTTTAAGTTTTTCTTTGCCTAAGTAAGAATAATAATCGCCTTTGATAGCTTTTAGTTTGTACTTTTTCTCATCATAAAAACTATTAGCTATTTCTGAAGCCTGTAAGCCTGCACAATTAAATACTTTCTGGGTCTCAACTATAAACTCTTCATCGTTATTATTGTCTAAAATTACAATCTCAAACCCATTTTCTTTGATATTAACTGACTTAAATTCATTGCCTCTTAGGACTGTTCCTCCTTTTTCTTTATACTCTGCCTCTAAATTGCTCATATATGTATGACTATCCAATATTCCAGTCGAGGGAGAAAATAAACTTCTCTGATATTTCAGAAATTTGTACTCAGAGATGCTAGGCTCTTCAAAAGTTAGGTCTGAAACTCCACAGTTTCTAGCATTTTCATATAATTCTTGCAATTTATCAGATTCTTCATCTGAAGTGGATAAAATAAATTTCCCGCAACGATTAAAAGGTATTTTATTTTTCTCTAAATATTCATATAAAAGTATCTTTCCTTCTACACAAAACTTAGCCTTTAACGAGTCATGAGGGTAATAAATACCTGCATGTATTACTTCAGAGTTTCTACTTGATGCTTCTTCTCCAAGCCTTAAATTTTTTTCAATAAGAAAAATTTCTTTGTGGTACGCGGCAATTTTATTGGCAATAGATAACCCGGAGATCCCTCCTCCTATAATCAAGCAATCAATATTGTACTTTTCCATCCTTAAGATCTGGAGGCTGAGGTCGGAATCGAACCGGCGTAGGAGGATTTGCAATCCCCTGCATAACCACTTTGCTACTCAGCCTTGAGAAGTATTTTATTCTTCTTAATAATTTTGACCACAAAAAATTAAATTAGAAATAGTGTTTATAACTTATTAGGTAATTATATAAAGAGTAAATAGAGACTAAAGATGCTGTCCATATGAGAACTATGGATAGCTGATTAAATAAAGAGCCCATTTCAGGACATAGTATTAAGAAACATATAGCAATAATTTGTATCGTAGTCTTACTTTTCGCAATATAAGTAACCTCTACAGGATTCTTACCTGTTTTTTCGACTAAGAACTGACGCATGGAAGAAATTGCCAGTTCTCTAGAAACAATAATTAAACAAGGAAGAATTATTAAGAATGAATTCAATAAGAAAGCACACCAAATCAAAATTAAACAGACTAGTAATTTATCTGCTAGTAAATCTAAAAGAGCTCCTAAGGAAGTTTCAGTATTTGTTTTTCTAGCAACATATCCGTCCAAGTAGTCAGTTAATCCAGCAATTAAAAATAGAATCAATGCCAGATACGTCAGGTTAAGTTCTAAAGAATAGATGGTTGGAATGATTAGTATAATCCTTAATACACTGATATAAGAAGCTAAAGTCATTCTTTATTTTAATTGGTTATATATTAAGTTTGCAGTTTTCTTTCCAATACCTGGAACATTTATAAAATCTTCTGAACTTGCTCTCTTAATTTGATCCAAACTACCAAAATATCGAAGCAAAATCTTCTTTCTCTGAGGGCCTATACCTTCTAAGGAGTCTAGAGAAGAACTAATAAAAGTTTTTTTTAGCTTTTTCTTTTGTGTTGCTATAGTGAACCTGTGGGTTTCATCTCTTATCTCCTGTATAAACTTATGAGTAGAGGATCCATTAGAAACTCTCTTTGTAGTGCCATCCTCCCTGTGTATTAAATCCATGTCAGCTTTTCTTCTAGACCCCTTCGAAATGGCAATAACAGATGTTTTTATTTTTAACTGTTTTAATTTACTAATTACATAGCTTAAATGGGTCTTTCCTCCATCCAAAATTATCAAGTTAGGTAATTTTAGATCAATGGAATCTTTCGCAAATCTCCTTTCAAAAACTTCAACCATTGAAGCTATATCGTCTCCACTATTAGCCTCTGAGATATTAAAAAGTCTATATTTTTCCTTCAATTTTCCTTTTTCTGAATACACGACACATCCTGCAACTGCTGCTGATCCAGAATGGTGACTTATATCATATGACTCAATAAATTGGATTTTTTTCTTTAGATTAAGCTCTTCCTGTAATAATTTTAAAATAGGAATAGCTTTCTTTTTTACGCCCTCCTTATTAAAAGAAAATTTTGTATTGTCTTGGCAAATTTTCATGAGACCCTGGTCTCTTCTTCCTAACTTAGTAATTATTTTAATGCTCTTATTATGAAATTCACTTAATGCCTCTTCAATAATTTTTTTATTATTAATCTTTTCAGCAATAACTAACCTTGAAGGGCAATTAATTACAGTTAAGTAATGAGCCTGGATAAAGTACTCGATAGCAGATCCTTCTAAAATAATATTGTTCTGTATAAAGTTCTCATGACCCGTTATCCAGCCTTCACTTACATGAGTTATCCCGATTTTTGTTTGGCCATTTACAGAGCATACAGATATAGCATCTCTGTCCTTTGAATAACCTGATATGCTTTGCAATCTTTGCACGTCTCTTAAAGAAGATATCTTGTCCCTATATATAGCAGCCTTTTCAAATGATTTATTCTTAGAATATTTATCCATTAACTGGTAAAAACCTGAAATTAACTTTTCTGACCTTCCTGAAAGCAGTAATTCAGTTGAATTAACATCCAACATATAATCCTCCTTAGAAATAAGTCCTACACAAGGAGCTGAACAACGACCAATTTCATATTGAATACATGGCCTTGTTCTGTTTTTAAAAAAGGAATCCGAACAATTCCTTAGTTTAAATGTTTTTTGCAAAAGCTTAAGAGAGTCTTGAACAGCAAAAGAACTTGGAAAGGGACCAAAATACTTTTCATTTGACTCTTTTTTTCCTAAATAAGACTTAGCAGAAGGGAATTCTTTAGAGGTCTCAATCCTTATCCATGGATATCCTTTATCATCTTTAAACTGTACATTAAATTTAGGTTTTATTTGTTTTATTAGATATTGCTCCATGATTAAAGACTCTAATTCACTGTTAGTGATCAGCAACTGTATTCCCTTTAGGCTATTTAATAACTTTTGTAGCTTTTTTGTTTTCTCAGAAGATTCTCCAAAATAAGACGACAATCTGCTCTTTAAGCTCTTAGCTTTTCCTATGTAAATAGGATTTCTATGATGGTCTAGAAATGTATAAACTCCGGGGCTTTTAGGAAGATGCCTAAGAAAGTCTTTTAATTTATTTTTAGAAGAAGGGAGTTCTAAAAAAGATTCTAAGGAGATATCCTCTTCAAAGGAATTAATGAGATCTTGAACCATCAAATACGCATACGAAATATAGGTTTTCTTTTGAATTATTTATGACCTGATGAAAACTTCCGTCTTGAACCAATATTAGATCACCTTCTTTTACAGGGAAGGTTTCTTCATCAACTTTCATCTTACCCGAACCCTTTATAAAATTATAAACCTCTTCCTGTCCAGGATGAGCATGCCCCGAAGTAGATTTTCCTGGTTTTAAATCCGTACTGCTAACTACCAGATTTTTCAACATCTGGTTATCCTTTACAGTGTACTTATCATCTTCCTTTACTATCTTTCCACCAATATCTAATATTGTATATTTCATCAATTTGTTCTGTTTAAATTATCTTTAAGAGATTCTACTTTAACTAAATCTATAGCTTTTTCACAAGCTAAGTCTAGAGTTGCAATGACAGGGCTATCCATCTTTATTTTGTTTTTTTGATAAGAAATAAAATATCTCTAACATGATACTTATACAAAATCCTAATAAAAAGAAAATTAACAATATGAAACCTAAATTAATTTCAATCTCTGAAAATAAAAGGTCAACTGAAACTATACTATTATTTAAATTTAGAATTATAAAAGACATCAGACATACAGTTGCCAGAAGTAAAAGAAGAAATATTGTAGACCACCTCATCATCTACAAGAATATCACATGAAAGATAAAATTATTTTTTTAAAGCTTCCTTGAGAGCTTTAGAAGATCTGAAATAAGGATGATACTTTTCCGGTACTGAAATTGATTTGCCTGATCGGGGATTTCTAGCCAGTCTCTTTTTTCTTTTTCTAACAGAAAAGCTTCCGAAACCTCTTATTTCTATCCTTGCATTTTTAGATAGTGAGTAAGAAATATAATCTATTAAAGTGTTGAGAGAATCTTCGATATCTTTTTTAGATAAAAAATCATTTCTATCTTGTAGTTTTAAAATTAAATCTGATTTATTCATCCGATGAATCGGTATCTTCCATTTCCGCCTTTATAAGATCTCCAATGTTAGATTTACTTGCCTCTTCAATCTCCTTATTTTTTTTCGCATTATCTTTAAGTGCACTTTTTTCTTCTTGTTTTTCTAGAGCTCTTAAAGAAAGTATTATTTCTCTTTCTTTTTGATTTATATTTGCTACTACAACTTCCATTTCTAGTCCTTCTTCTAAGACTATTTCAGAGTTAGAATTAATAAAATCCTTTTGAGGAAGAGAACCGGTAACACCTTCGGCAAGCTCTAAATTTATTTTTTGTTCGTTGAACTCAATAACTTTTGCATAAACTCTAGAACCTTTCGTATTTTGTTCAACATAATCTCCGAAAGAATCGGAAGATAATTGTTTCATGCCCAATGAAATTCTTTCTCTTTCAGCTTCTATAGAAAGGACCATAGCTTCAACAATACTATCTTTACTTAAAGTTCTTAATTTACTTTCATCTTCATCCCAAGAAATATCAGATAAATGCACCAAACCATCTATCCCTCCATCTAGTTCTATAAATACGCCAAAATCAGTTATAGATTTTATTGCTCCTTTGACTTTGTCCCCCTCTTTGTGCGTATGAGCAAAAACCTGCCAAGGATTTTCGGTTAATTGTTTTAGTCCTAGGGATATCCTTCTTTTATCTTCATCTACTTCAAGGATCATAACTTCAACTTGGTCCTTTAACTGAACAACTTTAGAAGGGTGAATGTTCTTATTTGTCCAATCTATTTCTGATACATGCACCAATCCTTCAACACCTTCTTCAATTTCTGCAAAAAAGCCGTAGTCCGTTAAGTTTGTAACTTTCGCCATAACAGAAGTATTCAATGGAAATTTTGATTCTATACCTACCCATGGATCATCTACTAACTGCTTTATGCCCAAAGAAACTTTCTTTTCTTCCTCATCATACTTGATGACTTTCACGTCAAGTTTCTCTCCAATCTTTATTGCTTCCGAAGGATGATTGATGCGACTCCACGATATATCAGTAATGTGCAATAAACCGTCAATTCCTCCAAGATCTACAAAAGCTCCATAATCTGTTAGGTTCTTAACAACCCCTTTTATGGTTTGTCCTTCGGTTAAAGTAGACAAAAGTTTTTCCCTCTCTTCAGAATTTACTTCTTGCAGAACAGCCTTACGAGAAAGAACTACATTATTTTTTTCTTTGTCGAGCTTTATTACTTTGAATTCTTCGTAATTACCAACCAAATATTCTAGATCCTTAGTGGGCAAAACTTCAGCAAGTGAGCCAGGCAAAAAGGCCTTTATACCTTGAACATCAACAGTCATACCTCCTTTTACAGATCCTGTTATTAAGCCCTTTAATACATGGTCGTTGTTAAGACAATCTTCTATCCTCTTCCATACCTCTTGCTTGATTGCCTTTTCTCTTGAAACCCTTGTGTTTCCATGACCGTCTTCAATAGCTTCAAGAGTTAGTTGAACCTCGTCGCCTATTTCAATATCCAATTCTCCGGATTCATTATTAAACTCTGAAATAGCTACAGCTGCTTCAGATTTCAGCCCTACATGAATAACTACGTAGTTATCTAAAATATCAAGGACAATACCCGTTACTAAACTGCCGGGTTTCATTATTACAGTACTTAAACTTTCATCTAATAATTTTTCAAAATTAGCTGCCATATTTTTCTTAAGATTAAATAAATTTCTTTATCTCTTTTATTACTCCTTCTGGTTCTAAATTACTTGTATCTATTATTATTGAGCTATCAGCCGGTTTTAACGGCGAATGTTCTCTTTCCGTATCTTTTCTGTCCCTTTCTTCTAACTCTTGTAAAAGGAGGCGCATGTTAACCTCGCTACCTTGTCTTTTCAACTGTGTTTGTCTTCTTTTTGCCCTTTCTTGAGAGGAAGCAGTTAAAAATATCTTATGTTCTGCATCTTTAAAGATCACTGTTCCCATATCTCTTCCGTCAGCAATTAAACCAGGTGGCTTCTTAAAATCTCTCTGGCAAGGCTTAATAAAGTCTCTAATTATGGGGTCAGCAGCCAAATCTGAAGTTTTCTTAGCTATCTCTTCAGTTCTAACTTTACTAGTAATATCTTTATTATTAAATATAACTTTTACTGGTTCTCCGATAATTCCAGGGTCAAACTTAACCAAAAAATTTTTATGAATGTAATCTTTTTTTTTATTGAAATCCTTTAATGCAATGCCATTCTCTAGCATAAAATACGCCAAAGTCCTGTAAAGAGCTCCACTATCTAGAATATTCCATTCCAAGTCTAAAGCCAGCATCTGAGCTATAGTTCCTTTCCCTGCTCCACTAGGACCATCTATTGTTATAACTGGAACGATCTGATCTTTCATACCTTTTTTATATTAATACCAACTTTTTGACATACTTCAATAAAATTAGGGAAAGATGTATTGACGTTAAGGCAATCTAAAATGGTAGTTTCTCCTTCTGATCTAAGAGAAGCTATAGAACTGGCCATAGCTATTCTGTGATCTCCATAGGAATTGATTTCTGAAGCCTTAAAGGTACCTGCCTTCCCCAGTCCATTGATTGTAATTCCATCTCCTTCTAACCTGAATTCAACTCCAAAAGAATCTAGCACTTCTGACATAACCTGAAGCCTATCACTTTCCTTTGTTCTTAACTCCTTAACTCCTTTGACTTTAGTTGTTCCTTCAGCGAGAGAAGCAGCTATAAAGAATGCTGGCATCTCGTCAATCATGTTTGCAACTAAATTCGTATTTAGGGTTATACCCCTAAGGTTAGAAGTTTTAACTAGTATATCTGCAGTTGGTTCGAAAGCATCTATTGCATTTTGAAACTCAATATTTGCTCCCATGTGCCTCAGGGCGTGTAAAAAACCAATCCTAGTCGGATTTACTCCTACGTTTTTAAGTAATAATTTTGAATTTGGAGTAATTAATGCAGCTAAGATAAAGAAAGACGCAGAAGAGAAATCTCCGCAGATATTAATATTTATTGGATTTATAGCCTCTACTTTATTTAATTTAATTAACTTCGATGACTTAGATCGAGATACTTCGATAGGTATATCAAATTGTTCAAAAATTCTCTCTGTATGATCTCGAGTAGTAACCTTTTCTTGGATCTCAGTAATTCCATGAGAATATAAACCTGCAAACAATAAGCAAGACTTAACTTGCGCGCTTGCAACTGGTAAGGAATATTTAATTGACTTAAGGGAGTCTACTGGTTCTATCCTTATTGGTAGAGTTCCTCCCTCTGAGCTTGTAATATTGGCCCCCATAAAGCTTAAAGGTTCAGTTATTCTTGTCATAGGCCTCGATGATAAAGAGACATCTCCTATTAGGGATGAAGAAAATTCTTGAGCTGCTAAAACTCCAGAGCATAGCCTTACAGAAGTTCCTGAATTACCAAAATCTAGAAAACTGACAGGGTCTTTAAGTCCTTTGAGACCTTTACCTTCTACTTTAAAGGTACCTTCATGCTTTGAAATATTTACTCCCATTTTTTGGAAAACTTCAATGGTTGCAAGGCAGTCCTCCCCTTCTAAGAGACCTGAAATCTCTGATTCTCCCTCTGCTAAAGAAGCAAGCATTATTGACCTGTGCGATATAGACTTGTCTCCGGGAACTGTGATCTCGCCCTTAAGACCATTTCCTTTCTCTATCTTAAATTGCATCAATCTTCTTCTGAGATAGAATTATCTCTAGCTTTTTTTACGTTAGAAAAATATTCAATCAAACCAGTTCTATTATTCGTTTCAATTAATGCAGATAATTCATCTAGGCTTTTCTTAAAAGACTGTATAGAATTTAAAATAGATTTATCATTTGAAACCATTATATCTCTCCACATAATTGGATCACTCGAGGCTATTCTTGTGTAGTCCTCAAGACTGCCCCCAGAATAAAGAAAAGTCTTTTTACCAAGGTCTTGGTACAAAGAGTCCATTAAGGCATAGGCGATAACATGTGGCATGTGACTAGTCTTTGAAAATAATTCGTCATGGTAATCGGCAGATATTTTTTTTGTATAGGAACCTAAAGTTTTCCAAAAAGTTTCTACTCTAGAAACATCTTGTTGTGAATTATTCTCATGAGGACAAATGATACATAATCTTTCTTTAAATAGTTTTTCAGAAGAGGAATTAAAACCACTTTGCTCTGATCCAGCTATAGGATGAGATAAAACAAATCTATTTAAAATCTTTTTATCTGAAGCTTTCAAAGTATTAAGGATAGAAGATTTAACACTTAATGTATCTGTATAAATGACATCTTTGGTATTTTTCATTATGTTGATTTGAGACATAGCTTCTTGAATGGAAAGAACAGGGACAGAAAAAATAACTAAAAGATCGTCTAAATTTTTAGGGAAATTTAAATCTTTATTTTGTATGAATCCTAGGTCATAGGCTGAATTAAGTGTTGCCTTGTCACTATCTATTCCATAAACCCCGCCAGAAAAAGAATTCTCTTTTAATGCTCGTATAATTGAACCGCCAATAAGGCCTACTCCTACCACTAGTATATTCTTAAAATCTATTGAAGAGGTCATAGGTCTAAGAGAGTTCAGATAACTTCTCTAAAAAAATAGAATTTTCTTCAGGGAGACCTATAGTTATTCTTAGGTGATTTGGCATTTTATAGACTCCTAATGTTCTAACAATAACACCTTCATTTAATAGACCTTCAAATAACTTTTGTCCATTTTCGTTGCAATTAAAACAAATAAAATTACCTTCACTAGGAAGGCTTTCGTAACCTAAATCTTTCAAACCCTTCACGAGAAGGGTTTTCTGATCTAAGTTAATTTCTAAAGATTTCTTTAGGTGATGCTCATCAGATAAGGCAACTTCTGCCGCAACTAAAGCTAAAGAATTAGCATTAAATGGTTGCCGGACTCTATTTAAAAAATCTGCAATTTCTGGAGATGAAACTGAATAACCAATTCTAAAACCTGCCAGACCATAGGCTTTAGAAAAACTTCTACTTATAATTAAGTTAGGAAATTTTTTAACAAAATCAAAGTTTATATCTTCATTATTGAAGGCAGAGTAATCAAAATAAGCCTGATCTAGTAAAACGATAATATTTCTATCTAAATCGTTTAAGAAAGATTCAATTTCTTTTGGTGATAAGAAGCTTCCTGTAGGATTATTAGGATTAGCTATAAATACTAATTTCGTATTCTCTTTCACAGCCTTCTTCATTGCTTCAAGGTCATGGCTATATTCTTTTGCTGGGACTTCTATACCCTCTGCCCCAACTGCCTGAACTACTAAAGGATAGACAGCAAAAGCGTGTTCAGAATAAATTGCACTGTCTTTATCTGAAAGAAAACTTCTAGCGATAAATTCAATTATGTCATTAGATCCATTACCTATAGTCAAACAGTTAATATCTACACTAAATTTTTTACTTATACACTCTTTAAGCCTTAAAGCATTTCCATCAGGGTATCTGTGAGTACCCTTTAATATTTTGGAAACAGCGTCTATTGCTAATGGGCTCGGGCCCAATGGGTTTTCATTGCTAGCTAATTTAATAGCATTAGTTACGCCCAATTCTCTTTCCAAATCTTCTATGGGCTTGCCTGGCTTATAAGGACTTAAATCTAGAATGCCTTTATTGACTAAATCTTTAATTTTCATAATTTCAA
>PBKF01000058.1 GCA_002722105.1 Fidelibacterota bacterium
AAATTTACAAGTAGCTGTTCATGAAGAAAATAATAGTATTAATTTCTTACATAGAATAGTTGAAGGTTCTTCAGAAAGATCATACGGAATTAATGTTGCTGAAATAGCAGGAATACCAATGGAAGTCTTATTAAGAGCTAAGGTTTTACTAGGTGAATTTGAAAATCCTAAATCTGATAAAAGTTTTTTTCAACCACTTTTGTTTGAAGATAATTCTTCTGAATTGTTAAGAAAAATAAAGATGATAGATCTTCAGAATATAACTCCTATAGAGGCAATAAATATCTTAAACGGTTTACAAAAAGAAATTGATTAGAAGTAAAAATAAGAAAATTACCGTAGGAAGTATGTTTGCTGGTATTGGAGGGATTGATTTAGGTTTCCAGCAAGCTGGTTTTAATATTTTATGGGCAAATGAAAATGATAAAAACGCGTGCCTAACCTATAAGAAAAATTTTAATCATTATCTATATCAAGAGGATGTTCATAATTTATCTCCAAAAAAATTACCTAAAGTAGATATAATTACCTCAGGATTTCCATGTCAGGCTTTTTCATTGGCTGGTTATAGAAAAGGTTTTAATGATGATAGAGGAAACTTATTTTTTGAAACTCTAAGGTTTATAAAGGCTATAAAACCAAAAGTTTATTTTTTAGAAAATGTTAAGAATCTTTATGGTCATGATAAAGGGAATACATTTAAGATTATAAGAGAAAGCTTAATAGACTCAGGATACTCTTTTATAACTAAAATTATAAATACAAAAGACTACTCTAATATTCCTCAAACAAGAGAAAGAGTTTACATACTTGGATTTAGAGGAGAATCTGACTTTAATAAACTTAACAATTATGATGATAAATTTATATCATCTAGATTTAAGTTTCCAGAAAAAGTACCTCTTAAAAAAAAGGTATATCAATTATTAGAAAAAAATGTAGAAAACTCAAAATACTATTATGATTCAACGTTCATGAAGGGTAAACTTTTTCACCTGTTAGAGAATGAAATTAATGATCCTAAAGCAATCTACCAATGGAGAAGACAATATGTCAGAAAAAATAAGCAAAATTTATGCCCAACATTAACTGCTAACATGGGAATGGGAGGGCATAATGTTCCAATAATTTTAGATGATAGAGGAATAAGAAAATTGTTACCCAAAGAGTGTGCAGCGCTTCAAGGCTTTCCCAAAAAATTCAAGTTTCCTGAACATTTACCTGATAGCCAAATATATAAACAAATTGGTAATTCTGTAACAGTTAAAGTTGTAAGAAATATTGCTGGTCAAATAATGAAAGTATTAGATACTTAATTTTTTGCTATTTTTTCTAATATTTCAAAAGGGTCTTTTGCAATATCTATTTTGATTTTCTCATAAGGAAAAGTGTTATTAAATTTTTTCATTATTACACTTTTAGAAAAATTAAATTTATATTCACCATTTTCATCATTGAAAAAAATAGTTTTATCATTTATTTTTTGTATTTCAAAATTATTTTCGCTTATTCTATCCATTGATTCTTCTATCACATACCAATTTCCATTTTTATTTCTGGTTATACAGTGATAAATTATATTTTTTAGACCATATCTATCTAAAGTAGTTTGAATTCTTTGGTTTCTTTCTCTAGTTAAGTGCCTTATTAATATTTCAGGCTTACTTCTTAATGAATCTATTATGTCATACGAAGCGTTGAATTCAGCAACTTTTTCAAAGCTATAATATCCATCACAACCAAAAGTTTTTAAGCCAATACCTAAATCATCTCTGTAACAATCTATAGCCTCATCTTTTTTACTTACATCAGTAAACCCAAAACATTTAGCAAAGATAATTTCTAAAGTATTAGAATCTAATGCTCTTCTATTGATGCCACTCTCTGCACTTGTAGTTAATTTTGTGAGATAACCAGCAGCTTTTAATAATAATTTATACTTTTCAATTTGATATTTTTCAGCTTTATCTATAAACATTTATTTATCACTTATTTTTTGTATATTAAGAATCTCTAATAATATTTTTTGTCTAAGAATTTTATAATTCTTTTTTCATACTCTAATTCCAATTTTTCTAATGTAAGTTTTTTAAGAATAATTTTGTACTGTAATTTATCCTCATTATCCCAATAATCTATAGCTTTCATTATTTCATCTATTATTTTATTTTTTTTGATTGTTGTATCTGATTCTTTGATATTATTTTTGATTTTCCTTAAGTTCCATATTCCAGAACCTTTATCACTATTTGTAAAAATATCATTTTTACCATTCCATGCGTCAGAATCAGATGAATTAGTTTCTAACTCTCTTCTTATTATTGCTTCTGTTGATGGAGGAATGCTTAATCCTTTATTTTTTCTTATTTTTTTTGTTTCTAAATATATTTGTGCTAAGTTAGGATTATCAGGCAAATTATCCATTGCTTTTATTACGATATCTAACCATTTTGTATCTTGATCTGTTTGATTATTTTTAGATGATATATTTGATCTATCAGCTTTGTGTTTGTTATCTATCAAACTCCACCCTGTATGACTAAAATCCTCATTATCAATCTCTATTTCTTTATATTCTGAGCTCAAAATATTTTCTAGAATAAATTTCTCAATATTATTCATAATATTTATGTTTTTGTCTTTGTTAGATTGATTTTTATAATTTCTATAATTAATTCCATGAAAAAAATCATTTATCTTATAATGTTCAAATATTTTTTCTAGTTGGTTAGTAGCTATTGATATGAATGCTAGATCATTACTAATTTCATGAATGCTACTGTATAAAAACATATCGTCATACGCTTTAGTTACTAATGATTGCCCTAATCGATTGAATTGACCACTTGAATTATATAAACCTGCAATAAAGCCTTTGAAAAAAATAAATTCATTTTCTTCATCATAAAAAAAAGGTTTGTCTATTCTTTCATATTCACTTCTCTTGAAATCATCATTATTAAGAGCTACTGAATGTGGTATCAGAGGTTTTATATAGTGTGATAAAGAATGATGAAATTCTTTTTTAGTCTCTTCAGTAATTTCCCTCTTATACATCCTGTAGTGATGCATATACTCTTTGGCTAATCTCATTGCCTCTTTGTGATCTAATTCTTCAATATTGATCTCAGGAAGAGTATTGATTTTGTTTTTTTCATTTTCTCTTTCTTTGATTTTTTGTATAGTTAACTCTTTCAATTCCCTGTCTATTCTTTCTTCCATAGTTTCTATATTTTCATTCGTTTCAACAGTCTTAATCTTTTCTTCGTCTTCCAAAGAATCAATTATTTCTAAATCTTCTAGCAATGCTTCTATATCTTTTTGATTTTGTTCCTTTTCTTTGGTTCTTTTATCGATAAGCTGATTAATATCAGTGATTAGATTATTAAGAAATTCTTTAAAATTTTTCAATTGCAATAAATCCTGCTTTAAAGCCTTTTCATCAAGTGGCTCATCATATCTCAGCCCAAACTTAGCTAAACAATCGGTATACAGTTCATCTATGCCATCTGGTACAACCATTTCTTTGGAACAATTTTCAAATTTCAATAATGCTTTTTCATAATCTTTTTTATCTGAAAAAGTGTAGATAAGCCCTTCAAAAAAATCACAAAAGAATCCGTCTTCTACAACTCTTAATTTTTTTATATTTTCATGAACAATATCTGTATCTTGATTCCATTGATAAGAATTTAATAATATCTTCAATTTATAACAATCTGATATTTTTATATGATCTATTGAAACTTTATGGAACAAGCAATTACAATCCTTAAAATGATTATCAAGTCCTTCAGGTTTAAAATTTTTTCCAAAAGCCTCAATAGCATTATCTAAATCTTCATTTGATTGAGTAAAATTTTCATTATGAAGTTCTTCAAGTGCTTTTAAATACAACGAACTAGAGTCTTCATACTGATCTGCATGAGCCCATATGTTATTAATCGAATCATCTAACATTAAATTTGAAGAGGAAATGTTGGATTTTATATCAACAAATATTCTTACTGTACTAGGAAGAAACGGGAAAAAGAAATCAGATGGAAGTGATTTAATAGGATAGAATTCTAATATTTTTTCATCTATTTTTTTTTCTAAAATTCCTGAATTTTCTACTTCTTTAATTTTAAAATTTTTAAATTTGGTATTAGATAATAAATTTTCTATGAAATTTATAAAATCAAACTCTCTTTCAAAGACTGAATCTTTGTTATATTTATCATTTTGTTTTTCTATTTTTGAGATATCTTTTTTATAACTTTCATTTAAACCAACATCTAAATATATAAAAGCTCTTGATTTAATAATAAATGAATCGTAATCGTACAATTCTATAATTTCTGATAAATCTTCTATGGCTGAGTCAAATTCATATTCTTTGTAATTTAAGAAACTTTTTATGAAAAATAATGGTTTAGAATTTGGGTTATCAGTTATTATTTTAGTTATTAAAGTTAACGCTTCAGAATAATTATTATTTATTAAATTAATAAATACATTTTCCAATTTCTCAATTGATTTGCCCTCATTTTCTACATAAGATTGAATTTCTTTGTAAATTCTTTCCATATATTAATCTTGTCCTTCTACTAATTTAAATGCGATTTCTCCATATTGAGGATTTTTATTGATAAAGTCTTCTATACTATCGAAATTTTTGATTATTAAAGAAATAAGTCTTATTAGTCTATTTGGTACTTCTCCATTAGATCTCTTACTCTTCTCAAATAAATTCTCCCACCATACTTTTCCTTTTGATTTTATGACTTGAATCTGTGATTCTATTCTTTCTCTATCTGTATTGATTTTTTCTACAGATAGGTCTTGTTTTTTATTATCAGTAAGTAGGTTATCTGGAAAATTAATTAAGTTTTCTGGTAAATCAGATTCTATCAATTTTTGCCAGACTTGATTGTTTTTTTTGGCTTGTTCTGGATATATGACCCCTATACTTTCTAGGACCGTAATGACAAAATCTAATAAATCTGGAATATAACCGCTATGTCTTGTTTTTTTCTCAATATGTTGGTAAAAATTTATATCTCTAGTAAAATTATTATGCTCAATAATCAAATCATAATTCAATGATTTATCTTTCTTTTTCCCTGCCAGATAAGAAATAAAGGCAAGGGTGTATAAAACATGAATATTTGCATAAGTAGCTCTAGGGTTGCCCTCTGATCTAAATGTAGCACCATAATTATTTTTATGTATTTGCACCAATCGTTTGTAAATAATCATTTTTGCTACTAACTCTTTAAATAGAGTTCCTGTTGCTAGTAGATTTTTCTCATTTTTAATTCTTTGAAATTCTGTAAAAGCACTATTTCTACCTTGTGCTGCTATGACTGGATACTCCCAAAAACAAAGCATTACTTTTGCTGCATCTACCTTATCAATATATTGATCAATATATTCATCTTTTGTCCCACCATGGATAGATTTTTTCCATGCTCCTTTAGGGTATTCCTTTTGAAATTGTATTTTCGAGGCATTAGTGTCTTTTCCGTATAAGATACTTTGATAATCCTTTCTTTTTGATTCATAAAACCATTTAGATTTTCCTATAAATTGTTTCATTGAAAACTTATTGAGCTCAATATGAAAAGGATCGTTGGCATCAAAATCTGCAGCCTGAACTTTGTTTTGATTGTTAGAATATCTTGAAATCTTATCAATATTTTCATTAAATTCATCCAAATTCTTTTTATCTATATCTAAAATTTTCATAGGAATTACTATGTCTGAAAAATTTGAATTTGCTGTATTCTTATTTCTACTAGTAAAGTACAAAGTTGCTGTTGTCTGTCCTCCATTAACAATTTTGAAATCGCTAGCACTTATTATGTACTTATTTTCAGAATCCAAAATTATATTTGTAGCCACGGCAGTGATTCCATTATTAAATGCAACAAATTTTTCAGGATTATTGACGACAGTATCTCTAATTCCTTTATTAATTGGACCTGTGAAATTTAAGAATGCTCTAACGTTATACTGCATAATCTGTCTCTGATATTTGTCATATAAATCAATTAATATTGATGCTGGGATCAAAGCCAAATAACCAGAAATATCAGGGCTTATATCAGGTATTTTGATTGCTTGTATTTTTTGTGAGTAATCTTCCTCAAAATCTATATCGATTATATCTTCTTCTTCTTCAATATATTGAATCCAATTGTTTAGGTCGTAAATTGTAACATTCACTTTTATTTGACCTAAAAATAATGATTCTAGATTTTTATTTGATTGGGGAGTTGTTCCGTTTGTAAAAAAGACAATATCAATTTTTGATAAATTTGAATTAAATAAAATTTTTGATAACCTTCTAGACTCTACATCAGATTCATCAAATGTTTCTGAATAATCCTCTGAAGACATTTCCATTATAAGTTTTTCTACTTTATTTAACTTTTGATCGATTCTAAATTTATCAATATTTAATTTACTATCTTCTTGTAATAGAATTCCTTCATATAAATCTAAAGAGTTTAGTTCCTCTGAGTACCCAAAACCGTGTATTTGTCCTTTTTTTGTTTTTATAATATTAGTTATATTTGGTTGAATAGATCTAATATCGCTATCATTAAGTAATTTTGTAAATTCGTTAATTAAAGAATCTGTCATAGCTACTTCATCTTCTTCTGAATTATTAATTATTCTTGTGAGTAATTGATCAAAGTTATCTTTTATAATATTTTCGTTATCCAATGGGAATTTCCTTTATTTGAACTAAATATGGTTCACATAATTGAGAATTTATTTGGTATCCTTTATCAATTATTACGCCTTTAGGGAGAGTTTTTTGAATTAATCTTGGGAAATTATTTCCTACAAGAAAGATTTTTCTCTCTAATATATTGATTCTAGGGAATTTTAATTCAGATTCTGCTGGATTATAATTTGTATCCCATAATTTTTTCATTATTTGAGAGAAAGCATTACTATTTTTTTGAGAAATCTTTTCTTCAATTTCAAAAATCAATTCTCTAATTGAATCTCCATCGTTAGTTTTACCCATATTTAACCTGTAGAATGAAAGGAATAAATTATCATTATCTGATTTTTCTAATTGTCTTCCATCATTTATAGATAAATTGATTGTTGTTGAAGTTTTTACTTCAATTACGTTTTCTTTAAAATAAAAATCGTTTTGTTTATCTCTTTTCCATGCTTCAGCTATCAACTTTGGATCTATTCCAACGTCTAATAAGTCATTTATAAAAGCTAATTCTCCAAAAATCCCTTGGAATTCTTTCAGAGTTAATTCATTTCTAGGTCTCTTAAATAATCTTAGCCATTCTCGTAATGTTTCATTTATTTGAATTAGCACCTCCATGGCATCTTCTTTATCTTCTAAATCGTATGAAATATTTTCAACAAGAATCCCAAATCTATCTAGTATATTTTCTTCTTCTTTCTTAATCATTAGTGAAATTTGAAACAGTTTATCAGGACCTTCTGTCACTCTTTCAAATTCAATTTTTATATTGTCAAATTTTGGAAAAGTAATTCTATTCTCAAACCCATCATCCAAATTTTGGACTGTAAGATTCACTCCAAAACTATCTGAAGTTATAAAAGCGTGAGTCAAGACTAAATCATTCATACCGTTAATACTTATGTTTCTAAGTAAAGACTCACGATCTTCATTTTCTTTCTTTTTTTTGGCTTCATCTAATTGGTTCCAAATTTCTATCAAGTTATTTGAAAATATATTTTTTTCAGAATTGTTCATACTATTCACTTTCTTGACTAATTGATGTGTTAATTAAAGCAGCTCTTGGGGTTCCTTCTATAAAAAATTCATCTTTTGCAGCTATAGCCCATGCTAGAAACTTAGATTCTGCATTAGTGTTATATGAAGGATAAAAAACAATAAGATTTTCATCTTTTTTTCTAAAATCAGCATGTCTTTCACTCCTGTACAATGTTTGCTCTCCAACACTTTCTTCATCATCTTTTTCAAAAGCTTTTCTTGTTTGATCATCAAAATCTAGTAAAAAATCTTCCTTGTTTTGTGTTTCGCTTAATATCTGTCCAAAATAATAATTTTTGCTAGTGGGATCTAATCTGTGAACGCTTCTTTTTCCCAAAGTGAAATAATTTTCTATTCCATCAAACTGGTGAGTTTCATTCTTTTTTTGCTTAAGGCCTACTATTGCAACACTCCATTTTATATTTTCTGAATTTTTATTCTTATCAATTAGCTCTGTTATAGTTTCTGGAATTGGTAAAATATTTCTTCCTTCACGAGTAGGATTACTAATTTTTTTAAATAGAGATTTAATATCATCTGAGCTCATATTCTTAAATATTGATGAGTTGTCAGATATTTTTTTGTGAAATTGTTTATTTGAATTAGTAAAGTCACTTAATGTTTCAAAGTCACGTAAAAGATTTTCTTTGTTTTTGGTGTATAACCTACATGGAGACCAAGGACTTGGTTTTATTGGAATATTTGTAACTACATCCATATATCTACTTTTTTGTAAATTAGTATAACTTGCATTTCTCTCAGGGTTTTCAAGATCAAGCATTTCTATTTCACGTAATATTTTCGTTGGCTCTTGTTTTCTTCGTATTCCGATTTTTATTTTTTCCTTTACTTTCTCAAAACCAATAGTGAAAGATTTATACTCAGAAATTAGCTCATCATAAGTAAATACCTTAACTAGATCTTCATAATCTGGTCTATAACCTAACCATCTCGACATCTGGCCGTGAGTATCTGCCTTGTTTCCTTGTCGTGCTTCTCGAGTCAAGTAGGAAGTTATAAGATTCGGTATTGTTAATCCTCTTGAAAGTACTGTTCCTCCTATAAAAATTTTGTATGGATTTTGATTATTTGATATATATTCATCAAAGGATTCATCTCCTAAAGAATTATCATCAGAAGAATTTATCACTGGCAAAAATAGATCTTGATCAAGTCTCAGGCATTTATCTAAAATTTCTTTTGTTTTGTCTAAAATTTCATCAAATTTATACACTTCATATTTTTTTAAATCCGAAAAAGCAAGATCGTTTTTTACTTTATCCATGAATTCTTTTGATTCTTTTTTTAATTTTTCATATATATCTAAAAATTTACTTAATGTATCATCATCATTGATTTCTAATTTCCTCATAGTATCAGTAAGTTTAGTTTTTATGTCATCACGGATTTGAGGATGAATACCAAGATCTGTAGTAATATGAACAAGCATGGAACTATTTAATTTTTCATTATCTAGATGTATATCTTTTTCATTCAACCTGATTTCTTTTATTGCTGTAGATATAAAAAAAGTTATTAGTGCTTCATAAAGAGGGTCTGGAAAGTTGGAATAAATTAGAGTGTGATCCCGATGTTGCCTAATGTTATCAGGAATATATTTCAGCATTGTTTCTCTATCAATAGATTTATAAACAGGTAACCAATGCTCCTCTATATTAGCATTAATTTCATTAGCTGCATATGTTCTTCTTATATCAAATATCTTTTTGTTTCCAAAATATTTAGGTGGGGGATCTAGAGCTACAACAAAATCTTCAGGATAAATATTTTTTCCATATTCTTCATGATCATCACTGGCTGAAGTAAATATATTAGCATAAGGAGTAGCAGTAACAGCTAAGTATGTAACCCTGTCAAAATTATTTAATATTTCTCTGATTTTACGGTTAATTGTTGTTGGTGTATCTTCATTATTTCTTGATGTATCTATGCTGCCGTAATCAGCTTCGTCATCGATTATGAGAGTAGGTGTTTTTACTTTTTCCAACTCATCTGAGGGGTTCTTTTGAGTTTTTAATTTATATGAAGATAGTGTGTCACTATTTTTTGCTGATACACAGAAACTCCAAATTCCATGATGATCTACTCCTCCAAGTAATCCTTTCTCAATATCTTTCTTGGTAATGCTTCCATCTATATCAGGAGAGCTTAGAAAATTGAATGATTTAAAAGTTGATCTATTTGCTCTATTAACACCTAAGAACCCTTCCAATCTTTTTTGAGTCTGTATTCTAAGTGTTGTCGTTTGACCTGCAAGAATATAAAAATTTCTATACCCATTATCCATAGCCCTGAGAATAAGTGCACAATATGTGAGTGTCTTCCCAGATTGAATATCTGCTGCAAGTAATCCTCTTACATCAAACTTTGCTTCATTTTCAGAACCACAAAAACCCAGAATTTGATCTACATTTTCCCTTAATTTTGATCTAGCTTTATCATCCCATCCATCTTTCTTTAATTGTGTTTCAAAGTCTTTATAATAAACTCCTTCTTTTGGGGTCCAACTATTTCTATCTTTACTTTTTCTTGCACTAAGATCGTAATTTCCATAAATTGTCTCATCTTTTTCATTAAAAATTTTATTAGAAGCTATCCTTAAACTTTTACTCTTTTCTTCTTTTGAAAGAGATTCCAAGAAACTGTGCTCATTTAAGTTCCAATATATGAATTCGTAAAAACTATTTTTTCTTTCAGCTTGTCCATCTAGAGTGATATTTTTATTAGTATCATTTACATCTCTCCAAACTAGGAAAAAATCTACTATAAGTTGTTTCATTTCTGGGTTATCTAATATGTTCATTCCTTATACTCCGATCTTAACTTACTAATAATTTCTGGGTTTTTGAACATAGGTTCACTAGAACGAAGTATTGGTAAAACGTTATTTTCAATATACTCAAAAGTATTACCTTCATTGATTATATTTCTGATCATTTTTCTACCAATTTCAAAAGCTTCACCATTACTAAAATTTTCAATTTCTAGTTGATCATTTTGATATATAAGATTTTGCATTGCTTCAAAAGGTAATCCTTTTTCAATAACTGTAAGAATATCTTTTATGTCTTTCAAACTAAATTTTTTATAGTTTTTTATAAAAAAATCTATAAGTGCGTTTGATTTATTTATTGTAGGAACACTCAAGTAACCAGCTTCAGAAATACTTACATTCCAAATAGGTTTGATTTCACCTTTTTTTATCTTTTTATTGGTTTCTTCTTCACGATAAATATCAGGCCTTGTTGCTTCTCTTTGAGTTATTCTTTCATATTTAAGTAATTCATTTCGTACATTTGTATCTGTTATTTGAATTTCATCTTTGATTACATTTATCCCCATGATTTTATCTAGGGTATTAGGAAAATTTACCTCAATTCTTGCTAAGTTAAATCTATTATGATTAATAGATTTATTCATCCAAACCCCTTTTTTTATCAGCCTATCATTTCTGTAAAAATAGAATCCTTGATTTGATATACCATCAAGAAGAGCTTTATCTCTTTGAGCTTTCCAATCTAGGTAATTTGAACTTTTTTTACTAATAGAATTAATATGAGGAAGCCTATATCCAATAACTTCAATATTACCTAAGTCAGTTTCGATTTTTTCTTCAAAAAGTTTTTTTGAAGAATTGTCTAGATTTTGTAAAAAAGGATCCCAGGTTTCTATTTTTTTATTATTTATATATATATTAAAAGATTTTTTTTGGAGATATTTATGAAAATATTGTGAAATATGGGGTTCAAGTTGAGTGATAAATCTGTCCAAAAATACTTCTTGAGTTTTTTTACTTCTCCAAGAAAGATCCCTTAATTTTTCCAATGTGATAGATGTTCCAGAACTCAAATTTGATAATCTTTTTTCTGCTGCAGTAGGAGGAATTAAGTTTGGTTTAACAACAACTTGATTTATTTTTCTGTTATATTCCTTATCCCAAACTCTAGAAACAATATTATTTGAGCCTAGTGGTTTAGAACTTACTGTAAAAAAATCACACTGAGAGAGTGATGCTCCTTTTAGTCCAACTCCAAATCTTCCTAAATCTTTTATATCTCTTTCTTGAGTGAAATCCTGTGATCCCATTATTAGCTTGTCATCAATCTCACTTTCATTAATTCCATTCCCATCATCAGTGATTGTTATATTACTTAGCCTATCTTTCCATTCAACGTCTATCCAAATATTTTTAGCTTCTGCAAAAATGCTATTATCAATTAAATCTGAGATTGCAGAATTTGGGGTGTAGCCTGATTCTGCAAGTATTTCACTAACTAATACGGGAGAAACATTTATGGCTATATGATTGTCTTTATCGTTGAGCATCATCAAAATCCTGAATTCTTGAGAATATTTTTACACTGATTTTCTACTTTTGAACTTATTTTTATATTTTTGGTTAGTAACTTTTTGAAATTTATTATACACCTTGAAACCTTAATTGATAAATTTTTTCCAATAAGCTCATTTTCTGTTCTTACAAAAGATAAGCAAATTTCTCTTAATATAAGTAGTTCATTCCAATTTATATTTATCGAACATAATCTACTAGATTTATCAGTTCTGCATATAACTTTAGATATTTTTTTTATAAATTCTAAATTGACACTAATTCCCTCACCAAGATTAGAGTTTCTTGAAGTTTGCAAAGTAATTCTGTCATTGATAAATATTGCTTCATTTTGTGTTATTTCAAAATTTATTTTTTCACCTTTTCTATACATATTATTTTGACTCCTTTTTAATTAATTCATTAAGATACATAAGTATTTTGTATGTAGCTAAAGTATCTTGCTTGCAATATTCTATTAAGTTTTTTCTGATTGTTTCTTTTTCTTTTTTTGAAATACTTGGTGAAACCATTTTTTCCCATTCAATAAATGCATTTTCACCATTGTTTATTTCTAATTGATCATATGTGTAGTCTTTTAGTAAGATGGAATTAATTCTTTTAAGAGAAGAAGATCCCTTTGTTCTATAATCGCAATACATATTTGCTTTAAATATTTTTTCTAGATCAAAAATATTATTTAAGAGTTCTTTTATCTTGCTTTCAAATTTAGGCATTCTGTTAGATATCATATTAAGAATCCCTTTTTCAAAACTCTCATGCCAAACGACAATTGAGCCTTGGGTATTAATTTTTTTAAGTAGTGTTTCTGATAAGTCAATTAAAGGATCTTTAGATATGGAGTTAGCAAGAAAATCTACTGATCTTAATTCACCTCCCTTTGTTAGAGTATGAAGAGACCATTGAAATGGTATCTTCTCCCAGGAATAATAACTATCAATTATAGGAATCACGCTTTGATATGATTCAAAATCAAGAAACTGAATGGGCCACTTTATTTTAGACAATTCTGTTTTGATTTCTGTAATATTAAAAATTGGTTTTTTTTGAATATAAGATTCGAATTGTCCTCTTCTTGATTTAGTTAAAATTTTATGATCTTTGGGTAATGATGAAATTTCAAAAATTTCACCTGAAGCTAATTCTGACAATGTTGCTTTACTCTGTCCTACTGATTTAAGATCATGGATTGAGTAATCAGGTATATCAGGATTAGAAATATTAAATGTGTCACAATGATTATTTCTGCCTTTATAGATACAATTACATCCTTGAGAAATATCCCCATTAATAAATTCCTTCATTTCAAACATATCTTTCATAACAATATTTTTTTCTAAAGCCACTTTCTCTGTAACATTTACGACATTAAAAAAATTCTTATTATTTCTTCCATTTATTGAAAATAATTCTTCTTTATTAGGATGAATTATGTAACAAGAAGATATTTTTATCCCAGACATCTCCAAAACATTAATTTGGAAACTAATATCTTTTATATGATTAGAACTACTTTTATGCAAAGAATTATCTTCTTTGATATTAGTTGTAGATTTGATTTCGTAGAGGTCCCAAGATCCATTTATTTCGTTTCTTACTAGGACATCACTTATTGAAATAAAATCCTTAGATTCTATAGTAGCTTGAAAAACAATATCTGTTTCATTTTCTAAAAATCTCATTGTTTGTTCTTGCTTTATATTTATATCGGAACCTTCCACCAAAACTCCTTTAGGAAAAAGAGATCTAGCAGCTAGTTCAAATTTGTCACCCTGACTTGCTCTAAATTTATCACCTTCACTCTCAGGTTTAGATGAAAAATTTTGGTTCAAATTGAGCCATAAATTTTCTTTACAAAAATAATAATTCATAAGATGTGATTTATTTATTTTTTTTTGCATATTACTCTCCTTCATAATTGAATTGGTAAAATATCATCTATCCAGCTCTTCTTGTGAGTTTGAATAAATTGTCTATGTATAACAGTTTTATTATTCATTTTGCTTGAATGTCCTAGATGAACACACTCATGTTTTTCGCACCAGTAAGAGTTAAGAGTTGAAAAAATATTATTCCTAATTATTGAATTTTTCAAAATATTTGCTTCAGTAAAATTCTTGTATTTTTTCTTTTTATTACATTTACTCATTTTTACTCCTTTTAAGTTCCATAACTTAATTATTTCAATAAATTTACCTATTTTTGGATACTCTGACTAAAATAAATCTGAATAAATTCTACATAAAATCTAAACAATACCTTTTCTTAGTTTGTGCATTAAAAAATTTGAAGATTATACTTGATTTTTTTATCAAGTATTTATTAATAATTTATTCAGATTTGAGAAATATTTACTCTTAAATTAGAATATTATTATGAAGACTGAAGACATACATAATCTGTTTAAGCAGATCACGGAAAATGAAATAAATGAATTTGATTTCATAGTATATGAGTTTTTTTATAAAAATCTAAAAAGTGGAAAAGGTGTTATTTTTAATCCTAGAGGGTTAAGCATTAAAGATTGCATATCAAAATTTGATGAACAAAATGCAGAAATCCTTGAAAAATTTAAAGTTAATAAATTTGATAAAAATACTTGGCAAAAATCTAGAAAAAAAATAGAAGAATTAATTATTCCTGAAATTGGTGAGAATAATTGTTATAAGTCTTTAAGTTATCTTTATGAGAGAGGATATATCCATATACTTAGAGATCTACAAAATGATTTTAAGGAAAATCAAACAAAATTAAATATAAATAATTTAGAAAAATCTCTAAATAATTTATTAAATAAAACTAATTTTGAAAATTCTCATAATGTCTTAGAATTTGAAATTAGTAATCAAAAAAAAATAGAGCAAATGAAATACTTTGACTCTATAAAAAATCAAACTAATATTCCAATAAAAGAATCTGAAGAATTTCAAAAAAAAATAGATTATTTGTCTAAATTTATTGTTTCTTCCATAAGAGGATATTTGGATATAAAAGACTCTAATAATATTAGAGAATTGAATAATATCTTAAGTGAAATAAAAGAAGACTTAGAATCTTTATAAAAATAATCATCTAAGCATTTCAGATACTATTTTAGAATATTGTTTAATAATGTCATTATAAATTTGTTTGCCCTTTTCTTCTGTCGCATCTTTTGAACTTCCTAATGGGTCATTTAATATAGCATCTTTATCAACTAATTCATTGAACAAATATAAAGCAACAGAAGTTTCATATTCACCAGCATGACCTGGCCAAACATCATCATCAATTATATTTTTTATAAAATCGTCATCATGA
Source organism: Fidelibacterota bacterium (assembly GCA_002722105.1). The sequence continues at coordinate 15,435 of PBKF01000058.1, forward strand.
GTTTCCCAATAACTTGTGTATCTTATATCAATTTCTGAATCTTTATTAAGAAGTTCTTCATAATCGT
>PBKF01000059.1 GCA_002722105.1 Fidelibacterota bacterium
CTCTTGGCCTTGCAATTAGTGATGATGGTGGTAGAACATATAGAAAAATTTCTGAAGGGCCCATTGTTGACAGAAGTCCTGTTGACCCATCTTTTGTTGCTGGGACTTGTGTCTATTATGATGATGAGCTTTTCAAGATGTGGTATATTTCTTGTGTCGGATGGGAAATTATTGATGATAAACCCCGTCATTATTACCATCTAAAATATGCAACATCCAAAGATGGTATCAATTGGGACCGAAAAGGGATTATCGCAATTGATTTTAAATCAAAGTATGAATATGCCATATCCCAACCATGGGTAATAAAGGAAAATGGACTCTATAAAATGTGGTACTCTTTTCGAGGTCAACAAAGTATAAAGACATATAGGATTGGGTATGCTGAATCTGTGGATGGAATATCCTGGAATAGAATGGACAATCAGGCAGGAATTGATGTGTCCGAAATAGGTTGGGATAGCCAAATGATCTGCTATCCATATATTTTTTATTTGAATAATAATAGATACATGTTTTATAATGGTAATAATTATGGGGAAACTGGGATTGGTTTAGCTATTTGGGATGCTTAAAATAATACAAAACTTCTTCTGATATTTAGAAAATCCTTTGTGAGCGATTATCATTACAATTTAGGTATGTATTTTGAAGATATTGTTAAAGAATACACTTCAAACGATGCAATAAAATATGAAAATAAAACCTATTCTTATTTTGAATTAAACGTTAAAGCAAACGCACTAGTTCAATTTATTGTTGGAAGAGGTATTAGTCAGGGTGATGTTGTTGCAATTGCCAATACAAAAAATATCAATTCATTTGCATTAATGATCGCTTGTCTGAAAACAGGCATTATCTATGTAAATATTGATATTGAAGGCCCAGGTAAAAGATTAGAGAAAATTTTAAAGACATGTGAGCCAAAAATTGTGTTTTCTGATCGGGAAAATGATCTAATAAAAAAAATATCAAAACAAATGTCTGTTGAATATTTTTTGCTGACAGAAGAATTATTATACAATATTAAAAAGGCTGAACTTCCTACAATTGAAACGATATCGAAAGTGGATGGAAGTTCCATTGCCTATATCATGTTTACTTCAGGATCCACCGGTGTACCAAAAGGTGCAGCAATAACGCATCAAAATTTGATTCATTTAATAAATTGGAGTCGTTCGTTTTACAACATAAAGGATGACGATGTCTTTGCAAATGTAAGCCCTATGTATTTTGATAATTCGGTTTTTGATTTCTTTTCTGCTTTATTTAGTGGTGCATCTATGGTGCCGGTTAAAAAGGATATTATTACAAATCCACTTCTACTAGTGAATTATGTGGATTATTTTCAATGTACGATATGGTTTTCTGTTCCGTCATTACTTATTTACTTAATGAATATGAAAGGCTTAAGTGTAGATAAGTTTATATATATAAGAATAATTGCCTTTGGTGGAGAAGGATATCCAAAAATAGAATTAGTAAAACTATATGAATTATACAAAGAGAGAGCAGAAATTGTTAACGTTTATGGGCCTACGGAATGCACATGTATTTGTTCAGCCAATAAGCTTAAAGACAATGATTTCAGTGATTTAAAAGGATTGCCAGCTTTAGGACGTTTAAATCAAAATTTCTGCTATCTAATATTGGATGAAAATGGTAATGAGACTTCAGAAGGAGAGCTCTATTTGATTGGGCCTAATGTTGGAGCTGGCTACTATAATGATAGCAAGCGTACAGGACAATCATTTTTTCAGTGCAATACAAAGAAACATTACTCAAAAAGAATGTATAAAACGGGTGATATAGTTGAAAAGAAAGATGAAATATTATTCTTTAAGGCAAGAGTAGATAATCAAATAAAGCATATGGGTTACCGAATAGAGCTTGAAGAAATAGAAGCAGGATTAAATGTGATAAAAGGCATTAAGCAGTCTGCTGTAGTATATAAGAAGAATGAATTTACGGGGGAAATAATTGCATTTATTTCTTTAAGAGTAGAATTGGCAAAAGAATCCATTGAGAAAGAACTTTCTAAAATAATTCCAGTTTATATGATACCTAATAAGATTAAAATCTTAAAATCTCTTCCACTAAATAATAATGGTAAGATAGATAAAAAATCCTTATATAAATTGATTTAAACCAATAGTAGAATATATAGCATACATATTTAGTCTATATTAATATATGGATGATAGAATAGCTAAACCCAGCATAACAGATCTTTTCCCACCATCTGCCTTTGATCAACTAGCTAATATGGAAGCTAGTAACTGGTGGTTTCGTTCTCGTAATCGAATTATACTATGGGTGATGAGGGAGCATATAGGTAGTTTTGAGAATTTCTTGGAAGTTGGCTGTGGTACTGGTTTCGTGTTGAGTGCTGTCCGTAAATTATATCCGAACGTTAAATTACATGGCTCTGAATATTTTGAAGAGGGCTTGATACACGCACGCAGAAGAGTTCCTAACGCAAATTTTTCTAAACTGGACGCACGAAAGATGACCGATGAAGAACGATTTGACTGTATCGGTGCCTTTGATGTAATTGAGCATATCAAAGAGGATGAACTGGTACTCTCTAATCTGTCGCGTGCGTTGAAGAATGATGGTACGCTTTTAGTCACAGTACCCCAGCATCGCTGGCTATGGTCTACAGTGGATGAATATGCCTGCCATGTGCGACGTTATAGCCGCGCAGAGCTGATCGGTAAGGTGATAGAATCAGGACTTAAGGTTGAATATGTCACATCTTTTGTGAGTTTACTAGTCCCTTGGATGTGGCTCACCCGTTTGCGTGCTGTTGATGCAAATTACGATCCAATGGATGAATTCCACATTCCTAATTGGCTAAATAGGTCCTTAGAAATGATTATGTCATTTGAGATTGCCTTATTAAAATTTGGAATGAAATTACCTATCGGGGGATCATTGCTTTTGCTGGCGAAGAAAAGAGACTAATGGGGAAAGACATTATACCATTTAATCGTGTCGATATTCAAGGCAATGAATTTCAATACATAAAAGATGCCATTGCAAGTTCACATATATCAGGTGATGGTACGTTTACTAATAAATGTACCAACCTTTTAGAAACTGGATTAAATGTTAATAGCTCTTTAATGACTACATCTTGTACACACGCCTTGGAGATGTCTGCCATTTTACTAGATATAAAACTTGGAGATGAAGTAATAATACCATCTTTTACATTTGTTTCCACAGCCAATGCATTTGTACTTCGTGGTGCAAAACCTATATTTATTGATATCAGACCAGATACACTAAATATGGATGAAAAAAATCTGGAAAGATTGATTACAGAAAAAACACGGGCAATAATCCCAGTTCATTATGCAGGTGTGGGCTGTGAAATGGACATTATTATGGATATTGCCAATCAATATAATATTCCCGTAATAGAAGATAATGCCCACGGTTTATTTGGAAGATATAGAAACAGATACTTAGGAACTTTTGGGACGTTTTCAACCCAGAGTTTCCACGAAACGAAGAACTATTCCTGTGGAGAAGGAGGTGCCTTGTTGATTAACAATGAAGATTATATTGAGATGGCAGAAATTATACGTGAGAAAGGTACAGATAGGTCAAAATTTTTTCGTGGAGAAATTGATAAATATTCATGGGTAGATATAGGTTCATCTTACCTACCTTCAGATTTGCTAGCAGCTTTTTTATTTGCTCAACTTGAAATGCGGGATAGCATCCAGAAAAAGAGAAAAATAATTTGGGAAACTTATTATAGTGAATTAAAAAATTGGGCAGAAGAAAATAATGTCAGACTACCACATATACCTCAATATTGTGACCAACCTTATCATATGTTCTATTTGATCATGCCATCGCTTGAAAAGCGAACGGCTTTAATTAAATATCTCAAAGAAAGAAGTATATGCGCAGTTTTTCATTATCTACCACTTCATCTATCTAAAATGGGCACAAATTTTGGCGGGAATAAAGTTGATTGTTCTACAACAGAATACGTTAGTGAAAGACTAGTTAGATTGCCATTTTATACTAATTTAAGCAGTGAAGACCAGGAGTATATTTTAAATGAATTAAAATTATTTGTTTAATTTTAATAAAGAATATGCAGAGTAAATCAATAGTATATAAAATTTTATCTTACCCATTATTTTATAATTTATTTATGAGGTTAATATCAAAAAAAGGTGGTAGGCAGAAATATGTTGATAATTATATCAAGCCATTTCCAGCAATGAAAATAATTGACTTTGGTTGTGGCCCTGGTTCGATTATAGAATATTTACCAGAACAGGTGGAATATGTTGGGGTTGATTCAGAAAAAAACTATATTGATTCTGCAAAAAGTAAATATGGTGAAAAAGGTAAATTTATCAGGCAAGATATTTTATCCTTTTCGCCTAAAGAAGTGAATTATTTTGATGTTGCAATTGCAAATGGACTTTTGCATCATCTTAATGATGAAGAAAGTGAAAAGTTAATTATTACGGCAAATAGGGTTCTAAAACCAGGCGGCCGTTTAGTTACCATCGATAATATTTTTATCAAAAATCAATCACTTTTTGCTCGTTTTCTTATATCAAAAGATCGAGGCCAAAATGTAAGAACTCTTGATGAATATTTGAAAATAGGGCAAAAGGTTTTCACCAAAATAGAATATCAGATCATGCATGATATGTTGAGAATACCTTACACTCATATAATAATGACAATGACTACTTGAACCTATCTAGTATAAAATCATCTATTTGAGGACTTTCAATTATTAAAACTCGACTGATATACATATTAAGTCGGATTCGTAGTCTTTATTATTGTTCTACCTTTAGCTTTGATCCAAAAATTATCTATGGGATTATTGTTTTTGTAACACTTCTTATTACATTCTCATTAAGACTAATTCGCCTGGAACTTTTCATAGATGCAACTCACGATACTGCATTTTACTTACAGGGATTATGGCGTTTAGCTCAGTTTGATGAACCTATTTCCACCTTCAATTTTTTATATCCTTCCACGAAATCTGCTACCAACATATTATTTGGTGGCCACTTTATGTATTCTGCTCTAATGTATATTCCACTTTTTTGGATATTTGATTCACCATTGTTTGTTGGGATGTTTATAATTCCATTAATTACTCTGATTTTGACTCTTTATTGGTGGTGTCGACTTTTTCCCAAGAAAGATAATCTACTTTGGGGAGTAATAGGATTATTATTAATTCTTTGGTCACCCTTTAATAGTGGAATACTTCATGGGGATTTCTATATTGATTCCTTCTCAGTACCATGGGTACTAGCATCACTACTGTTTTTTAGGGAGAAACGGGAAACCCATCTTTTAATATCTCTTTTCCTTGTCGTTGGTTTTAAAATCTATTTTGCTGCTTTTGCTTCGTTAGCATGTTTTCTTTATTACGCTGAGAACCGGTCAATAAAAGTAGTCTTGGCAGGTTGTGGCTTCATTATATATTTTCTATTTATAATATTTGCGGTACTACCATATCTTAATAGATTTAATGAAGCAGCACTAATATTCACTTGGGGACAGGAAATCAAAGGCATCTTCGCCTGGTTTACCTACTTTTATGAAAGATTATTTAATTGGAATAGCCTGAAATATATTTTTAATATTTTTGGTGTTTTCTTATTCATCCCTTTTTTATCACCAAAACTTTCACTTTTAGCTCTACCTATTATTGGAATTCATTCCATCTTTTTTAGTGGCATTATACCTGGGCCTCATTACCATGCACTTCCAACTACTATTCTCGCAGTGGCATTTGTTCCAGGATGTAAAGACCTTAAAAAACATTTCAAGATATGGCGAAGTGGATTATTCCAATTCACTTTGGCAATGATGATTTTAGTTTCGTTTTGTTACTATGGCCAAATACCGTCACATTTATTGTACAAACTTTCAAAACCACTTTTCAGCTTGTTAAACAATAATCAACTTTTAAACTCCCCTGATATGAATTCGAAAAGGATAGTCTTTCCTTCAGGGGTCCAGAATTCTTTATATCGCTTAAGAGAGGACTTACATATTTTAAGATCTAAACCTGATTATGTATCAGAAATAAAGAAAGCCTTATCAAGAGTTCAGCCAGAAGAGTTAATGTCAGTTGTTCCAAAATTATCGCCATACTTAGTAAAAAATCCCGCATGGATCTTCCCCAGGCCGTTCAATCAGAAAAACTTAGGTGAAAAAGTAGATAGAGTGATAATTGCGAAACACCATCACGGTTATTTGGATCGCCTAGGTGGCAGTACCCAAGAATTTTCTCAATTTATAAATATTTTGCAAGGAGAGTACAATATGAAAATAGAAGTTGAATCTGATAATATTCTTGTCCTTACCAAATAAGCCAAGATCAGATCTAAATAACCCTAATTTTATTTGAAGGTATTCATAAATTTAATTTCTTGTTAGCTTTACAATATTATTCTAAAACATTTAGCATGAATTATTTATTGATTACAATTTCAAATTAATGAAATTTTATCAATAAATCTGTTTGGACATACGTAATTGACTTTTAAAAGTGATATATATGAGTAACGTTCAAAAAATAAAAGAATTTTGGAATGAAAGAGCTATTCAATATGGTGCTAATCAAGAAGCAACATTAGGGGAAATTGCTGTTAAATGCCTTGAGATTTATGAGATAAATAGGCACCTTGATCATGATAAAATAATACTAGATGTTGGATGTGGGAATGGTTACACTGCAAAGATTTTTGCTAAGAATTATAAAAGTAAAATATTTGGAATAGATTATTCACCTGAAATGATAGAAATTGCTAATCAAAATATTATCCATTCTGAGATTCTAGGCAAATTACAATTTAATGTTCAGGATTGCCTAGATTTACATTATGATGATAATTATTTTGACATAATTTATACAGAAAGATGTATTCAGAATCTTCCAGAAATCAAACTTCAAGAACAAGCTATTTTAGAACTTCTTCGCGTATTAAAACCTGGTGGTAAACTTATTTTAGTTGAATGCTCCAAAACGGGTCTATTAAAATTAAATAAAATAAGAAAAATGATAGGTCGAGAGGAAATAAGTGATGCAGAACCCTGGCATAACAATTTTTTTGATGATAATTGGCTTATTGAATTTTCACAAAACAATGAAGATATTTTTACTTTAGAAATAAAACATTTTGCAAGTACATATACTTTTTTTACAAGGATTTTACCGCTATGGAGAATATTTTATTATTTCCGTTATTTTCAATATATCCCAAATATTGGGGAATTAGGCTATTTTAAATCCTTTAGGATATTGAAGACTGATAGATGATTAATTTACTTGTTATTTTATTTACTCTCATAGGTATGTACTCAATACTTTTCTCAAAAAAAGGAATTGAATATTCCTTTCATTGGATCATATTTGCTTTTGTTTTAGGATATAGGACATTTGAACCTTTTAGTGGCTTAAAACTTCACCCAATTGAAATGTTTATTTATGCAAGCATACTTAGAATTATTATCTCTGGAGCTTTCAAATATAGGAAGATGTCTTTAGTAGTAACTTTCCTTAGTATCTTTTTTATTATCTTTTTCTTCATCGATTTATTTACTCGTTATGATAGTATAGTACTTTTAGAATTCAAGAATGCCTTTTTACTTGTATTGATATTTTTTATAGCTCAATATATCCATTTTAGCAAAATGTATATTACAAGGCTATTGAAGTATTATTTAATAGCATGTTCTATAATATCAATCCTGGGAATCACAGAATCTATTTTTCCATCAATTATGTCATCAATATTTGGTTTTACACAACGATCTATATATTTATCTGATAATATTCTTTTTAATCGGTTAGCCTTTCTATTTTGGGGTTCCCACTTGGCAGCAAACCTTATTCCTCCTGTATTCCCAATAATATTATTATTGAAAGCAGAAAAAGATCCTTTTACTAATAACAACATTATTCTCACCATTTTGATTATCATAAATCTATTTGCCATCTATCTGTCTGGAAATAGGATTTCTTGGTTGACATTGACAATTTTATTTCTTGCTACACTTTTCCAGTATAGAGGGGCGTTAATTCCTTATATGAAATCCTACGTATTATTGGTAACGCTAAGCTTTGTGGTATATATTTATTCTCAGCCTGTGGAAGGCCGTTACGTATCCACTTTCAAAGCACTTATAGGAAATATTGATACTCGCTATGATTCAAGCGGTGTTGAGCGAATAACTAGAGCTAAAATTGCAATTAATTCTATTTTCGAAAAACCACTTGGAACGGGGTGGGGCAGTCAGGGTTGGGTACACAGTGATGTACTCCAGATTGGTGCATCTATAGGGTTTTTACCAGGTTTAATCCTATTTTTCGGGCCAGTATTTCTTTTATTTCGAATATATAATTTTTACCGACTAGCTTCTACAGATGAGGAAACTTTCTTTTTTATTTGCTGCGGATTGTTGATCTTTATTATTATTTCTTTTTCTTTAAATGGAAATATTCTTAAGGTGCAAACTGGTGTACCTCTTTTCGTTTTATGGGTAATCGCAGATGGTTTTTCTAGAAATTATACTCAGACAAGGTCGAACTGATTATTGTGATGAAAAGACCAAGGAAAATCTCCATTCTTTTACCTACTTTTAATTGTGAAATATCAATAAGAAAAACATTAGAGTCTATTAAATGGGCTGATGAAATAATTGTTATTGATTCATTTAGTAATGATGATACGATTAAAATAGTATCAGAATATGGGGCAAAGGTATTTAAGCATGAATATCTTAATTCTGCGAAACAAAAAAATTGGGCTATCCAACATTGTTCTAATCCATGGATATTTCAGATTGATTCCGATGAAACTCTAGAAGAAACATCGGAAGAAAAAATTCGTAATGCAATTAATAATGCAGACGAAAATATACATTGTTTCAAAATGCCACGGAAAAACCATGTTTTAGGGAAATGGGTAAAATACGGTGGACTCTATCCTGATTGGGAGTATCGATTATTTAGAAAAGAATATGGAAAATGGTGGGATAGAGAAGTGCATTCTAGAATAATAGTCTCCGGAGAAATTGGGATACTGGATATCCCAATCATTCATCATGGAATGCCCAATATTAGTAAACAACTGATAAACCTAGATCGTTATACCCGCTATGAAGCAGATGAACTCCATAAAAGAAAAAAGAATTTTTCTTATTTTAAATGGATTGTTATACCCCCAATTATTTTTTTTAAAAGGTACTTTTTTTTACAGGGTTTCCGAGATGGTTGGCGCGGGCTATTTTTGGCTGTCTACGCAAGTTTTTATATATTTTTAAGTTATACTAAATTATTGGAAATTCAACTACTGAATTTGAACAGGAGTCCAGAGTAAAAATAATATTTATTGAAGACTCAAGTGAAATAGGTGGTGTGCAGAATAGTACTTTATTTCTTGCAGAGTATTTATGGTTGACAGGTTTATATGATTTAGAAACACTGTTACCAAATTCTGGACCTTTATCGGATCAACTTTCCCAGAAATCTATTCCAATAATATTCTATAAACCTATTTCATATAAATCTACATCCGTATCTTTTTTTAATGATCGGTTTAGAATTCCAAATCCTATTGCATGGGGCTGGAATCTAACTGCCATATTATTGAATATTATAAAAATAAAAAAAAATATTAAATCCAAAACAGATTTGGTGATTACCAAAGGTCTTTTAAACCATTTTGCATCAGGCTTTGCTTGTAAGACTTTAAATATTCCAGTAATCTGTCATCTCCAAGATTTGATTTCCAATCGATATATTGGGCTCATGAATATTTTTTTTAATATTTTTGCAAAATTTATCCCTAATTATATTATTTGTGATGGAATCCATATTCAAAAATCATTAGGCAAAAAAAATAAAAAGAAATCGTTTGTTATTTTAAATGGTATTAAGACGGAAAGATACATTCGGAATAAAGAATTTGGATTTAAAATTCGGAACGAGTTTAAAATACCTTTAGGTGGTTATGTAATTGGTCATGTAGGTAGAATGACTCCCTGGAAAGGTCAGAATCAACTAGTAAAGGCGTTCATAAATTATTCCACGCAAAACTCCAATGCGTATTTATTGCTGATTGGTGCACCATTATTTGATAATGATGATTATTATAATTCAATAATAAAGACTCTACAATCATATTCAATGGCACATAGAGTTATTATGCCTGGTTATCGGTTTGATTTACAGTCAATGTATTCTGCTATGGATTTATTTTTGTATCCTTCATTAGAAAAAGATACTTCACCTTTAACTTTGATTAGTGCCATTTCATCTGGGTTGCCTGTTGGTGTATCAAATATTGCTAGTTTAAAAGAAATTGTTGATAAGTGTAAACAAATAGATACATTTAACCCGATGAAATCAGATGAAATAATTAGAATAATGAAAAAATTTGAAAATAATAAAATTCGTAAGGAATCAGGAATACTTAACAGGGAAGCCGGAATAAAATATTTTGATATTTCAATTCATGGCAAAAAAATGCAACAGGTAATTGACCTTGTATAGTTTATTTGTATTAATTGAATAACAAGAAGAAAATACTATATATTATATCCGGTGAAACCGGGTATAAGAAGACTGATGAAATTATACTAAGATCTCTAGGGAATCTCCGGAAGCTCAATTATAAATCGAATTGGAATTATATTAACCCTCAATTATTATTTAACCTTATTTGGTGTAATACAATTGTTATATGGTTTGCTTCATTTCATGCAGTTCCTGTAATACTTTTGAATTATATTTTGAATAAACGTGTTATTATAATTGCGGGTGGATTTGATGTAGCAAATGTTCCAAATATCAATTATGGAGCCATGAGAGGAAAATCTCGTGCAAAATTAGGAAAATGGTTATTATCAAGAGCTCATTCAGTTGTTGCAGTATCAAAATCAAATAGGCAAGAAATTATTGATAATGGGAAAGTTCCCCCCAAAAAGATTAGTCTTATTTATAATGCAATTCCTGAATCAATAATTACGCATACTTTAAAAAAGAAAAATCAAGTTTTAACTATTGGTGAGATTAATGAAGAGACTTATTTAAGAAAGGGTTTAGATCGGTTTATTAAAATTGCAAAAATAATGCCAACTACTCAATTTATTCATATCGGGAAATGGACAGATAAAAAGGGACATCGCTGTAGTAAGACAATTGATTATGTTAAAAGTATTTCGCCATCAAACATAAAATATATTGGGTTTGTTAAAAAAGATACATTGCAAAAATATTTTTCAGAATCAAAGGTATATTTACAATTATCAAGGCATGAGGCATTTGGAGTTAGTGTTGTTGAAGCGATGTCAAAAGGATGTATAACCATTGTGAGTAAAGAATATGCATTACCAGAAATCGTAAAAAATTATGGATATACAGTGTCCAGCATAACAGAGGCTGTTGAAAAACTGATTAATATTCTTTCAGAAAGAGAATCTAATAAGAAGAAAATATTTCTAGACAAATTTTCAATAACCAAACGCACTAAGAGTTTTGAAAAGTTATTTAATACCTAATCGAAATAAGTATATTACTTGGGATATCTATAATTGGTCTAGGGCATTTAGTTATATTGATTCTCAAAAATCAACAACCTTTTTAGGAAAAAATGTGTTGGAAATAGGTGCTAATAATGGAGAATTATCATTATGGGCTGCTGAAAAAGGTGCTAATGTTATTTGTTCGGACATTAATGAGCCATCAATCGATGCAATCAAGATGGCTGATCACTATAAATTAAAAAATATTCGTTTTTCCACTTTAAATGTGCTCAATCTTTCCTATAAAAATACATTTGATTATGTCATATTTAAATCTGTCCTAGGAGGAGTAGGTAGAGAAAATCACTATAGAAATCAATTACTAATGTTCTCAAATATATATGATTCACTAAAGCCAAAAGGAGAATGCCTATTTATAGAGAATATGGAAGGTGCAATTTTGCATCAATTCTTAAGGGAAAAATATGGCGCAGCAAAAAATAATTGGAAGTATCCTTCTCTAAATGATTTCTATAAATTTTCTAAACAATTTCATAAAGTTAAGTTTAAGACATTCGGAGTCATTGGTTTTGGTGATTTTCCATTGAAATTATTTAGATCAAAGATGGATGTGGGTCTAGAAAATATAATTCCAAAAAAATGGAATTATATTTATGCAGGCGTTTATCAAAAATAATGATTTCTTTTATTCTCCCAATTTTGGACGAAGTCCAAAATATAGAAAAAACAATTCAGTCCATTATTTCGCAAACAATAGATAAAAATTATGAAATAATCGTTGCAGATGGGATGTCAACTGACGGTACTAAAGAAATTATTCAGGAATATCAAACTAAAAATTCATCCATCCGTTTAATAGATAATCCAGAAAGAATAGTCTCTACAGGCTTTAATCGTGCACTCTCGGAATCAAAGGGGAATATAATTTTGCGTGTGGATGGCCATACCAATTTAGAAAAAGATTTTTTAGCCAACTGTTTAGAAGTAATGGCAAAAAAAGATGTAGCCTGCGTTGGTGGTGCAACAATTCATACTGGTAAGGGTATTATTGGTCAATCCATCGCTTTGGCACAATCGTCCTATTTTGGTGTTGGAGGAGTAAACTTCAGAAAAGAGCAAAAGACAGGTAAATATGTGGATACATTAGCATTTGGAGCTTATCAAAGAAGTGTATTTTCCAAATACGGTGGATATGACGAAGAGCTAATAAGGAACCAAGATGATGAATTCAATTTTAGAATAATACAGAATGGTGAAAAAATTTGGCTAGACCCTTCCATTATTTCGACTTATGTGACTAGAAATTCATTTTTAAAATTATTCGAACAATATTTTCAATATGGATTTTATAAAATCCGTGTATTTCAAAAACGGGGTGGATTTACATCATGGAGACATTTTATTCCATTTATTTTTATTATTTCTCTTTTAATTTCTATAGTATTGTTTATCAAAGGTTGGGGAATACCTATCAAAGTATTACTCGGGCTCTATTTTAGTCAAAGTATTTTATTCTCTATAATAGAAACTAAACGTCCTAGGAGTAATATATTTTCAATAATCATTCTACCCTTTACTTTTTTTATCCTACACACCTCTTATGGTCTGGGGTCCTTAATTGGTTTTTTATTTTACATAAAAAGATGGAAGGGCAATAATATTAATGATTCTAAGTTGAATAAGGAATTATTTAATGAAAATACCATTTCATAGACCAGAATTACCGAAAGATTTTAATGAAATAGTTTCAGATTCGATAAGATCTGGCTGGCTCACCACAGGCGATCAAGTTCAAGAGTTTGAAGATGAATTAAAAAAATATATCGGTTGCGAATATGTAGTTGCTGTGAATTCATGTACTGCGGCTATGCATCTAGCAATTGCTGCAAAAGATTTTGGTAAAGGAGATAAATTTATTGTACCCACATTTACGTTTGTATCAACAATAGAATGTGGAGAATATCTGAGCATGGAACCTATTTTATTAGATTGTGAACCCGATAGTTTCAATATTGACTTAGACCAAATTGAGAACCTTCTCAAGCAAGATCCAACCATCAAAGCTATTATACCGGTACATTATGGCGGCAGTCCGTTAGATACAAAAAGGCTTTATCAATTTGCAGAAAACTATGGAGTCTTCATTTTAGAAGACGCTGCTCATGCTTTAGGTACAATCTCCTTATCTGGAAAAGTTGGCAATACAAAATATGGTTCAGCATTTTCTTTTTATGCCAACAAAAATTTAACAACACTGGGGGAAGGTGGAGCATTTGCCACTAACAATAGAAAATTAGCAGAGCGAGTTAAAAATCTATCTCTCCATGGAATTACAAAGGATGGTTGGAGACGGTTTGATTCTGGAGGGCATTGGGAGTATGATATAATTAGTTTAGGCTATAAGTATAATATGCCCGATATTGCGGCATCATTTGGCCTTTGGCAGTTAAAACAAATAAATAATTGGCAAGCTAAACGCAAAAAAATTGTTGAATATTATCTAAGTAATTTGAAGGAATTAGATGGTATCATTTTACCTAAATATGGTATAAATGATGGTAATGCGTGGCACCTTTTTGTTATTCAATTGAACCCAGACCTTTGGACAATTAACCGAAACAAATTTATAGAAATCCTTAAAAAAAAGGGTATAGGACTATCTGTTCATTATAAACCAATACACATGATGGAATATTATTTTAAAAAACTTTCACACTTTCCAGAATCATTTCCTCGTGCTTATTATTTATACCAATCAGTTGTATCTTTGCCTATATACCCAAGTCTAACCCAACATGAATTGGAATATATAATAACATCTATAAAAGAAGTTGCTGAAGATCACATGAAATAATTTAGAATTTCCCTTCGGGATAAAAATGTACTAATATCAACTATATGGAAATACTCTCTCGCGTAACTGCAATCATACTTTTAATACTTCTTGCACCATTACTCATTTTTATATGCTTAGGAAATCTTATTATTCAAGGTAGGCCAATTATCTATAGACAAAAAAGAGTGGGTAAATATTTCAAAAAATTCACTATTTACAAATTCAGGACGATGAGTAATGAAATAAGTGAAAAAAAACATTATAGTGCAGGCCAACAAACCACTTTAACTAGGTGGGGTATTTTCCTTCGTAAAACAAAACTTGATGAGTTGCCTCAACTAATAAATATTATTAAAGGAGATATGAGATTTATTGGTCCTCGGCCTGAAGTCCCTGAATATGTTGATGAAAATACATTCTCATTTCTAACAATTATTAAGCCTGGGCTTTCAGGTTTCTCTTCAATTCTATTTCGCAATGAATCTGAGATTTGGTCAATGATTGATTCCAAAGACCCTTATAAAGATATTTTAAAAATAAAAGTAAGTCTCGCAAATTATTATGTTCATCGAAAAGGTTTTTTCCAAGACCTAAAATTAGTTGGTATTACAGTACTTTCCCTATTTATTCCTAAGTGGATGGGGCATTACCTATTGATGAAATTATTGAAAATTGAGGATAGTGAAAAATTTGGCATAAAGAAAATTATTAGCTCAGTAAAAATAAAAAATATTGAAAATAGTAAGATAAAGCAAAACCCTACAGCCAACCGACGTAAGTTGGTATTTGCAGATATAATTTCAATTTTATTAGCTTTTATTTTTGCTCTTTTTATGCTAAATGATTTTAAGATACCTATCTTTTTATTTGATCCTAATCTACATCTAGTTTTGGGAGCATTATTATTTACGAAATTGTTTTCATTTAACTATTTTGGTCTTTACAAGGGGATGTGGCGTTATACCAGTGTTCTAGATATTATCAGCATCACAAAGGCGAACGTTTTCGGATCTATTATATTTATTTTAGCATTTAGTTATGTTAAAGGATTTCAAGATATCCCAAGATCTGTATTTCTAATTGATATCATACTTGCATTCTGCTTTACCAGTACAGTTCGCTTAGGAATACGTATTGTATTTTCACATTTACTGAATCCCAAACCTTATAAAATTGAATTATCCAAGCGAGTAATTCTGCTTGGTGCTGGAAGAACAGGTGAATTTATTTGTAAAGAATTAATGAATGATTCTAAACATCATATGGAACCAGTAGGATTTTTGGATGATGATAAGATTTTACACCAAAGAGAAATTCATGGCATAAAAGTGTTAGGAAAGATCAATGATTTATCTGAGTTTGTGGATGAATATGATGAAGCACTTATATGTTGTCCTAATGCAAATAGGAAAAATTTGCACCGTATTATTGATATTTGCAAAGCTGTGGGTAAACCGTTTCGAACTTTACCATCAGTGTCTGAACTTGTTTCAGGGAAGGTTTCTGTTAATCAATTCCGGGAGGTTTCCCTAATTGATCTTCTAGGTAGAGATGAAATTATCCTTGATAAAACATCCATTTCCAATTACATCCTTGGAAAGCGTATTATTATTACTGGAGCAGGAGGGAGTATTGGTTCTGAATTAGTACGTCAATGTCTGAAATATAAACCTGCTTTACTTGTTATGTTAGATAATAGTGAGTACAATTTATTCGAGATAGAAAGAGAAATTTTACATCTCAAGTCAAATGTTTTAATCAAACCGGTTCTATCAAATATTAGGGATAAAAATATTTTAAATAAAGTATTTGAAGAATTTGAGCCGCAAGTTGTACTTCATGCTGCAGCATATAAACATGTCCCCATGCAAGAGGCATTCCCATGGGAGGCAATTAAGACAAATGTTTTTGGGACATCAAATCTGGTAAAAGTATCGCTTGAACATAATGTGGAAAAATTTGTTTTGGTCAGCACAGATAAAGCTGTAAAACCTGTAAATGTGATGGGGGCAACAAAACGGCTCGCTGAACTTATATGTCAGGGTGCAAATTCAGATTATATCACGGAATTTATGTCCGTTAGATTTGGAAATGTACTGGGTAGTTCAGGGAGTGTGATCCCAATTTTCCAAGAACAAATTCAATCGGGTGGGCCAGTCACTATCACCGACCCTGACATGGAAAGATATTTTATGTCTATACCAGAAGCCGCTCAACTAATCTTGCAGTCAGGGGGTATTGGAAATGGAGGTGAGGTATTTGTTTTAGATATGGGTGAACCAATTCGAATTCTAGATATTGCAAATGAACTTATTCGACTTTCAGGATTTGAGCCTGAATTAGATATTCCTATCAGTTATATCGGAGCACGCCCAGGAGAAAAAAAAGTAGAAGAATTAGTGCTTGATAGTGAATATGTTGATAGAACAGTCCATGAAAAAATATTAGTTGTAAATACATCCTTGTCTGATATAGAAGTCCAAAATATTACTAATAGAATCATGAATGGTGAGTTGGATGGTCATGAGTTCGATAAAAGCCAAATAAGACAAAAATTAGCATCACTTGTGCCAGAGTATAATTCTGATGAAATACAAAATGAACCAGTAATTTTGAAGTATAGGCCGGAAGCTTTAGCATAAAAGAATTGAAATTTTATTTGAAAAGGCTCCTATTTGGAGCCTTTTTTATTTTGATTTTATATTATTAAACATTTGTATTAATATTCTCAAACCATCAGTTAATTTTATTTTTTTCCCATCTTCATAACTTCTCCTATTATATGTTAGATTTATTTCTCTGATAGAACAGTTATTTGTCACTAATTTTGAAGCTATTTCAATATCAATATCAAAACCAGTAGATTGAAAGTTCTCAATATCTAAATCCGATTTATGAAAAGCTTTACATCCGCATAGGACATCCGTATAATCTGATTGATGAATGAAATTAAAGAGAGCATTTAACAAAAAATTCCCAAAACATAATATAGATTTAAAAGGATTCATATAATTAATTCTAGATCCAAAAACCCCATCAATTTTATTTGATTTATCTAATATCATAAAATTTGTTAATTCCTTGGGGTTTAATTCAAGGTCTCCATCAAAAAGTAGAATCATATTATTAGAAGCCTTTTTTAAACCGGCGAGGATAGCTTCACCTTTGCCCTTATTATTGCGAAACTGAATCAATGTTATAAATGAGCATGATTTAAGAATTTCTCCAGATTTATCAAAACTTCCATCATCAATAATTATCAACTCATTATTTTGGCCAAAGTATTCTAACTCTGATAGTAATTTTGGAATACATGCATATTCGTTATATACTGGAATAATAATAGTATATGGCATTAGTATTAATAATTTTATTTTCGTCGATCAGGATTTAGAAAGTTTTACTTATTCAATATAATTAATATGTTATGAATTTATGATTAAAGCGGAAGTTAGTTTAATTATATTTTCTGCAAATATAAATTAGGAATAAAGAAAAATGGAGAATATAGATTGGCGGTTACGCATTTTAGTAGGCATTATTTTATTAATAATTGCAGTTGGTGCAATAAAATTATGTCTAGATATGAGAACACTTGAATCAGATTATAACAAATATGCAATATTAGCAATTTTAGCGATATGGGGAGGTTGTGATTGGTTAATGAAAGGAATCCAGGATAAAACATAATTTATGCAGGAATTAGTTCATAAGTATATGATCGAACCAAATCCATTCATACAGTTTGGAGCAGACCATATTATTGGCTCGATAATATTTGTAATCCTTTGGATTTGGCTGCCACTGTATTCAAAGGAAAATCTATCAAAAAATAGTCAAAATCGATTGGGCATTATTTTGGGGTTCATTGTCATGTCTAATTATTTGGTCTGGGTAATATTAGAAATTATCTCTGGGACATTTGATTTTAAATTGCATCTCCCATTTCACCTATGCCGTTTCGCAAATCTAGCAATTCCAATCGTGATGATCTGGAAAAAAGAGAGACTTTTTCAAGTATTATATTTTTGGGGAATGTCAGGCATGTTGCAGGGCGCGATTACCCCAGATGTAACCCACGGTTTCCCTCATTTCCATTATTTCAGATTCTTTATCGGTCATAACGGTATGGTGCTTGTCCTCATCTATGCAATAGTTGTTTTAGGTTTTAGGCCAAGTTTTAAAGGTTTACTTGACTCATTTATTGCGCTGAATTTATTTTTGATTTTAGCAGCAGTTATAAATTTAATTTTAGATTCAAATTATTTTTGGATTTGTGCCAAACCGCCAACTAACTCTCTATTAGATTATTTGGGCCCCTGGCCATGGTATATATTAATAGCTGAATTTGTGGCATTGTTACATTACTTTTTGGCTTTTCTTCCATTTTATATCTTAAATAATAAGAAAAGATAACTAAAATGACTTGTTTACATTCTTTGCACTGAAAGGAGGATTTATAATAATGAGATTAAAATCGCTTAAAACGCTCATTTAAAGATTGTTTTTTTTTATTTTTTGATATAATATTTGGATAGAAAGATAAAAAAAAATGATTATTTCGTTATATAATTCTGTTGAATCGTTAAAAATAATAGCAGGCGTTGCTGTCTTCTTTGTGTGGGTTGTTCGTTACGAAAATATAAAAAGAGAATTTATAGAATTTCAGTTACCAACCTGGCTCAGAGATCTAGTTGGTATTTTGAAGATTTCATTTGCTGCCATGCTTCAATTCCCAAACTTAGAATTAGTAAAGATTGGTGCACTTGGGATTACTCTATTAATGATTGCTGCTGTTATAACGCATGTAAGACTAAAAAGCCAATTTAGGCGATATATAGCATCTGTTGCAATGTTAAGTATCAGTGTTTTGATTTTGTACTATACAATAATGATTACATGAACTGCTTCCTTAGAAATATTTTAACTGGATTATTATTTATAACATTATGATTTTCCAACAAAGAACAGTCATTAAGAATAAAGATGTTTCTAATGTTATCAGTTCCTTTGAAGATGAAAATTTTCTGAAGTATCTCACCTTTGCACAACCTGTTAAAATTGTGGAATGGAATGGAATCGATAATGGTAAAAAAGCATCATTTCTATTTTGGTTCTTTGGCTGGAGAAAAATATCAGTTACACATATGAATTACGTTAAAAGAAAAAACTATCTTTTTTTCACTGACGTCGGAAATTCACTACCATTTGGTCTTAATAATTGGGAGCACCATCACATTGTAAAAACCCATTATGATGGATCTATTATAATTGATAAAATTTTCATTGATACAGATAATCTTATAAAAAAATATTTTTTCACACCAATAATGTTATTTCCCATATTAATAAGAAAAATAACATACAAACTATGGTTCTACTTACCGGACAGAAAAAAATGAAAATTATTCAAAAACTAATCACAATTAGAATGTATCTCATTGGTATTCTGATAGCATTTATTGGATGCGAGTCTAACAAATTAAATACTCCAAGTCTTGTAAGTGTTAGATGGGTTTCTGAAAAACCATATTGCGAAGTCTGGTTACAAAATTGGGGTACATATACAAGATTACTATTAATAATCGATACTGATACAGTGCTAATAGAACCAAGTCAGTACAGTACTGAAAAAAAGGATAAGGAGTACCTAAGTCCTAAGCCCTACCGCCTAATTAAAAAACAGCAGATGAAGGGTAATATAGTATGGGATGATGTAATTAATTGGGAAAATGGAAATGAAAACGAGTTTATTTGGAAAGTTGATCGAGCAAATCCAAAAATAAAACTACCGCAGGTATATAATTGTACTGTAGCACAGTACAATGATTCTCTCAGATTAAATATTTCCAGTAATGTTGAAAACTTCGTTTCACTTGGCTTAAAACCAATATACTATAAATAAAAAACGCTCATAACGCTCTTTTAATTCTTGGAAAATATATTCACTTATCCATATATTCAGTTAAACAAATGAGGTATAATATGTCGATTTTAGATTCCATTGTAAAAGGTACTGACCTAAAACACTTCAATGAAACAAAGATAAAGTCCATGAGCAACTTTGATGCTAGAAAAGCTGACCAAGACCTGAGAGCTTGTCCCGTTTGTAAAGTGGTATGGGAAGTTATGGTTTTCAATAATACAAGCGATTATAAGTACTATCAAAATTTCCCAAGATATGGCAAGAAAAAAGGTGTTTGTCCCAGTTGTTCAATAAGAATTAAAAACAAATATTACCACAACACAGAAGTATTATAACCGTCAGAAGCTACCTAATTCTGGTATAATAGGTTTATATAAATAGGAGTTAAAATGAAAAAATCTGCATTAAGAAAAAACCGCCTAAAGTCACCGGAATTTTCTGAGACGAAATGGACATCAGATTCCACTAATCTTGGTGAATATATCTTTAGAAGGCTATCATTAGATCAATCAAATAAAGATTTAAGAAAGGTGCGCCCTGTGCATCAACTAAGTCAATTAATTGTTAGTAGCCAAGAAATAAATAAATATATTGATGACTATTTAGATATGGTTGATCGTAAAAGAACCAAAAACTCTAAAATTAAATATTACAACAAAAAGCCAAACGAAATAGAATACCCAGAATATATGGGTCACAGTTAGCAAAAAATGAAATTAAAACTTAGAGATATAGCTATGTTCACTTTTATGTCAACGCTCCTATCAGGTGTAGGGGCCATGATCTTTTCAGAAAAATCATTAATTGCAGATCCGCTCGCAAAACCAAAAAAATCATTTTATTCTCTTAGAATGAATGATATTAATGGCAAAAGAATTGATTTAAAAGCTTACCAAGGAAAAAAAATTATGATAGTTAACGTTGCTTCCAAGTGTGGGTTTACGAGTCAGTACATTGACCTTCAGAATTTGTATGACAATAATAGCGATAAATTAGAAATTATAGCTGTGCCATGTAACGATTTTGGGATGCAGGAGCCAGGATCGCCGTCGGAAATAAAAGAATTCTGCTCAACCAATTACGGTGTGTCATTTTTAATTGCTGAGAAACAGAGAATAAAATCAAAACCTGCCAGTGATCTTTACAAATGGCTATCTAACCCAAATTCCAATGGATGGAATAGTGCTCTTCCTTCATGGAACTTCTGTAAGTATATCATTAATGAGAATGGAGAATTGACCCATTTTTTTCGAAGCAGTGTTAACCCCAATAGCAATGAAATCAAAAAAGTCCTTTGATAATCTCTGAAACGATAAATTAAGTTAAAAACTCAAAAATATATTTAGCCTGCACAAACCCAATAAGTTTGGTTAAGAAATGAAAGAATGCTAGGGCTAAAACATAATAATGTAGCCAAAAATATAGATTTCTAAAGAAAAGAACCAAATATTTGGAATCCACATTTATTTTCCCCAATCAATTATTTGATCCTAATCCTGCTCTGTCAAGGAGCAGATTAGTATTCATATTAGAAGATCCTCTTTTTTTGGAGATTACAGATATCCTATATCATTTAATAAAAAGAAAATTCTTCTCCACTATTTATCTATTGAACATTATGCAATAAAACTAGTTGATTATGGA
This sequence comes from Fidelibacterota bacterium, assembly GCA_002722105.1. The sequence continues at coordinate 21,966 of PBKF01000059.1, forward strand.
TACAATGTAAACAAGCTAGAATATAAGTCATTGTGTCATAAAGGGTATATTGAAGAAATCATCAAAAGGTATGATTTATCAAATATTCATTTGGTAGATGTAGTTGATTATGAACTCAGATTACGATTTCATGATGCAAAAAGAAATACTGGGGTAAAATTAAGCTGGTATGATTCCCCTAATTTTTTATTGACCTTTTCTGAAATTGAATCAGATTTTAAGGAAAAAAAATACCACTTAATGGGTAATTTTTACAAAAAGCAAAGAAAAAGATTCAATATTCTTGTAGATAAGAATTTAAAACCAGTTGGAGGTAAATGGAGTTTTGATGATCAAAATAGAAAAAAACTACCGAAAAAGATAAACCTACCAAGTTCAAATAAATTAAGATACGATCAAAAAATATTTAATAAGAGTATAGAAAAAATCAACTTGAATTTTAATGAAAATATTGGGAATCTTGATGGGTTTAATTATCCATGCACCCGCGAATCAGCTAAGACTTCTTTTGAAAATTTCCTTACTGATAGATTAGAGTATTTTGGTCCATATGAAGATGCAATAACCAACTCTGATTCCTCTTTATTCCACTCTGTACTTACGCCGTATTTAAATATTGGGTTAATTAATCCAAAAGAAATTATGCATTTATTATTAGAATACTCGAGAGAAATCCCTATACCAATTAACTCAATTGAGGGGGCTTTATTGGATCTTTATTCATGATAACCGAAATTATTTTATTAAAAACCCACGCATGGCAATGATGGTAAAACTATATGACAAAAAACCCAATGAATTAAAACAAGAATATAGAAGGATTATTAACGAAATTAACTTATAATATTGATTGTGTCCCCGCTAAAAATATCTTTAAAGTACAATATTGTTTCCTAATATATTTTTAGACATTATGTGGTTAAAATATTTAAAATTATTTAATCTCCGAAAATACACTCGAATATCTTTCTTAATTTTTTCTTATTAAAGCTTTTGGTATATTTTCTAGACATAGTCTGTCAGATATATACATTTTTTCTTAGCTTTTCAAAACATTCTTCTTCATGATCAAGAGAGGGAATATTGACTAAAATAGAAACTAGTTTAACAATACTAATTTTTGGAATCTTATTTACAGGAATATATATGACATCTGTTGCGTCTTCTACGCCCCCTGTTGCACCCCAAATACCCAAACACTTCATTATCCACAATGATAAAAGAATTGATGATTATTATTGGCTAAATGAAAGAAATACAAAACCGGTCTTAGATTATTTGAAAGCAGAGAATGATTATACATTAGCTAAAATGAGACATACGGAAAAGCTTCAAAAAACCCTATATGAGGAAATGAGAAGCAGGATTAAAGAAGATGATAATTCAGTCCCTTATAAGTTTGGGAATTATGTGTATTACACTCGGACTAAAGAAAATATGCAGTATGAAATTTATTGCAGAAGATTTGAAGACTTAAATGGAAAAGAGCAAATAACTTTAGATTTAAATAATATTGTCAAGAAGTATGATTACTTGACATTAAGTGCTTATAAAATTAGCCCAAATGAAAAATTATTAGCATATACCATTGATACTTCTGGAGCAGAAAAACATAAATTAATTATAAAGGAAATTAATTCAGGAAAAATAATAGATGACCAATTATGCAATCTAGACGGTTCAGTGGAATGGGCAAACGATAATGAAACTTTATTTTACATAGTATTAGACTCTGCACAGCGTCCATATCAACTATGGCGGCATAAGTTAGGTGATGTCCAATCAGAAGATGTTTTAGTTTATGAAGAATTAGATGATCGCTTCCATGTAGGGCTTCATCGTACTAAAAGTGGTGAATACTTAATAATGGATATCGCTAGTAATGTAACTTCAGAAGTTTATCTATTAGATCGGAATAAACCTTACAGTGATTGGAATGTTGTTCAGTCACGGGAACAGGATGTAGAATATTATGTTTACCATCGTGGAAATTATATATATCAATTGACCAATAAAGATGCGTTCAATTTTAAGTTAATTCGAACTCCGATTGATGGAGGCCCAGAGGAAGAGATAATACCAAATAGGGAAACAACTTTAATTGATGATGTATCTTTATTTAAAAATCATATGGCTGTTTTGGAACGAGTTGAAGGAAACCTTGAAATCAGAATATATGATTTTAATTCAAATATTTGGTATAACCTTGAAATGGATGAGGAAATATATTCCTTGGCATTTGAGGAGAATTATAACTGGGACTCAGAATTTTTAAGATTTGGTTACGGATCATTCCGAACGCCTTATTCTATTTATGATATAGATTTCAAAACAAAGGAAAAGACATTACGTAAACAGGAAGAAGTATTGGGTGGTTATAATTCTGAAAATTATATTTCACAAAGGATCTGGGCACCCACACATGATGGGAAAAAAGTTGCTATAACATTATTGTACAATAAAAGAGTTGAATTAAAAGGAAATAACCCTTGTTTATTATGGGGATACGGTAGTTATGGAGCCACCTATGACCCTTGGTTTTCATCAAATATATTTAGCCTTATTGATCGTGGGTTTGTTTATGCCCGTGCTCATATAAGAGGGTCTTCATTTTTGGGCCGAAAATGGTATTTAGATGGAAAAATGAAACGGAAGACAAATACTTTTAAAGATTTTATATCAGCAGGTCAGTTTTTAGCAAATGAAGGAATTACTTCTCCTGAAAAAATGGCAATATATGGAGGAAGTGCAGGAGGTTTGCTAATCGGAGCAGTAATGAATATGGCGCCTGATCTTTGCAAAGTTGCAATCCCCAGCGTACCATTTGTTGATGTTATAAATACTATGCTTGATTCTTCTATACCCTTGACAGTTATAGAATTCGAAGAATGGGGTAATCCTTTAGAGAAGGAATATTATGATTATATGAAATCATATTCTCCGTATGATAATGTTGCTGCTAAAGAATATCCACACACTTTGGTTCTGGCCGGTTACAATGATCCTAGGGTACAATATTGGGAGCCTGCTAAGTGGACTGCCAAACTTAGAAGAATGAAAAATGGCTCAAATGATCTTTTACTTAGAACAATAATGGGTGCAGGACATTTTTCATCCTCCGGCAGATTTGATTATTTAAAGGATGTAGCTTTTTATTATGCTTTTATTATAGATAAAATTGGAATTAGTTAATGTCGCTTATATCAATTAATCCTGCCACTGGTGAAAAAATACATTCTTACAAGAAACACTCATCTGAAGAAATAAAATATATTTTATTTCAAGCAGAAGAAGAACAGCTCAGATGGAAAAATACATCCTTAGAATTCAGACAATCTTGTCTTGAGCAAATGGCAGGGATCCTTAGAGATCGTTCCCGAGAATACGGAATTTTTATTACACAGGAAATGGGAAAGCCATTATCGCAATCTATTGCTGAAATTGAAAAGTGCGCTTGGCTTTGTGATTATTATAGAGGAAAAGCGCAAGAAATGCTGGAAGATAAAACTGTCGAAATTACAGGGCAAAAAAGTTATATTTCTATCCAACCGATTGGACTTGTTTTGGGTGTAATGCCTTGGAATTTTCCTTTTTGGCAAGTATTTAGATTTGCAATCCCAACAATTACGGCAGGAAATGGAGCTATTTTAAAACATGCATCTAATGTTCAAGGATGTGCAAAAGCTATAGAGGAATGTTTCAAAGTCTCGGGGTATCCAGAAAATATTTTTAAAAATTTATCAATTTCTAGGATAGAAGTAGATGAAGTGATCAAAAACCAATCCATTGCTGCAGTTACCTTAACTGGAGGTATTTCAGCAGGGAAATCAGTAGCGAAAGCAGCAGGAAGTGTATTGAAAAAAACTGTTCTGGAACTTGGAGGTAGTGACCCATATGTTGTACTGGAAGATGCCGATTTAGATATAGCACTGGATGCTTGCATCTCTGGACGCTTAATTAATGCAGGACAAAGTTGTATTGCAGCAAAAAGATTAATAGTTACTGAATCAATTCACGATGAATATTTAATGCGATTGGAACGAAAGCTTTGTGAAAAAATAGTTGGAGATCCTATGGATGATGTAGATATGGGCCCTATGGTATCGGCCACTGCCAGAGACAAATTACATAGTCAGATACTTAAGGCAGTGCATGAAGGTGCCGAATTAAAATTAGGAGGTGAAATTCCAAAAGATGATGGTGCATATTACCCTTTAACTCTCCTATCTAATGTAGCTCCGGGAAATACTGTATTTGATCAGGAAATATTTGGACCTGTTTTTTCTGTAATTAAGGCTAAAAATGAAAAAGAAGCTCTTTCTTTAGCAAATCAGACTGAGTTTGGATTAGGTGCCGCAGTTTTTACAAACGATAAAATAAAGGGAGAGCACATTGCTAAGACTCAATTACAGGCCGGACTTTGTTTTGTAAATGATTTTGTTAAATCAGATCCAAGGTTGCCTTTTGGAGGAATAAAAGAATCTGGATATGGCAGAGAATTAGCTTCTTACGGAATGATGGAATTTGTTAATCTAAAAACTGTTGTCGTGAAAACGGGTTGAAATTTGTAAACTTGATATTGTAGTTATGAAGCAATTATTCCTGATAATTATAATTTTATCCATTGTTAGTGGCAAGGAGAACAAATTATTTTGGGATGGACACGATTGGAATAGAGTTGCTAAAAATGTATCTAATCACCAAGAAACTGTCATCCGAATTAAAACTGCTTACCTAAGCGGTGCCCTCGACGGGCGTCTATACGGATATTTAAAGACCTGGGCAAAAGACCAATATTTAGCTGATGATGTATTTGGAGAATCAGTTGATTATTTATCACCTAGGGAACTTATCAGAAATTTGGATTACTTTTATGAAGATCCTTTAAATTGGTATATACCTGTCCCTGCTGCAATTGTTATAGCAAATATGTATGCTGAACGTGTACCAATACAAGTGATTGATAAACATATTTTAAAAACTCGCAGATGGATAAATGATTTAACTTTGGATTTGGATACGTTGAATTATAGTCGGCTAATAGAAGAAAAACTAATGAAGCACCATCATCAACAGTTTAATCAATTCGAATAAATCCTGCTTTTGGATGCCATGCGAAAACTCGGTTTTCGCCTGCAAATTTCACTTTTGAAATTGTAAACTTATATGTGTTTGGTTTGTCATCATCAAGCGAGTAGGAAGTCGTTTTTGTTGTTGAAAATCCAGTTTGTAGAGGTGGTTCATAGTTGTAAATCAGCACCATCCTTTCTTCTCCTAAGAATTCTTTATTTCCTGAGTATTTTGCAAGAAACCCTTCTAAATAATCGACGGGTCTTCCAACATGATTAATTACTTCTACATTGATCAGTACTTTTGCATCATCAATAATTCGAGGACGAACTTCAATTGTAAATGGTACATTCTCTTCTGCAAAAAGGACATAAATGAAAAAAAGATGAATGATAGCATGTTTCATCGGTTGAAAATTGGGATGAAAATTTGAAAGACAAAAGAGAAAGGTTTTGAAACCTTTTCAAGTAGGATAATGTATATATTAGACTTATTAATAGTTTTATCTATGATAATAAATAAATATTTTAACTCCTTAAATTGGATTAAATATTCTTTAATAATTTATTTTATTTCATTCGGTTATTCTCAGTCCCGTATAGGTGAATGGGACGCCCTCACTTCTCCATTAAATGTAAGGGATTTAACAACAGTCGATGACCAACTATATGTAGCAACAGAGGGAGGAATATTAGAAATAAAAGATAGTATTTATCAAACTTTTACAACAATAGATGGATTAGTGGGAGTAGACCTCTCAGCAATTGACCAAGATAATAACGGTCATTTATGGATCGGCGGTAGTAGCCCTTATGGATTTGTTCAGGTTTATGACCCCGAAAGGAGGCAGTCTGTCATCCATTTTGATTATGGTTTAACCGGCATCATAGATATCCAAGTTCTTGACTCATTAGCTTTTGTATTCTTTAACGATGGTCAAGATGTTGGAATAATGAAATTCTATTTTGATGAAGGTTGGGAATATAGAGACAGTTATCGAAACTTTCCTGTTGAAACTGGAGAAATTCATTGTTTTACAAGTAATGATTCAATGTTATTTATTGGAACAGATAACGGGATTTACAGTGGATTAATTCAAGAAAATTTGAAAGACCCCAATCGATGGGAACCTGTAGATAATAATATGATAATGAATATTACTATAATGACAATGAATAATTCAAATTTAATTTTTAGTTCTGAAACTTCTTTGTATGAATTATCGATCGAGTCCGCAGTTTGGAGTGAAATAGATTTCAATTTTCAATTTTCTAAAATTAGTGAAATATTTGTTCATGAGAACTCAATATGGATTGTTGATAACAAATATCTTTATAGAAAAACAATAGAACAAGATTTATTGGTGGATGACCAATATAAGATAAGTGCAATAATACTTTTCCAAGGACAAATAGTTGCAGGTTTACAAAGCGGTTTGCTTTTTTTATCCGAAGAAGATAATGGAAGCTATTCTGTGAATCGGTTTATACCTAATGCTCCAGTGACAAGTGGATTCTCTGCTATTACAATATTAGAGGATGGTAGACTTGTGGGTGGAAGTAAATATGGGATCTCGATTTATAGTAATGATGGATGGCGAAATATCATAGAGATCATAACAACAGGGTCTGAAACTATTAATAATGATTATGATTATTCAATGTTTATTGCTGATACAGTAATGTATGATTTTGGTGGATATATTGCTGATATAGAACAAGGCTCCGATGGATTAGTGTATTGTGCGGTTCGGGGTTCCTATCCTGTTACCTACAATGAACCAATTAGAAAAAGTGGAGGTGTAATTGTAATGGATGTTGATAATCCAAGTAATATTACGTTGATTGATACAACGGAATTGAGTTATCATACAACTTCCAGTAATTCACGCCCTTATATGGTCGTTTTGGATATTGAATTTGATCAAGATGGCAATCTTTGGGTTGCTAACCCCTATTGTATCAATGGGAATCAGCCAATACATGTTCGGTCAACCGATAATGATTGGAAACATTATGGTTCATCAGAAACGGGTGTAAAAATTAGCCAAACACCTGGTTCAATAACTTTTGACTCATGGGGCAGAATGTGGTATTCAGCATTCCAGGCTAATGAAGCTAATTTAGGGATTTATCCAAACGGTGGGATCTTTTTACTGGATTTCAATGGAGATCCATATAATCCAGATTCATTTTCATGGAATAAGGTTCAGGAGAGTGGAACGGTATGGTCCTTGGGTATGGGTTTCAACAACAGATTATACTATCTAACACCGACAGGACTGAATTATTTTGATTTAACAAATTCGTCTGCAAGCCCAGTAACAAGAGAGAATAATTATGCATATTTCCCAAATATATCTTATGGCGCAGGAGCAGAAATAAAAATTGACCCCCATGGTAATATATGGACCCATTCCCCAACCGATGGGATTCATATCTTATTGGAAAATACTACCTATTGGCCAGATATAAATGGCCTACGAACAGATAATTCACCGCTTCTTTCAGATGCTGTGACAGATATAGCCTTCGATGAAAAAAGAAATCTAGCATATATTGCCACAAGTAAGGGTGTAAATATTTTGCGAATTCCTTTTGGGAAGGGAAAAAAGAACTATAATGAAATAAAAGTATTTCCAAGTCCATTTTACATACCAGCTCAAAAATCAATGATTGTAGATGGGTTACCATTTGAGTCATCTATGATGGTCACTACCCTTGATGGGAAAATAGTTCGACATATTCCCAGTCAAGGTACCAGTATGGATGGAGATCAATTGGTATGGGATGGAAGAGATGAGGCAGGAGATTATGTATCCAGCGGTGTTTATCTATTAGCTATTTACGGTATGAATGGATCACAAACTGTTGAAAAGATAACTGTAATAAAAAAGTAAATTTATCATTATAGATCAATTATAATCGGTTATTTATAATAAGTGTGAGTTTTTTGAAATAAAGATCATCTCCGAAATGATTACTTTAAATACTCCGGCTGCAGGAATAGCAAAAAGCATCCCTAATGGTCCAATAAGAATTCCGCCAACCAATAAAACTATCATAACGAGCATAGGATGAAGCCCCACACTTTCCCCAACTAAAATAGGTGTAATAAAATTGTTATCAATCTGCTGGACAATTATAAACATAAAAATAATATCTAAAATATAAAAGGGAGATGGAACAAAACCGAATATTTGATGAAGCATTGCCGCATCATTTCCTAAGTTATTCATTAGAGCAATTAAAATTGCTGGTATCATCCCCACAAATGGTCCAATCATAGGAATTAAATTTGCCAATCCTGCGATAATCCCAATAAACACAATCAAGGTAATGTTGGCACCCAATTGATTTAAAATAAACAAACCAGAAATAGATAGAATAGCCACACTGCCTGCTGCAAGTATTTGGCCACGTAAATATTTTGAAATTTGCTGCTCAATATTATAAATGGTTCTCAAACCAACTTCCAAATATTTATTAGGAATAAAATGGACCAGCGAACGCTTAAAATCATGATATTCTATTAATAGTATTATAGTAAAAATGAACACCATTATGGCAACGAAAAATAGTCCCCCTGCTGATCCCATTAGTGATAATATATTCTGAAATATTCCTCCGATACTATCTTTTGTAATTGTAACAAGCTTATGAGTTTCTGGAATCATATTGGCTAAAAATTCAGGTAGAACATTTTTCGTTTTTTCGGATAAGCTTTCCAGGCTAATTGCAAAATCTTTTTCCTGCAGTTTTTTTGTGAATTCTTTTATTTGAATACCAAGATTTGATATAAAGCTGCCAATAAACCAGACACTTCCTGAAATGATGCCGCCTAAAATCAAAAATACACATGCAGCTCTGGAATGAATTTTCCTTTCTAGGGCATCAACACTTTGTAGAAGAATTGTTGTAAATAAAAAAGCAAAGATAAGCATTACCATTACAGAGGCTAGAAATGGCAGTATATTCCAAGCAAGAACTCCTATTAGAATAATAAGAAGTAATCTATATAATTTTTGAACTGAGTCCATTATTGTAATTTAGATAATTCTAAATTAGTTCGTCGTAGCCTTTCACCTAAAACCCGGGAAAGATCTAACATGATCTTATTTCCTGTTTTTGGATTTCGATCCATTAGAGTAAGTAAATCAGTTTTAAAAAATCCTACTAACTTTGAAGGTTCAATAGATACTGCTGTGGCAGTTCTTGGCTCTTCATCTAAAAGAGCCAATTCACCAAAGAAATCACCAGATCCCAATGTAGCAAAAATGAAACCATTTTCCGGGTCTTTTATTTCAACTTTTCCTTCAATAATTACATACATTCCTTCTGCAGGTGCCATTTTTTTGAAAATCGATTCATCTTTTTTATATCTTCGTTCATGTATCAACCTGCCAACTTCTTTTAATTCTTTGGGAGAGAGATTTTTAAATATAGGTATCTTGCTTAAGACACTGAGGATAGGATTTTCGGATAAATTCGGTTTAAAGAAATTTTCATATAATGTTTTCATGATGCGTTCCTTTTTGTTCTATAATCTGCAAATTCCGTGCGAAGATCAAATTCTTGTTCAAATTCTTCAGTAATAGTTTTGATCATCTTTTGGCGTTCCTGGTGAGGTAAGAAAGCACTTTTCATTGCAATAATCGTTATCTCCCGAAAATCGTGTAGTTGGAAATCAAATAATTTATGGGCTAGCATAAATTCCTTTGTCAAAGTAGTATCAGACATAAGTCGGTTATCTGTGTTCAAAGTTACCCGAATCCCTTGTTCATAATAAAACTTTAAGGGATGATATTTCAAGGATCGCACACTTCGAGTCTGCCAATTAGATGTAAGACATACTTCTAATGGAATCCGGTGATCATTCACATATTGCATTAAATCCCGATCTTCTTTGAGTTTGGTGCCATGTCCAATTCGATTTGCACCGCAATAATGAATTGCTTGATGAATAGATGCTGGTCCATAGGCTTCTCCAGCATGAATAGTGGAATTAATATTGTGATTTCTAATTTGGTAAAATGCTTCCCGATGCTCTTTGGCTGGAAAATTCTCTTCAGCACCTGCCAGATCAAAACCCACAACACCTTTATTTTTGTATCGGACTGCTAAATCCGCAAGTTTTAATGAAATCTTTGGAGAAATGGAACGAATTCCACAAACAATAATTCCAGATTTAACACCAAATATTTCTTCACCTTTTTTAAGACCATCTTTAACCGCTTCTACAGCCATGTCAACTGTCATTCCTTTTTCTAGATGAAGAATGGGCGAATATCTTACCTCGATATAACGGACATTTTCTGCAGCCGCATCTTCAATGAGCTCATAAGCAAACCGGGTAAGAGATTCGGGAGTTTGCATAACGGATAAGGTTATATCAAAACGCTTAAGATATTCTTCAAGCGAACCTCTTTTTTTACCGATCCGCAGATACGAAGATAATTTTTCTAATTTGAATGATGGAAGTTTTATATTGTCCTTCTCAGCAACATCTAAAATTGACTTAGGACGTAGACAGCCATCTAAATGGCAGTGTAATTCTACTTTGGGAAGGCGATAGACAAGTTCTGGTGTAATAGATGACATAACAAAGTAAAAATTACTGTATCATGACCTGTCCGTTACAGAATTATAGAGCCAAAATAACACAGCCAAGAATCCGAAAATACCAAGTATTTGAAATCCGGTATAGGTTGGCCACCAATCTTTTTCACCTGTAAAAAATATAGGGAAAGCAACCAGAATTCCCATCAAGGCTTCCCCAGTGATAAGCCCGGATGCAATGAGTAAACCACGTTTTTTCATTATGTCAGTTGCCCGTGATAAATCACTGAAACTAGAAACCATTCCACCAATAAAGATTGGAACTGTCAATTCTATGGGAAGATAGATACCAACAGCAACTGCCAATACCGGGACTCTAAAATCTGATCCAATTTTTTCCTGATGAATATCAATCAGAATAATGATAATCCCAATAACTGCACCCATCCCCACCATAAACCAAGGCAAATCTCCCCGAAACACCCCATCAGCTACAGATTGCATTAATGTTGCCTGCGGTGCTGACAAAGTAGGTGATCCAATTGTATAGGCAGTGTGTAAAATATCAAGAACGAGCCCTAAAACCAATGCTGCAGATAAGGTGCCAATAATTTGCATGACTTGCTGTTTCCAGGGTGTGGCACCTACAATATGACCCGTTTTTAGATCTTGCAGGTTGTCTCCACCTATTGCGGCAGCACAACAAACTACAGCACCAATCATAATTGCAGCTGGTGCACCTATATTGGAATTTTCTCCTAAAAGCAGTAATAATAGTAGAGAAGAAAAGAGAATAGTGGCAATGGTAACACCTGAAATTGGATTATTGGATGAACCAACCATTCCTGCCATATAGGCTGCAACCGCTGAAAATAAAAATCCAAAAACCATCATGATAAGGGATAAAAGAGCTGCAATTGCCATATCGGAAACAATTTCAAAATATAGAAGAAAAATCGGAATTAAAAGAGCTGCCAATGCCATTCCAACGTAATTGATAGGAAAATCTTGTTCTTCTTTTAGGGATTCTCCATCTTGATTTGTTTGTTTTAAAGCTTCTAAACTGGCTTTTATACCATTTAACAATGGTTTAAATAAATTAATAAGGGACCAAACTCCTCCAACTACCATGGATCCAACACCAAGATAACGAATTTGTGAATTCCAGATATTCCAGGCTGCATCCATGGGCTCTCCATCAAAACCATAAATGGCGGAATAAATTGGAATTGCCACAGCCCAGGAAATAAGTCCGCCTGCCACTACAAGGATCCCAATATTTCGGCCAACGATATATCCCACAGAAATGAGTGCAGGAGAAAGGTCTGTTCCAATACTGAAAATAGAACCACCAACTACTGCGGCACCTTCCAAAGATGCCTTCCACATGGATAATCCTTGAGAGCATAGCTTCATGATTCCCCCAACCAGTCCAGAAAAAGCAATAGTCATTAGTCCACCTGATTCATCTTTTTCTTTAGAAATCCTTGAATCTTTTCCAGCTTCTAATACAGCTGCAGTTGCAACACCTTCTGGGTATTTCAATTTTGCCATAACGATTAGAGCTCTACGCAGTGGGACTGTAAATAGAACACCAGTTACACCACCAATGGCGGCAATTTTTGCGACTTGATAATAATCAAATTCTGTCCAAGCACCCATAAGTACCAATGCTGGAATTGTAAAAATGACTCCTGCTGCAAGTGATTCTCCTGCTGAAGCAGCAGTTTGCACAATATTATTTTCTAAAATATTAGAATTTTTGAAAAGACGCAAAATGCCCATGGAAATTACAGCTGCTGGGATGGAAGCAGATACAGTCATTCCTGCAAACAAACCGAGGTAAGCATTGGCTCCCGCAAGAATCATGGAAAGCAGTATACCAAGAATGATGGCTTTTGGTGTAATCTCAGGTAAATGTTTTTGCACTATTTCTCCAAAAAGTTAGCCGTAAAGGTAATTATTCTATTTTGGAGTCTGCAAGGGTGCATACATGTGAGTTTAGGAAAACAAAGAAGATAATATAATTAAAATAGAATTAATTATTGATTAATATTTTATGCAGCATTTAATAAAGAAGTTATAATGAATTATTGGAAAATAAATATGTAATTTCATGTTAGTCAGGGGTGCTGTTCTTAAAGCAGATGGAACGGCTGAGAATAAACCCATTGACCTGATCTGGATAATGCCAGTGTAGGAAGACAACATGAAGTTTAAAACATACCTTATTTTCCCGGCCTTTTATTTCTCTTTCATTTGTGCACAGATAAAGGGGACTGTTACTGATCAAATAAGTGGAAAGCCTATTAAGGATGTAAATATTATTGCATTAGAAATAGGCACATCAACAAATGAATTTGGTGAATTTTCTTTAGATGTTTTACCGGGAGCTAAATTAGAGTTTTCACATATCGGATACCAAAAAATCACCGAAATAGCTGTATATGGAATGAATGTAAACCTGGTTCCTGTGATTATTGAATCAGATGAGATTGTGGTTCGGGCAGGGCTTACCAATGAAACACTGCAACAAGTTTCAAGCAGTATAACTGTCATAACCGAGCAGAATATAAGACAATCGGGAGCAGAACATTTTCAAACTTTAACAGACCAGGTTCCGAATTTAAATTGGGCAGGAGGGACAAGCCGTCCAAGGTATTTTCAAATAAGAGGCGTTGGTGAGCGGAGTCATTATTTTGGGGAAGGTGCACCTAATTTTTCTGTAGGATTTGTAATGGATGATATGGATCTTAGCGGATTGGGTATGATTGCTCAATTGAATGATATAAGTCAAATTGAAGTATTCAAAGGACCGCAATCATCTCTTTATGGAGCAAATGCTATTGGAGGCCTGATTTCTGTCCACTCAAATGATCCGTCTGAAAACTTTAAAATTCAATCATCATTAAATTTTGGATCCGACAATTATTATGGTGGACAGGGAATTTTAAATACGAAATTATTTTCAGGATTATCTTTGCGAATATCATTGATGAATAATTATCAAAATGGCTATAGAGAGAATATTTCTAAAAATGTGGATAATTCTAATAAACGAGAAGAATTTTTATCACGAATAAAATTAAAATATTCCTTAAACAATATGTTTAATATTTTATATACATATATTTATTCTGATTTAAAAAATGGCTATGATGCTTGGGCACCAAATAATAACACTGAATTCATCACATATTCAGATGAATATGGGGAAGATAGTCAGTTAACGCGCGGATATTCTATTAGAGGGAATTTTTCTTTTTCAGAAACAATCGCTATCACATCTATTACCTCATATACGAGCACCGATTTGATACATGCTTATGATGGTGATTGGGCAGATAGTACTTATTGGCATGATAATCATGGATTTGATCCAACTGTTGAGGGTTGGGATTATTCTTTTTTTGATAGAAACGAAAGAAACCGGACAAACTTTACTCAGGAAATACGTTTGTCATTGGGTCCTACTGTAGTGGGAATTTTTTCAAAAACTCTTGAAGAAAAAGATAATGCATTCGGGTATTTATTCGGTGGTGCCGCTACAAATGGAGCAAGCAAATTTGATTTTCGTGCAAATGCAGGTTATTTTCAATTTGAATCAAATATTTTGTCATCGCTGGTTATGAATGCAAATTTCCGTTTTGAACAAAACAAATATGATTATTCCGGTTTGTATCAGGGGCTTAATGATAATTGGGAAAAAGTTGATCTCCCGCATATTATGTTTAATACAGATACATCTATGTTGGGATATCGCTTATCACTTAAATATAATTCTGACAAAAAGACAATATTTTACAGCACCATGTCACAAGGCTATAAGTCAGGTGGAATAAATCAGCAGCCTTACTTATCAAAAGCCAGTCGTCCCTATGAGCCTGAATTCATACAAAACGCTGAATTTGGATTAAAACGTTATAGAGAATCATATCGGACACAATTTTCAATCTTTTATGCAAAAAGAAAAAATCAGCAAGTTTCAGTATCCAGTCAGCAGGTAGCGGGTGACCCCAACAGTTTTCTATATTTTACAGCTAATGCAGGTTCAGGTACAATCCAGGGTTTAGAGTGGGAACATATGCAAATGATTTTTCGTTCTTTAATTCTAAACTTTTCTTTAGGATCTTTATATACCTGGGTTGACAAATTTTCCTATAATTCTGCTGAAAATGTTATCACTTATGTAGGAGATAGGGAAGCAGCAATGGCACCAAAATTAACAGGATCATTTGGGTTGAATTATCAAAATGATTCTGGATTATTTGCTTCATTATCAGCCAGTTACAAACATGAATATTTTTACTCTGATAGCCATGATCAAAAGTCAGAACCCTATAAACTGTTTAATTTTAATATTGGTAAATCATTTAATAAGATAATAATATCATTCTGGGCTCGCAATGTTTTGGATGAAAGGTATGCGATCCGCGGGTTTTATTTTGGACTTATTCCCCCTGATTACCCTGAACAGCTTTGGAAAAGCTATGGAGAGCCAAGGCAAATTGGTTTGAAACTGAGTTATTCCTTTTAGGAAAAAAATCTGTTAAATCTTTTATTCCATATAATTTAATTCAATTAGAAAGAAAATTCTTACAGTTTTTCAAATAAAATATAGGTGACTTTTCACATTTACTTTTTTTAAAAAATAGAACTAATTTTATAAGCTATTTTCGAAATAAAAGAACATGTTTAGTTATATCACGGAACGCTTTGACTCCATTTTCCGTAACGTACGGCGATTAGGGATAATAACAGACAAGAACATTAATGATACCGTTCGGGAAGTTAGACGGACATTGCTAGATGCGGACGTAAACTTCAAAGTGGCAAAAACTTTTGTTCAAACTGTACAAAAAAAAGCACAGGGTACAAAAGTTTTAAAATCGGTAAAACCGGGGCAACAATTTGTCAAGATAATTCGCGATGAATTAGTAGCACTTCTGGGAGAGAATATAGTAGAATTGGACTTGAAGGGTAAACCAGCCATCCTTTTATTGGCAGGTCTTCAAGGTGCCGGAAAAACAACTACAGCAGGGAAACTGGCAAATCGGTTTAAAAAATCCGGCAAATCGGTATTGATGTTGGCCGCTGATGTTTACCGGCCAGCTGCAATAAAGCAATTAGTAGCATTGGGAAAACTAGCCGATGTGCCTGTATATGAAGAAGGCACAGGTGACCCGCTGGCGATTTGTAAACGTGGAATCGAAGAAGCACGATCTTTGAAAAATGATGTTGTAATTCTAGATACAGCAGGTAGAATGCATATAGATGGCGAAATGATGATGGAAATTCAGCAAATTGCAGAAATTTCGAAACCAGACGAAATTCTGTTTGTTGCTGATGGTATGACTGGACAGGATGCAGTGAATTCTGCGCAGGCTTTTCACGAAGTTCTTCCTTTAACTGGTGTGATTCTTACAAAGATGGATGGAGATGCAAGAGGAGGAGCAGCAGTGTCTATTAGGGAAGTGACCGGTAAACCAATTAAATTCATGGGTACATCTGAAAAACTTGATGGTCTAAATGTTTTTGACCCAAAGCGGATTGCTGATCGGATTCTTGGATTCGGAGATATTATTTCGATTGTGGAAAAAGCTCAGGACGTATTTGATCAAGAAGAATCTGAAATAATCCAGAAAAAACTGATGAAAAACACTTTTGATCTAGATGATTTTCAATCTCAGCTACAACAAACGAAAAAAATGGGTTCTTTGAGCCAATTACTGGGAATGATGCCCAATATGATCCCAAAAGCTTTAAAAAATTTAAAAATGGATGATAGGCAGGTCGGATGGACCGAAGCAATCATCAATTCCATGACTCCAGAAGAGCGCCATAGGCCTGAAATTATCAACGGCAGTCGCCGATTGAGAATCTCTAAAGGTTGTGGACGACCGGTTCAGGAAATAAATACTCTTTTAAATCAATTTTCTCAGATGAAGAAAACGTTAAAAAAAATGGGTAAAAATAAAAATTTTAAACTACCAGACTTGGGTAGTGTTGGAATATTTTAATTAAGGAGAAATACATTGGCGACGAAAATTAGACTGAAACGCATAGGACGTCGAAATAGGCCATTCTATCGAATGGTTGTTATGGATTCACGGAATCGCCGTGACGGTGCTGCAATTGAAGAATTGGGATGGTATAACCCGATTGATACAGATCATTGCTACGAATTAAAAGGTGACCGCGTTCTCCACTGGCTCGGTGAAGGTGCACAGCTAACTGATGCAGCACATAAATTATTGCGCCGTGCAGGTATTGCACATAAATGGCATCTTATGAGACAAGGTTTAGATGATGATCAAATTA
>PBKF01000060.1 GCA_002722105.1 Fidelibacterota bacterium
GACTTGCTCGTTATTTCTTTCCCCATCAATATACAATTCAATATGAATAAACTTATGATTAAATAATACCTCATATCCAAATCTAACTATTATCCTTTAAACAAAAAACTCAATGAATACGGGGTTTGATATTTAAAAATTGATTATTCAATATCGATATTGGATATCATATAAATTTTCCATTTTCTTATCCATCTTGTAAAAAAACTCCATACAACTTTGAAAATTGGTAAGTCGTAACCATCCCCTCTCATGAAATGATAAAGAACTCTTTCTGTTCTTAAGATATTTCCATCTTGGTCTAACCTGTTATAGGTAACATCAGCAACAGCTAAAAAGTTTTTCAATGGGCCCGTTTGATTTATAATGACCGAGACTAAACCTGTCGAATGGAATTGCGCTATATCCTGATTTTTCCAATTTTCAAAAACAGCTCTAAATTCTTCATCTGATCTAATGGTGACAGTCCTTTCTGAACCAAAATGAATATCAAATGGCATTGTTAGATGCTCTAGCATACCAGCTGGATTTTTATTATCTACTTCTGCCATGTAAGTTTGTAAAACATCTGAAATCTGTTTTTCATGTTTAAAAGATTTCTCTTCAGTCGCAAAAGTGATACAAAGACCAATAGCTAAAGCATATATATTTTTCATATTATCAGTTTATGTTTACCCCTTTATGATTGAATCTACCCATCATCCTATAAATAAAAAAATTCCATGAATCTGAAACAAGTAAAGAAGATATAGTGCTTGAATTCACTTTTTCATTACTCTTATTCTTTTCTTTTGTTATTAATTAAATTGTGCTATGTGCAAATATTTCAAATTCATTCTTATTCTACCTTTACTTTTTTTTGGTTGTACAGAGGATGAAAAAGATTCTCTTCCATATATAGACGTTATTTGGATTAGTTTTGAAAAGACAGCAAGCTGCTACCTACCCGGTGTAGATGATAATTGGCCTGATGATTTTATTAATATATTTGGCCTTAATAGCACTGTTGACTATCCGCGACATCCAGATGGATGTTATACTTTTCATACATGTAAATATATTCATTACTATAAAAACCTCGGATATATTGAATATGAGCTAATTTCTAGTAATACTATAGATTCTAAAGATATAACGGAATCCAGTAATATTCAATACAAGGAAAAATAGTTAATAGTTTAAACAAACTAACTGGTTATTATAATCGTTGCTTATAAAAATAATAAGCCCACAAATACAGGACTTGAGCTGGTTAGGAATTAATTAAGAACCCGCAATATTATATTTTAATTCAATACCCTTTTTGGATTTGGAGTGGTAAAAATATTTAAACATAGAGTACATAGTTCCAATCCATGATTTTTTCTTGGATATTTCCATATTGTAGAGTTCCTTATCCGGGTAAAAAACCGTACAGTCAACTTGGCCAATGTCATCATAATTCTCTTTTCTATCTTCAATCAAACCTAATGAATCAAGACTTTTAATTTCTGTAAAAGGTTTTGTGAAAAGCATATACTCAGAAACACTGATGCTGTTTTTCATCAAACGATGTGCAAGAATAACATCCTGCCCTGCAATTTCCTTGAATTGATTAATTTTTTTTATTAAGAAATCACCAAAATGAACGAATGATTTTAATTTCAGATTGCCAACATCTACGCAAGTACCGCAAGTACAGGCTTCACAGAATTTTATTTCGCTGAGCCGTTGATTGAACACTTCAAAGCTTGTTTGCAGTTTTTTGATTATTTTATCCGATAGATTAACATTATCTTCAGAAACCCCGTAAAAAAGTGCAGCATCACCTTGAAGTTTATTTACTTGGAGTACACCATCTAGTTGATCGATGACCTTTTCGAGTAAATCACTTATAATATGTTCAGCATGGGCCTGCCCCAGAGATAATTTTTTGTCCACAGCTGAATCAATATTATGGCTACTAATAAAGTTTGTGTAACCGCTTATGTCTACTAGAACTATAAAACCTGTATGATTTTCCATCAATTAATCTAACTATTATGCATTAACCAATTTTCTTTCTTTTTCATTGGCATAATTCAAATCCCAATCTATTAATTTTTTTACCATTATTTTTCTATATATAAATGGAGTAATTAATAGAAGGTATAACATCCCTAAATAACCATAAGGCAAAGTTGGAGCGCTTTCATCGCATGGATTCAATTCCCAAAATTTTAAATTAGACGCTCTATGGTGATCAGAGTGTCTTGTTACATTGCATAAATATAAACTGCTTAGACAATGGTTAGAATTCCAAGAGTGCCTCATTCGAATTGGTTTCCCTTTATCTCTAACCAAACCATAATGTTCAATATAATTTATTGCCTCTAAAAGTGATTTTGATAACACGGCAAGAAATAAAAAGAAAAATATTCCAACCAGACCCCCAATGACAAAGGCTAATAGTGTAATGAATACACTTCTTAAATAGCCAATAATCATTCTATTATGAAAACTGAAAGCGTTAAGACCATTTCTCCTTAAACGACTTAATTCAAGCTCCCATCCACCAATTTGCTCTTTCGCAATAGCTTTTAGGATAAATAAATATATATTTTCTCCTCTTTTCCCCGTTGCCGGATCTTCAGGAAAACCTACATTTTTATGATGGCCATAAACATGTTCAATAGCAAAAGTACAATCCCAGGAAAAAGCAAGTAACCAATTCCCTACAAACATATCAAACTTATTTTTTTTTCTATGAGTCAATTCATGTCCAGGAACAGTGCCGATTATCCCAACAGACAAAGCAGTCTGGATGATAAGAGAAATTTTATCGATATTATGATAAGAATTTTTTATTTGTATAAAATCTATAAAAAAGAAAGAATTTAGAATATCTATATACCATTGAGATACATTGTGACTGAAAATGGAAACAATTAGTAATACCAAAATAAAAATGATAGGCAGGTTAATATATATAGAGAGATTTAACAAAATTGGATAAGAAAACTTTTGAATTTCCTTATCTCTCGGAAGAATAAGATCCCCAATGATTAGAAATATTGAAAACCCAATCAAAAAATAAGTAGGGTAATTCTCACCCATTAATAATATTAGGATAAAGAGAATGCTCGTAATCCCTGGGATATAATATTTAAGGTATTTTAAAATAGCAGTCATGATATCTTTATTTATTACCAAAAATTACAAATCATCAAATAAATAAGAAACACTATAGAATATGGGGCTTAATTGTTTACAAATCGCTGCTTTTTAAAATAAATAAGACAAAATAATACATTAGATTAGATTGTGTACACTTTAGATGGTGCTGCTCTACCTTTCAATGATTTAGAAAATTAAACTATGGTTTCATCTAACCATCCTATCATCCTAACTAGTTAAATTTTTTATTAATTTGTTCACAATTAAATTTTAGAAACAATAGGTGATAGCAATGAAATCATACATACAGGGTATTCTAACAGGCAGTACTTTAGTTTTTTCATTTTTTGTTCTAACAGGACAAAAAACAGTAACTCCTGATGAGAATAGGAAGATGATAGATTCAATCATAACAGTAAGTGAAGCACAATATTCAATTTTAGAATTAGAAATAAAAAATTTGCATGCAAAAATATTTTCCCTTGAAAATGATGTTGTTGAATTTTCAAGAATTGTAGAAAAAGTGCTTCAATCTGCAGAATAACTAATCATCCAAGCATCCTAGCTGGAAATGAGAAAAATTAATGATAATGAATTATTCTTACTTATACGGATAGTACCATTATTTCTTTTATCATATTTCCAATTCCTATCTTGGAAACAACGTGAATGGTGGCCAATTTTCCAATGGAGTGCCATAATAACCTCTACTATGGCATTAGTTATTTTCATTTTACATATAATGGAGTTAACGGACATTAATAAGAAAAATGAAGAGAACTCATCCAAGGTAGCAGTATTAATACATTGGTGTATGATCTGGGCATTCGGATTCCACGGATTTAGATTCATAATAGAAGTTGTTGAATTAATCATATGAAAATCTTGATGAATTATATTAGAATTAAATATTCAATATAGTTTAAAAAAAATGATGGTTACTGGTATCTCAGAAATAATTAAGTTGGTAAATATTCTTATTTTAACAATTACATCTTTTTAGTTTGTCTTAGATACCCAGCCTGTATGGTATATGAATATAATCCTGCACTAAATGGTTCAACTGTATCAATGGTAGGTGTTTAGTTATATTGGTTTGACTTCAATTCCAGCAATTTGGGATGCTTTCATTTCTTTTGCATACTTGGGATTAATCCATTGTTTATATTTAATGCTATAATCTTTACTGAATGGTTGAATACCCCCTCTTATGACCATTCCACCGGCAGATAAGTCTTCTTCGCTATCACTAACGAATATAGAAATCACATGTCCATTTTTATATTCTACATCAATAGAAGTCGATTTTATCTTCCACAATTTATTTGAAGATAAATCCACTCCTACAGCTTTTTGATATTTAGTGGGTTTCCAATCATTTATTGGTTTACCCAATATTTTCTCAATATTCTCAATATCCATTGTTAAAAGAGATGGCACATTGAATCTTGAACGCGGTGGCACTTTGTACTCAATGGGCTTTTCATTTTTTTTTATTTCAGAAATATGTGAGGGGTTACAACCCGAATAAATCAAAAATAATAAAAATAATAATGCACGGATTTTTTTCATGAAAGCTTATAACAATAGGTGTTACAAATGTTATGTTATATACTTACTCTACTACTCATTGAATCACGGGTTAAATAATAGTCGATGTCGAAATCCGTGTTGCCAGTAAGGTATCGCCATAATTTGGCACGATTAATAAACTCGACCCGGGCCTCTTCGCCGAGCCAGGGCTGTCTTTTTTTGAGAATCTTTTTAATCCCAGGATCATCAATATCGTCTGTATTCCAATGTCGTTCCTGACTACTTTTGGCATTTAGTCGTAGTTTATACATGTACCGGAATTTATCTGATTTATTGGACCGAGCGCTATGCCACAAATTGTGATGCAAGAACATCATGCATCCTGCCTTGCACACGGTTTGAATCTGCCCAATAATATTTTGATAGCGTCGCAAAGCAGTTTCATGCACCCGGCGAAAATGACTACCAGGGACAATTAGAGTGCCTCCCATTTCTTCGGTCACATCCTGAGGAAAGAATGAAATTTGGATATCAAAATGCCTTTGCCGCGAGTCATATTGAGCATCCTGATGTAAATCGTCATTAAAGAACTGACCCGGCTCTGTAAGATGCGGATAATGATGATCAAACTCGCAATCGGGACCTAACAAGCTCTGAATGACACCTTTCACACGAGGAAGTTCAAAGATTTGCTTGAGAGGAGAATCATCCGGGTAAACATCAGAAAACGGTGTGCCTTCCAAATGCTCGGTCCCTTGAAAAGTAAGACCATCATCAATGTATTTATGGGATGTTTCACATAATTCCCGGGGAACAATATCATCAAAACGCAAAAATCCATCTGCAACAAATTGTGCCATCTGGTTGGTATTGAGAAGATAATTTTTATCAAGCATCGATGTCCTCTAATTTTTCTAGTATGGTTTCATATTTAAGATAGGAAACCTGGTGCGGATCTTCCACCGGTTTATCCTGCAATGGTGAAACCTGAATCACACGCCAACCATCATGCATAGCTGCCAGCACTGTTTTGTACGGAGGCGCTGCATCAGTGCCAAATGCTTCAGTTGGCCTACCAGTTACCCCATCATACAAGGTCCAGGCAACAATGTCACTGGTAAAATCTGAGTGGCTGGAGTAGAGGAAAAGAATTTTTTGTCGTTTGATGCTCATTTATAGCTCTAATAGTAGAATTAAATATATCAAAATATTTAAAAAAAGAACCATATACTTTCCATTAATGATTTTATCATCCAAATGTTATCTGTGTCAATAGGAAGCGTTTTACTCACTTTTCCACAGGCACTACAATTCCCTGGATGATTACACGTTGTGCAAATATGAAAACGACGAGAGTTGGCACTGCGGCAATAAGAAATGAAGCAAATTGCACTCCCTGAGTTGTGTGCCAGTTTAACTGAGAGAGCCAAACCATCAACGTCCACATATCGCTATCTTGGCAAAGCAGCAGTGCAAACATATAATTTCCGTAGGCTGCAGTAAAGGCAAATAAAGCAATAATTGCTAATACGGGTTTCGATAGTTTCATGGTAATATTCCAGAATTTAAACCATTCTGAAGCACCATCGATATCTGATGCATCGTAGAGTTCCCGGGGGAGCGTATCAAAAAATCCTTTTAGTAAAAAAATTGAATAGCCGTTAGCCGCCCCCGGTAATACGAGTGCTGCAAAGGTATTCAACAGACCTAAATCCCTCAACAATAAGTAAGTGGGGATCATAGTTACCATTGCAGGAAAAGCGATCGTTGTAATGAAAAATAAAAGCACTTTATACTGAGTTGGCAAATTATAACGAGAGAGAGCATAAGCGGCCAGCGGATTAACGGTAAGAGCAAGTAACACCGCCAGGGAACAATAGATGATGGTGTTAATGATTCCCTGACCATGACCTGAGATATATTCAAAAACCATTTTGTAGTTACGGGTTAAATAATGCAAACGTAGTTCAAGGGTATGGTTGAGTACAAAGTGATAATCCATCTGCTTTTGCGGGAGGAATATTTCCCCAAAGGAAGCATATTCAACACCATGGGCTTTGTTCAGGGACTCCAAGCTAGAATATGCAGACCTGAGATATTTTTGCCAACGCATCTCAGGTGTATCCAGGGTAATATATTCGATCGGTAATCTTTCGTCATCCTCTAAAAATGCAACAAAATCAAAAGCAGCTGGAATAGAATAACCCAAATCCACAGGAAAGACAATATCTTGGAAAGTGCTAAAAGATGATTTATAGAGTTTATTTAGGTTTTTGATATCAGCATATTTTTCCTGCAAAAATTTAGAGTATAACTGCAAAGCCGGTTCAGAAACCTGAATAAATTGCGGATGGATATAGTTGCGTACATAGTTTTCCCAAGAAATACGTCCAATAGATTTCGGTACCGTCGGTATAAGGATTATTTCACTGAAGGATTGATACGTTGTGTTGTTCAATTTATTAAATTTTGAAATTTCACCATTAAACTGTTGGTCTCCCTTACATTTATCTTGATAATCACCATTAACTGATAAATATATTCGTTCGCTGTATTGGCTATTTTTTTTGAAATCGTTAAATGCTATCGTCAGATTATCATCCGGAACTAAAGAGTAATTGCGATCCAAATATCGTTCAATATTCGCTTCCAGATAGTTCCAATTTTGTAAAACAGAAGAGTAATTTTGACGAAATATTTTCTCATCCCCATTACAAATCTCTTTTATATAATTTCGAAATTCTCTTAGATTTTTTGGGATTATTTTTTGCCGGTTTCCACTCCTATAGGTCATAGAACCCATATGAAAGGATGAAGGTACAGACTCTTCCCGACAAAATTCCAGCCAGTCTTGAAGCAATTGTTTTACAGGCAATTGCGGGGAAGAAACCATACGGAAACGCAGCGCATCATCTCCTGTCGCTATCCGGTAATCCTGAATACGCTCATTATATTTCTCTTCCAGATAGCGTTTAAACAATACTTCATCATCAATTAAAAATGCAGGGATGAAATCATATTGGTGCACATCCATTTTTCCTTTAAATGATCCTGAAGTCATCCACAAAAAAGGGAAAACCATTGTAGTCCCACCAATAAGCAAAAACAGGTAGCATCCAAGAATAACCAATCGAGCCCAAGTACTTTTTCGTTCAGATTTAAGTATGATCGACATTTGTTATCCTATCCTTTTCTATTCCCTTTCCTACTTGGCAGTTGTAAAAGTTAATTGTGATAACTTACGCATCTGGAAGACGGTGAAACCCATCAGAATGAACCCCAAAATCCAAGCCATTGCAGTGGCAACTCCAAAGCGTTGAAACATAAATGCATTGAAGAAAATTTCCAGTCCGACTACCATTGTCGCACGATCCGGCCCACCCCCGGTCATCACCAGCACTGTATCCGTTGCCTGAAAAGCAGCGATCAGAGCAAAAATTAACTGTATCCTGATCAATGGTTTGATCATTGGCAGCGTAATATAACGAATGCGGTCGATGAACCCACAGCCATCGAGCGCAGCGGATTCATACATTTCATCAGGTACAGTCTTTAATGCAGCCAAGTAGATCAGGCAGCCCGGCCCCAACTGCGCCCAGGCCTGCGGAAGCATAATTGCCAGCATGGCGGTAGATTTATTACCTAACCACCAAATCGGTTCCAATCCAAAAACACCCAATAATTGGTTCATTAATCCACTTTCCGTCGGGTTAAAGAAGTTTTTCCATAAAAGCATCGTTACAACGCCAGATACGACTGCCGGTAGGTAATAAAGTACCCGAAAAAAAACTTTACCCATCGGAATTTCATTAAGTAGTATAGCCAGGAATATTGGTGGAATAAAAACAAGGAGAATAAAGAGGGCTGAATAATAAAACGCAACAAGAATTGACTGCCAAAAATCCCAGTCAAAAAAAACAAGAGAGAAATTGGTCATTCCGGTAAACTCTGCACCATGTATTACACTATATTCTTGGAACGCCATTAAACCGCCTCGGAGTAGTGGATAGTAATTAAATATCAAGACGATCAGTGCAGCTGGGACTAGCAGAATATATGCTAGTCGGAATTTTTTAAAATGTGATTGATTGGAGGACGCGCCGAGGTGGTCGGGGGTAAAAACGCGCCAGATATAGATAAAAAGGAAAATAAACATCACGAAAATAATAGAAGCAATTACCAGGGAGACTATTTCACGAAGCTGGCGAACATCTTCAGGTATAATCTTCATCATTTTTTCATTGGTTTTTTGGACCGCTTCATCATAAAACTCCTGCAACCTATCCAGGCGATATTGCCGATCCGGGTGCTGGGCGAGGTCCTCCCCATAGGCCCTAACAATCGGGCTAGCCATCATCTGATAAATATACTGGGTGTTTTTCCCATAGGGTTCTGGTACGCAGTTCTTTAGTGAATAATAAACCGCATCTGCCCATTCCTGAGGTACCTGTGATATATACTCTTCATACCCATATTTTTTTAGTAAGTCCGGCCGGATATATTTAGCATTATTGCTAGCGATATTCATTTCAATTTTAATTCGCTCGGCTTCATCACCAGAAGCGTATCGAATATATTTCCAGACCGCATCCCGAACCGCCGGATCTTTAACTGTTGAAGTAATGCCATTAAGCATAAAACGAAGTTCGCTGACACTCCTACCATTTGGTGCTGTAGGGATACGGGCAATACCGACCTCGTCATAACTTCGGCCTCGTAAGCCCAACCCTTCATTCATTATCCCTACGTTAAGATGAGTGAAAACCATGGCCACCTGGTCATTATCCCACTGATCCCAAACGCCTCGGCTAGCACCGTATTTCCCAATACCACGAATAGCTTTACCAGTTTGTGGATGAGTCCATTCTTTAGAAACCAGCTTTATCCAAAAATCTGCGGCAGTTGTTACCCCCGGTCCATTAAAAGCAGCACGCCAACTGCCATCCTGCGGATCCTGAATAACACGAGTTGTATTCATGGAAAGAAATAGTGGAGAACCTTCCCAACTGGCCCAAATATCATATGCACCAGTGCCAAAAAAGGCATATCGATTTTCTTCAGGATTAGTAATCTTTTTCCCTACTTCCCACAACTCATCCCAAGTTTTCGGGATTTCTTTCGCAGGATCAAGTCCAGCTTCGCGGAAAAGAATCTTATTATATGCCAGCACCCGAACACGAGTATCTTTAGGAAGACAATAAAAATGTTTTTTACCATCAGGGCCAATACTGTAGAGAGCATCTATTACTTGTGGATGTACTCGTGCTTCTAATTCATCCCGATACATAATATTTTCATCAAAAATACCCTGTGCGCGGGCTTCTAATGCGGTAATCTCGGTATTTATCCACTCATCCAAAGGATACAAAAACCCTTTTTGAATATAGCTACCCAATTCCCAAATTTCGAATTCAAGTAAATCAGCAGCCGTGCCTCCGGCAATTGCCAGTAGAGTACTTGCTCCTCCTTCAACCCCTTCCAGCCATAAACGTTGGCTACCATGCTGTAGTCTGATATATGGATATTTATTCAGAAAAGATTGCCTTATAGCTTTCTCTACTTTGATATTAAAATTTGAGCTTAACGACTTGCTCCCATAAACTCCTTCCAGATTTATGAGAACTTCTTCTACCGGATCTTTCTTAACCTGTGTGTAAACGGAATTAGCAAGTAGGTTTACCAATAATATTAATAACTTTAATTGGGGCATCTGATAATCTACTACTCTACAAAAAATAAAAAACACCATGAATTTGATGCTTTATGTTTGTGGAATAAATCGACGCCTATTATTCCTTCAGTCAATTTAAAATAGAAAAAGCTACGTGAGTCTCGCAACCTAAGTTCAAATTTTATACATCATTAGTCTAGTATAATCTTGATTTGTTTTTAGAGCTTTTCTATATACAAAAAAAGAGACAAAAATTGATGTGTAACATTTTGTAAGTTTTTTATTGAAAATATTATTTTTACATTAAAATTTATTTGGAGGTTCGAAATTAGTTAATGAGTATTGAAATCTGGGATCCACATTTCCATATCTGGGATATTTCTAAAAGTACTAAAAGTGGGCATGATGCTAGTCAACTATTCGTACTTAATAATAAGCCTATTTATTCATGGAAAGAATACGAATATGATATTAAGCAGGCAGGGTCATCATTTTCGTACATAGGTGGTGCCTTTGTTGAGGTTGTAAGCGTTTGCCACACTCAGATATCAGGTACTCCCTTTTCAGAAGCCTGCATTTCGGAGACAAATTGGGTCTCCAGTCAATTAGAACAGTCTCAAAAAAAATATGTGATAGTTTCTTCTGCTCCGCTTGAAAACCCCCAAATTGGTAATATCCTCTCCAAGCTTACAGAATATTCAAAAGTTCGTGGTATCAGACAGATCATTAATCACGATCCTTCTTGGCCAAGAAATGAAAGACTTGGAAATCTCCTTAATAATCAAAACTGGGAACATGGTTTTAGTAAGTTACACAATTTCTCATTATCTTTTGATTTACAACTCAATCCTCACCAGTATAAAAAAGCTGCTAAACTGATTAAAAAATTTCCTGAAACAATAGTAATAATCGATCATTTGGGGACTCCAAGATTAGAAGACCTTCTTGGTAGAAGTAAACAATACTGGGACGGAATGGCCTCTCTTGCTTCCTGTGAGAACATATATATTAAAATTTCTATGCTCTGTTACATTCATGAAGATTGGAGTAACAATAATGTTGTGAAAGACGCTGTCTACCGGATTATTGAAATTTTTGGAATTGATCGATGCTTTTTTGCTTCAAATTTTCCTGTTGACATAAGAGATGGATGGCCTGCAGAAAGATTGTATAGTGCATTTTTGAAACTTGTTGAAAATAAATATACATCATCAGACATCAAGAAACTTTTTTCTGAAAATGCTAAACGCGCTTACCGGTCTATTTAATTATATTAACTTACCAATAAAATCTAGTATTGACCTGATTTAGAAACTACAGCCACATAGTACAGTAATTTTTAGTTATCAGAAAACAGTTTGTTCTTTGAACTCAAGCAAGAAATTATTAACCAATTTATTGCTTTATTCCCTATATTCAATCTGAGTCTAATGTCCGTATTAATCAAACAGAAGTAATCCAATAATATTAATCAGATTGAATATTTTTGTGATATTATCTGGTTTTCGCTATTATGTATTTTATGGGTTGAATATTATTATTAATACTACTTTATCTACTGATTGAGATATCAAACTCCACATTCACAGAGTTTTTGATTTATCGGATCGGTGGTATATAAATATTAGGAAAAATATGAGCGATAATAAAATCACTGATATAAAAATTTATGATCTACGAGTTCCAACTTCAGATCAACTAATGGGTTCTGATCCTTTTCATGTTAAACCAGATTACTCGGCTGTGTTGATCATAATAGAAAGTAGTAATAGAAAGAAAGGATTATCTATTGTATTTACTATTGGAGCAGGTAATGACTGGATTGCCTACGGTATCAACCAATTAATACCTCTTATCCAGGGATTGAATATTGAATCTTTTAAAGAAAATCCTGGGGAATTATATCAAACATTACTTAATCATCATCAACTACGTTGGCTAGGAGATGGCGTATATAGAATGGCAATGGGTGGTTTGTTAAATGCTATTTGGGATCTTTGGGCTAAGGATGAAGAAAAACCTTTATGGAAATTGCTTATTGATCTATCGCCTGATAAAATAATCAAATGTATTGATTGGCGTCATTTGGAAGATTCATTAACCAAGCAAGAAGCTTATGATATTCTTGAAAAAAATCGACTAAATAAAAACAATTCAGAAAAAAAATTATTAGAAAATGGTTTAAGTGCATATTCAACTGCAGGATGGTTAGGATTAAGCAATAATCAAATACTGAAGAAAATAAATCAATTGAAAAATGAAGGATTCAATGCATTTAAGTTAAAAGTTGGTCAAGATATTGACTTTGATTTTTCTCGAATTCAGTTTATTCGAGAAAATGTTGATCCTGATACACTGATTATGTTGGATGCCAATCAGTTTTGGGGCGTCAATGAAGCAATTACTTACATGCAGAAGCTAGCTAAATTTAATATCACTTGGATTGAGGAACCCACTAATAGGGATGATGTACTTGGATTCATAAAGATTTCGAAAGAACTTAATAAAGTAGGGATTCTGGTTGCAGCAGGTGAACATATACAATCTCCTGTTATCTTCAAGCAGATGCTTACAACCCGTGCTATACAATATGCTCAAATTGATGCTTCTCGTCTTGGTGGTGTGAATGATATAATGGCAATTATTCTTATAGCAGCAAAATATAAAATACCAATTTGTCCTCACGGAGGTGGGTTGGGTCTTTGTAATATGATCCGACATTTCGCAATATGGGACCAGGTTGCTGTTTCTGGCCATTCTAATAATCAATTAGTAGAATATGTTGACTTTTTACAGGACGGCGTTTTTATAGATCCTGTTAAAATTTCTAAAGGTTCCTATGTATTACCAAAAACTCCAGGATGGGGATTGGAAATGCATAATGAATTTATTCAAAAACATTTATTTCCTGATGGACCAATATGGTCCAATAGATTAAATAAAAGTGGTGTTACATTTTTGGGTGATTAATAAATACTGCTACAAATATATATCCAATTCCCTATTTATATAATATAATATTTCCTTACTGGATTTTCTCGCAACAAACTATTGAGAACCTTCTTCATAATATATTCATTTTCAAGGATTTTGAGGATGTATTCGTTGATACTCTGGTTTTTTCTCAATTGTTTTTCAACTAGTATCCATAAAACCAAAGAATGGAGCAGGAAATCTAAGAGCAGTTATAAATAATCCAAGACCTATTAGAATACCTATCCTAGAGGAATAGCTTTTTGGATACTTTATGTATTGATTTAGATTTGTTTACTTTATTAGCTTTTCTTGAAATTCTGAAACCTTACCACAGCTAAATTGTTCCATTACTTGTGTAAGTTGTTTTTTGAGCATAGTAATTGTATGATTCCCACCTTTTTTACCTAAGGCAGATACACCATACATAAAAGTACGTCCCATAAAGCAAAATTCTGCTCCACAGGACATTACTCGAGCAACATCTGCACCACTTCTAATACCACTATCCATCATGATTTTTATTTTATTTTTGTAATGAGGAACAATTAATTTCAGGGAATCAATAGTAGCTTGACCTACATCTACCTGTCTTCCTCCATGGTTCGAAACTATAATTCCATCAAATCCAATTTTATAAGCTTTTTCCACATCTTGAACAGATTCAATACCTTTTAATACAAGCTTTCCCTTCCATAAGTCTCGGATCTTTTTAATCTTATCTTCATCTAGTCTACCTGAAAAAGTGGCATCCATAAATTTTGCGAGTTGGGTTAAATTTAAATTTTTGGGCATATAAGGTTTTAAAATTTCGAAGTTAGGTTGACCATTTATTATGGTTTGCATTAACCATTGAGGCCTTTTTATTACTTCAAAAACATTTTTAATAGTCATCTTAGGAGGCATTGACAGTCCATTTCTTATATCTCTTGTTCGATAACCAAAAGTTGGAACATCTGCCAGAATAACTAATACCGGACATCCTGCATTTTCAACTCTTTTTATTATATCAATTGTGACACTTTTCTCAGCTGGGTGATATAATTGAAACCATGCCCTTCCCTCAGTAATCTCTGCTATTGTTTCTATAGTTGATGTAGTTACAGTACTTAAAATAAATGGTATATTATTTTCAAAAGCAGCTTTAGCTAATATTTCTGGCGATTTTGGCCATACTAAACCTTGAAGACCAATTGGTGAAATACCAAAAGGAGTATCATAAATATGACCAAAAAGTTCTGTTTTTAAATTAGGATATTTATAATCAATTAAATACTCAGGTTTGAGTTCAATGTTTCTAATTCTATCAGTATTCTTTTTAATATTAATATCATCGTTGCACCCTCCATCTAAATACTCAAAAGCAAATTTTGGAATCTTTTTTCTTGCAAGTTCACGTAAATCTTCTACTGAAGGATATCTTGTATCCATTTCTATTTTTATTCCATATTACAAATTATAAATTTTAAGAGCATTGAGCCCCATAACATTATCTTTTATTTTTTTTGAATAATTTTTAAGATAATCATTAACTATTTTTATTGTTTTTTTATAACTAGAAGCAACTAGGCATACTGGCCAATCTGATCCAAACATAATTCGATCTGACCCAAACGAATCAAAAATCACATCCAAAAAGGGCGTAAAATCATTATTTTTAAATTGATAGTTTTCAGTTTCAGTAACCATTCCAGATATTTTACAACTAACATTTTTATTATTAGATAATTTCTTAATGTTTGATTCCCATTCTTTAGATATTGGTTTTGAAATGTTTGGTTTTGCTAAGTGATCCAAAATGAATATTTGATCAGGAACCATTTCGACTAATTCAATTGCTGCAGACATTTGATGAGGGTAAATAAGTAAATCAAATGTCAAATTATATTTTCTCAGTTTACCAATTCCATTCTGAACATCTTTTCTGAGTAAATAATCATTTTTTTCTGCTTGCACTATATGTCTAACACCTTTAAACGAAGGGTTTAAAGCATAATGAGCTAAACGACTATCAATATTTATTGATGTTAAATCAACCCAGCCAACAACACCTTTGATAAAAGAATTTAAAGATGCATAATCTAGTAAAAATTGTGTTTCTATTTCAGATTGATCTGCTTGAACTGCGATGCTCCCATCAACACCATTTTCGTTTAATATTGTTTTTAAATCATTTGGTAGAAAATCTTTTCTTATAATAGACATTGAATCATCAATCCATGAATGCTTCACTGGATCATAATTCCAAAAATGTTGATGACTATCAATAGTCATTGTGATTTTTACAAACTTGGCGAGCAATTCCTAAATTTTCCACACCTAACTCTACTACATCACCTTCTTTAAGAAATCTTGGAGGATTTAGTCCGAGACCAACACCAGATGGAGTACCTGTTGAAATTATATCACCAGGTAATAATGACATATATTGACTAATATAGCTAACAACATGTTCTACATTAAAAATGAAATCAGATGTGCTACTATTTTGCAGAGTTTGTCCATTTAATTTAAGCCATAGTTTAAGATTATTAGGATCTTTAATTTCATCAGAGGTAGCTATAAATGGTCCAATTGGAGCAAAGGAATCACAACTTTTACCCTTAACCCATTGCCCGGAGCGTTCAAGCTGAAATTCTCTTTCACTAACATCATTGTGTAACATATACCCTGCAACATAATCTAATGCATGCTCTTCACTGACATAATTAGCTTTTTTCCCTATTACTACAGCTAATTCAACTTCCCAATCTGTCTTTGAGCTATTTTTAGGAATTATAATTGGATCATATGGACCAACGATTGCAGAACTAGCTTTAAAGAATAGAACAGGCTCTTTAGGAACGTCCATACCACTTTCTTCAGCATGCTGAGCGTAATTCAACCCAACACAAACTATTTTAGATGGTCGAACCATTGGGGGGCCAATTCGAATATTATTTCCAATAATTGGACATTTATCTTGGTTGTTACCCAGCCAATTTCGAAGTTTTATTATTCCATCATTTCCAAAAAATTCTTCGTCGTAATCTTTTATAAAAGAAGACACGTCCAATTTCTTATTATTATCCAGTAATATGCCTGGTTTTTCCTTATTTATTTCTCCAAATCTTATAAGTTTCATAATTAATTATTTTGAATTTAGTTTTATAAATCCTCCATCAATACTATAGTTTGATCCAGTTATAAAACTGGATTCGTCTGAACACAAAAACAATGCTAAGTCAGCAATTTCTTCTGGTTGACCCATTCTTCCAATGGGTTGGGTCTTCGAAAGATATTCAAACATTTCTTTTTCTTTCCCAGGATAGTTTTTCTTTATAAATCCATCTACGAATGGAGTGTTTACACGAGCAGGTGAAATACAATTACAACGAATCTTAAAATCTATATAGTCCTTTGCAATTGAATAAGTCATACTCAGTACCGCTCCCTTCGTCATTGAATATCCAAATCTATCATTTAAACCTACAGATGCGGCTATTGATGCTATATTCAAGATAACTCCACCATTACTATTATTCTTCATAATAGGGATACATGCTTTTGAGCAATTATATATACCCTTAATATTAATTTCATAAAGTAGATCTAAATCTTTCTCTTCACATGCTTCAAGGTTCCCAACATTAGCTATACCAGCATTATTAACTAAAATATCAATAGAATTTGATTTGTTTATTTCCTTAATAATTCCAGTTACTTCATTTATATCTGAGACATCACAACGATATGCGGTAGCATTAAATCCTTTATTTTCAATATCTTCTACTGTTTTATTTGCAGATTTCAAATCTATATCCAAAATATTGATATCAGCACCTTGTTCAGCAAATGTAATAGCAATAGCTTTACCAATCCCACTTCCTGCGCCTGTTATTACAGCAACTTTTTTTAATAAAGAAAATTTTGTTTTCATGAGAGATTCCTTGATTCTTAAAATTTACAAAGATTTTTTTTAGGCAAAAAGTGTATGGGATCCTTCAAACAAAAAAACACGAATAGAGCTATTTTAATTTAATATATTGTATTCAGTTTGTTTTCTATTTTTGATAATAAGAAAGATTGCAAAAAATATTACTATCGATCCCGCAATAAAATTATACGAAATATTTTCATGAAAAATAACTGCACCTGCTAAAGCAGAAAAAGGTACCTGAATATAACTCGTCGTTGCTGCTCTACTTGCTGGTAGTAGTTTATATCCAAATGTTAAAAAAGTTTGCCCTAACTGGGTGCTGATTCCAACAAGAATTAAAATAATCCAAATATCAATACTTGGTGATATCCATGATTCATAAGCAAAAGGGAAACTTAGCGGAACAGTAAACAAGGGGAAATAAAACATAACTACATAAGGTGACTCTTCTTTATTTGATGCCATCCTTACAAGCACATAAGCAAGGCCAGTTAAAAATGCACCGATAATTGCAATAACTAAATTGACTGGTTCTAAAAAAGATTCTGGGTTAATAAATGGAAAACCTAGAATGGTATATACACCTACTAATCCTACAATAATTGCTAAATAAAGCTTCATACCTACATGTTCGGAGATGATAAAAGAAGCCAATAAAGCCGTAAAAATTGGATAAAGGTATTGGATAACTGTTGCTTCCGGAAGTGGAAATCGTTGAATTGATTCATAAACAAAGAACAGTGCAATGGTACCAGTTATTCCACGAAGAACTAAAAGTTTATGATTTTTCCCCCATAAATAAACGTTTTTAGTTTTTATTATTACAAAAGTAAAGAAAAGGGTAATGACGCCTCTAACAAATACAATTTGGATTGTTTCTAATTCCTGCCCTGCAATCTTTACAAAGACTGTCATCAGGCAGAAAAAGAATGCACTTAGAGAAATATATAAATAACCCATTTTTTCGTTGATAATTATTTTATTCTTGGTTAACCATCGTGACCAAAAGAGCTCCAAATATTGCCAATAATACACCAATTATTTTTCTGGTATTTAGAGATTCAGCCAGAAATATCCTTGCAAAAATAACAATGAGAACTGTAGAGAGTTGATTATAAATAGCCGCCCGACCTGCAAGGGTATATTTAAATCCAGCAAGCCAGAGAATTACAGATAGGTAAGTTCCAAGAAAAGAGCCCAAAACTAACTGACAGTCCCTGAGACCATTTTTATAATCCTGAATTAGTTGATTCAATCCATAATGTTGGATACAAATGAGAATTGTACCAATAAGCCCAATACCAAATCTGTAAAGAGCAACATATAATATGTGGTGTTTTTCAAGAATAGGTTTTACTGTCAATACAGAATAAGCGGTCAAAATTTGTGCTAAAACCCCGAGCAAAATACCAATGTATAGATTTTTCTTGGTGATGTTCTCTGGTACTTTGAATACTGTTATTGCAATCCCACTGACAACAAGAAAACCACCTAGATATGATTGGGGAGCAATAGTTTCAGAAAATAAAATAAAAGCTAAAATAAAGATAGACGGTGTATATATGGTAGAGACAAGACCAGATATGCTTGCCCCCATCCTTTTCAAAGAATCCAGAAACAGCACATCTGCAATGGTGATGCCCAATAATCCGCTTATAATAAGCACTATTAATTCACTGGATGAAAAATTAGGAATGGGTATTGATAAAACTATTATTGTAATTATGAATCCAAAAACACCAATCAGATTCTTAATTGCATTGAGCTGAAAGGCTTCAAATTTCCTAGATGAAATATCGAATAGGATAACAGCAGAAGACCAGCAAACAGCTGTTAATAAAGCATAAATATCACCCATGAATAAATCTACAAATTATTTTATATAAAACATCAACCCGCAAACATGGGGTTGTAAAAAATATTTATTCACAATTTTCTAACAAACAATTTTTTAGGTGTATTACTTGGCCATTTTTATAAATAACTTCAGAATATTTATCTCCAGTTTGAGTCCAGTTAATCCATAGACCTTCTTTAACAGAATTATGATAACGACCTTCTGATTTTTTTACCCCATTTTTCCACCATCTTATCCAATTCCCATTCTTACCTTCAGGAGTAATGGTTCCAATAAATACATGTATTTTTTCCATATTTTCATTTTCAAAATATCTGTAAATATTTCCAATCACTAGTTCATTAGTAATTGGTCTTTGAATTACTCCGTTTTTTTCAATTAAGTGATTGATAAAATACTTTTGTTGTTCTGAGCAATAAACTAACTCTAATAAAAATAATAGTGATATATATCTAAGCATACTGAAATCTACCTAGTATCCTACAAACAAAAAACCCCACGAATGGGGGGCTTGATGCATAAAGTTAGTTCTATTTTAGCAATATCATCTTTTTGTTCTGCCTGAACTCTCCAGCCTGTATGGTATAGATGTAATAATAAACTCTATTTACTGCTTAAATTGGAATATTAACTAAACAAATGCTTAAAGAGTGGTAATAAAATTATTTGGCACAATTATTGATATAATATTATCTATGGTGAATAGAATAAAAATTATCCTACTCAAATTTATCAAAAGCAATAAAGGACAGTCCTTGGCTGAATTTGCCGTTACAACTGCATTAATGGCAACACTTGCCGCTACAGCAGCACCTAAACTGTCTGAATTATCTGAAAAAGCAAAAGCTGAAAAATCATTAAATGAGATAGATAAGATCTTAACTCAAGCTAGAAATTTTTATCAACGTACTGCTAGAGATGAAGGCCGAGGACGATTCCCAGGACAAGATAAATACAATCTTGGTGTCGGTGACTATCCTTGTAATGGATGTACTATAAATGATGATTTTTGGGGTGATTATGGCGAAAATCATCCTGCTCAGATAGCTTGGGAGAATATTCTATTAGAAGAGATAAATCAATTTGAAGCATGGGATGATGAAATTGGAGAATATTGGCGCTCAGTTTTCGGTGTTGATAATTCAGAGGCACCAGCACCTCCTGGCAGTAAACTCTCTGATGATGGAGTGGATTGTACTGATACTGATTGTTTTCCAGCAGTTGGGGCTGATGAGGGGTTAGAACTTTTCGGAGGAAATACTTTAAAAAGTAAATACCAGGATGGTCACTTTGCGTATGCAGTTATACCAGGAGCACTTACCGGAGATAATGTCTTCCCTCCTGTACTTTATGTGATCGATCTTGAAAAACCAGGAGATTTTTATAATATGTTGGCTCCATAATCAATAGATAGTATTGCATAAAAGAGATGTTACTTAATACTACAGAGACTCCTTTTCGGAGTCTTTTTTGTCTCATAATGCTACACTAGGATCTGTATCATATTGGTACATTCTGGATACAATTAGTTTAATGCTTTCTTTCCCCATTTCATAAATAAGTTGATGCATTGTTGTTAAGGAGACTGTAGTTAGGGGCATGTTATCATATCCAACGATTGAAAAATCATCGGGCACTGAAAGACCTAAGTTTTTGGCAACTATCAATTAGTTTCTACTCTTATGATATGGTAGGAGTAGGGTTCAAAGCTAGCATACACTTTCCCACTTTCTATCTTTGTACCTGTCCCTTTGACAGGGATGACTTTATCTGGATCATTAACAGTATTTACCGCTTCAATATCATCATTGTGTATTGTTATGTGACCAATTATTTTAGGGTTTTTAAACCCTTCAAGAGATATATCTATATCAAGCCTTTCTTTTCCATTCCTATTGATAGCAAAGAATGTAATAACACCATCTTCATTGTCAACTCCTGAGATATCTAAGAATGGTATATTATCACCCACTTTCGCATTATATGATGGCGAAGATGTTTTAAGCTGGAGTGCTTTTCCTCTTCCATATTTTGAAGCAAGTTGCAGGGGGTAATAAATTGTTTGCCGCCAGGCTTTTCCAGCTTTTTCAGTCATAATTGGCGCGATCACATTTACTAACTGGGCTATGCAGGCAATCTTAACTATGTTGGAGCGCCGAATAAATGAGTTAAGAATACAGCCAACCTGAAGAACATCCTCAAAATTATAAATGTCTTCAAGCAAACTGGGTGCGTGGACCCAGCCCTGTGATCCATCAAGGAATTTACTGGACTCTTCCCTAGAATGGTACCACACATTCCATTCATCAAACGCAATATATACATCATGATTAGATCTTTTTTTCTCTTTAACATAGGCTATTACACCCGCTACGGTATCTATGTATTCTTCTACCCTGTGGTTTAGGGCAAGAAAATTACCAGTATGTTTTTCAGGATTCTTGAAGTAAGAGTGGAGGGATATATAGTTAACTAAATCATATGTATGTTCTAAAACGGTAACATCCCATTCTGGAAATGTTGGCATCTCAGATCCGCAAGAGCCACACACTACTAACTCAATTGTTTTGTCATACAACTTCATAGCTCGAGCAGTGTTAGCTGCTAACCTTCCATATTCATCAGCGGTCTTGTGCCCAATCTGCCAATTGCCGTCCATCTCATTTCCTAGGCACCAAAGTTTAATGTCCCAGGGATCTTTACGCCCATTAGCTATTCGAAGCTCGCTCCAGGTTGTGCCCCCTGGATGGTTACAGTATTCAAGCAGATTTCGAGCAGCATCTAATCCACGTGAGCCAAGGTTTACAGCAAGCATTAGTTCAGTATTTACTAATTCACACCAGTTTGCGAACTCGTGTATACCAACGTGATTATTCTCAAGGGTATGCCATGCTAAATCTAAACGTGTCGGCCTTTTATCTCTAGGGCCTATCCCATCTTCCCAATTATAGGCAGAAACAAAATTTCCTCCTGGATAGCGGCAGACTGGTGTATCAAGTTCACGTACTAGATCTACCACATCCCTGCGCATTCCATTATCATCTGCTGTTGGATGATCGGGCTCGTAAATACCAGTATATACTGCACGTCCAAGGTGCTCGAGAAAAGATCCATAGATTCTGCTGTCAATGCTTGCGATATGATAGTTTTTATTGGCTGTAACACTGGCTTTTTTCATGATCTAGGTATCCACACTTTCTCTAGGGAAATCTTTCAGCTTGTAGAAGTAGATTTCTATCTAATACTGAGAGAAATAAATAATATTAAAAACATACATTTACTCATATCCAAATCTACCCACCATCCCACAAACAAAAAACCCCACAAATGTGGGGCTTAGGATAAATATTTAAATTTTAAATATTTTCACACACCCACTGAATGGATCTATTGTGTCCTAAACGGGAATTATTCCATTCTCCAGGGAGTAATATGCTTCTTCCCCCATCAATGAAAACTTTCTGCGGATCAAATTTTAAATTTTTAAACGCACCATCCTGAGCCTGAACTGTTTTCCACTGCGTATAAGTCACTGTGCTGCTGATTTTATATACTTCTCTATTCATATCTTCACAATTTTTCTTCCGTTGTCGCATCTTCGCCAATGGAGCCGCCACACTATGTACACTTATAGGAAAATGCAGATCCCATTTTTCTGCAAATAAAGACGTTACAACACCTCCAAGACTGTGTCCAATAAAACATAATGAATCTAAATGAGAATTTTCGCCCAATAATTCCTTGATTTGAAGATAAAGGTATTCTGTAGAATTTTCTGGACAATCATTCCAATCATATTTGAAAAACCAAACAGGGATTTTACGTTGGGATAACTCCATAATCGGGCTGACCCATTCAAAGCCTTTTGTTGACCAGTCATCTGGATAATAGCCATGTATTGCGATGATTCCAAAGGTTGAGTCTTTTTCATTGATACCTCTCAGTCTGTGTAAACCATTGGATCTCTTAGTCAAATATTCATCATAATCTGCTTTATCGATTATTAATTTACTTAATAGGAAATCTGTATAATCAGATTCAGTACAGCTTAGGGAATATAAACAAAATAATAGAAATTTGTTCATTAGGAAAATCTACTCATCATCCCACAAACAAAAAACCCCACGAATGTGGGGCTTGATGCTTAAAGAATTATTTTAATAATATCATTTTCTAGGTAGGAGGACAGCTTCTTTTTTCCATCTTATTTTAATAAGCGCATGAATCATAACAATATTATATAATCGGGGCCAGATTAACCAATTCAAAAGGAATCATTCTTCCTGAAATTAATAATAACAGCATTATTCATTGATTTCTTTGTTATTTTGAAAAGGTTTAATCTAGTCAAACTATAAATGAAAAAATCTTCCAAGTTATGATTTCCAAATTGACGTGCTTCCATCTATTAATCACCAATTATTTTTTTAGTCTGTTTCACCTCTATTAAAACCTGCTACATTTTCAGCATTACCCAGATAACCTTTTCTTGGAAATTTAACATCAAAGTAATCCCAATAACTTGCTGTGCCAGCTTCCCAATTTGTATTTATTTGAACACCATCCTTAAAAACCATTTTTACTTTTCTAATATTTGATATGTTATCAAGTGGATTTTCAGAAACAATTACCAAA
>PBKF01000061.1 GCA_002722105.1 Fidelibacterota bacterium
TCTCCGACACCAAGAACCAGAGGACTTCCCATGCGTGCAGCAATCATTGTCTCAGGTTCATCGGAGCAAATTACAACAATACCAAAAGCGCCTATTACATCCTGTAATGCTGCTCTTACTGCTTCTTCAAAGGTAATTTTATCACCATTGTAGTATAATGCAGAGATGAGTTGGCACAAGACTTCAGAGTCCGTATCACTAGTAAATGAAATTCCTTGTTTCTGTAAAACATCCTTTAGTATCTCATAGTTTTCTATAATACCGTTGTGGATAAGAGCAATTTTACCAGTGTGATCTAAATGAGGATGAGCGTTTATATCATTTGGTTCACCATGAGTTGCCCAGCGAGTATGAGCTATACCTATAGTACCATTTAACGGAGTATCATCAACTAGAGATTGCAGCTCTGAAACTTTTCCTGCCTTTTTTATTGAAGAAACAGATTCATCATTTATAAGAGCGATTCCGGCTGAATCATACCCTCTATATTCCAGACGTTTTAATCCCTTTAATAAAATTGTGACAGAATCCCTTGTCCCTACATATCCTACAATACCACACATTTTAAATTCTCAATAATTTATGGTTTAATTATTACTTTCTGTAACCCAAATAATATTTTGTATAAACTTGATAAGTTTATAATTCCAATGGAACAATCTAAGCTTTTTTTCTATAAAAATATTCATTTTAACATCCAATTGTAATTAAACATTATAGTATTATTCCCATTCAATTGTTCCAGGAGGTTTGGATGTAATATCGTAAACAACTCGATTGATGCCACCAACCTTATTCACAATCCGGTTCGAAATTTTTGATAATGTTTCCTGCGGCATACGAAACCAGTCTGCAGTCATACCATCAGTACTTGTGACTGCACGAACCCCCAATAAGTTCTCATAGGTACGCTGATCACCCATAACTCCAACTGTCTGAACTGGTATTAAAATAGCAAACGCCTGCCAGATTTCATTATAAAGTTGATCTTCATGTAGAACATCCATATAAATCTGGTCAGCTTCCTGTAAAATTTTGATCCGTTCTTTAGTTATATCTCCAATAATTCGAACAGCTAATCCTGGCCCAGGAAATGGATGGCGTTCAATCAATGTTTGTGGCAATCCTAATTCTCTTCCTACATTTCTTACTTCATCTTTAAACAAATCCCGAAGCGGTTCTACTAGTTCAAATTTCATTTCATCGGGCAAACCTCCTACATTGTGATGACTTTTTATTACATGCGCCGTTTTGCCTTTGTTGACACCGCTTTCAATAACATCAGGGTACAACGTACCCTGTGCTAAAAATTCCATTTTCCCCAATTCTTCAGCAATACGATCAAAAGAATAAATGAATTGGTTTCCTATAATTTTTCGCTTTTTTTCCGGGTCTGTTACGCCCGCTAGTTTGGATAAAAAAATCTTAGATTCATCAAAACAATGAATATTAACCATAAGACCATCTTTTAAAGCTTTAACGCAATCACCAGATTCATTTTTTCTAAGTAACCCATGATCTATTAATACAGCGGTTGACCTTTCACCAATAGCCTTATGCAACAATGCAGCTACTACTGTAGAGTCTACTCCGCCGCTCACGCCTACCAAAACTTTTCCATCCCCTACCTGTTTACGAATAAGTTCAACCTGCTCATTAATAAAATTACCAGGTGTCCAGGATGGAGAACAATTTGCGATTGAAAATAAAAAATTATTTAGAATTTTCTCACCAACTTCTGTATGTATCACTTCCGGATGAAACTGGGTAGCAAATCGTGTCCCTTCTTTATTTGACATAGCTGCAATCACACCATTAGATGAATGGGCCAAAGTATGCCAGCCTTCCGGGAGCTTGGTTACTCTATCCATATGACTCATCCAAACTTTTGATTCTGAAGCCACATTCGCAAATAAGGAAGAAGAATCATCCACTTTGATTTTTGCAAAGCCATATTCACCATGCCCTGTACTTTTTACTTCTCCTTTATGATGATGAGCCAACAATTGAAGCCCATAACAGATACCCAGGATTGGTATATCAATTTCTAGAATTTCTTCATCAAATTCAGCTGCTTCTTCCCAGTATACGCTGGATGGGCCACCTGATAAAATTAGCGCAGCAGGCTTACGATTTAAAATATCTGATAATGACTTTTCGGGATGTAAAATTTCAGAAAATACATTTTGTTCACGAACTCGGCGTGCAATGAGTTGAGTATATTGTGATCCAAAATCAAGAATCACAACTCCGTGCTTATGAATATCACTCATTTTCTAATCTAATTTTTAAATCATTAATTGCGCCTTCATTAGTCATGTCAAATTGGATCGGAGTAATACTAATATAATTTTCTTTGACAGCTTTCCCATCATACATTATATCTTCATCCTTATCCACTACATTTCCCTTCATCCAATAGTAAGATCTGCCGCGAGGATCTTCACGTTTTTCAAATTCATCCTTAAAATATTGTTTACCTTGCCGGGTTATCTTTATTCCCTTGATTTTTTCCGGTATGCAATATGGTACATTCACATTTAACAAAGTTCCTTTAGGAATCCCAAAAGAAAGTACATTTTGGGCTATTTGAATTGCAGTTTGTTTTGCCCCACGATAGTCATCTGACGCATAAGAATTTAAGCTAATGGCGATAGCAGGGATGCC
Source organism: Fidelibacterota bacterium (assembly GCA_002722105.1). Next base: position 2,668 of record PBKF01000061.1, read on the forward strand.
TAACATTGTTCCTTCTGTAGCGGCTGAAATAGTACCAGAATAAATTAAATTAGTCCCCAGGTTTGATCCTGAATTAATCCCTGAAATCATCAGATCAGGTTTCTGGTCTAAAATGGATTTTATAGCAATTTTAGCACAATCAGCAGGTGTACCGGATACGGCTAATCCTTCAAACCCATCAGAACGATGAACGGGTACTACCCGTAATGGGTCTGTGATTGTAATGGCATGCCCAACTGCACTTCGTTCTGTATCCGGAGCAACAACAATTGGATCACCGATTTCCGACATGGCTTCCCATAAAGCTCTAATCCCAGGAGCGAATATGCCATCATCATTTGAAATCAGAATTTTTGGTTTTTTCATGCAAGAATGGAAAGGATGGTTGATATTTTTTCTTTCATCTCTTTCCTGGGTATGATATGATCGATAAATCCTTTTTCCAATAAAAATTCTGATCGCTGGAATCCTTTTGGTAAATCTTGACCAATAGTTTGTTTAATAACACGAGGGCCGGCAAATCCAATTAGCGCACCAGGCTCAGCTAAGATAATATCACCGAGCATCCCATAACTGGCTGTTACACCACCAGTTGTGGGATCAGTAAGAATTGGAATATAAAGTCCACCATTTTTAGCAAATTTGGCTAATTGTGTGCTAGTTTTTGCAAGCTGCATCAGTGAAATTGCACCCTCCTGCATGCGGGCACCACCGGACGCACATATTAATATATAAGGAATTTTTAATTCATTCGCTTTTTGAATAGATCTTGAAACTGCTTCTCCGACAACCGAGCCCATACTGCCGCCGATAAAGCTGAAATTCATAATTCCTAGAATTATATCCTGGCTATTAATTTTTCCCTCATAGACTTTGATGGCATCATTTTCACCAGTCTTATTTTTCGCAGCAATGATTTGATCTTTGTACTTCTTCCCAGCTTTGAACTTTAAAAAATCTTTTGATTCCAGTTCTTGAAAGATTTGTTTTTCTGTCCCTTCATCTAATAATAAGTCAACATATATCTGGGGTGTCATTCTGAAATGGTGATTACAATGGTGGCAAACAGATAAATTCTTCTCTAATTCCGGACGATAAAGTATTTCAGAACAGGATGGGCATTTATCCCATAATCCATCTGGAATCGATTTTTTTTCCGAATCCTTAATTTTTTTTTCTTTTCTTTTAAACCAAGACATCGTTAAACGGTAACCAATTCTTCATTTGGTTGTTAATTGCATAACCATAGCATCTGAACCATTCTGGTAATAATTTTTCCTAATTCCAATCTCCTCAAAACCTGTTTTTAAATAAAGATTGATGGCGGGGAAATTACCTCTTTCTACTTCCAAAGATACGGATGTTTTAGGAGGAATTTGGTTTAAAAAATGATTTAAAAGACTGGTACCAACTCCCCGCTTTTGATATTGTGGAAGAATCGCCATGTTTATCAATTGAATTTCATCAAATCCAAACCGAAGCATACAATACCCTATTAATTCCTGACATTTTTCAACAACCCATGACAGCCTATCATTGCTAAATTGTAATTCCTGACTGAGCATACTTTTACTCCAGTAGGATTTTGGAAATACAAGTTTTTCAATTTGGTATATTTTTTCTAGATCTGTTTTGATTCCCTGTCTGATGATCATTTTTTTGAATGCACCGCAAAAGGTGCAATATACTCTGGGGCCATATCAAAGGGATTATTAACCTTCCAATCATCAAATTTTATTGTTGCAAGTTTTCCTATATTTTCAGCTGAAGGGGTAGCATGAAAAATTTTATTCCTATGTGATAATAAATTATCACAATTCCATTGGAATATGAGATCATCTGGAGAAATCTTTTTTTTAATTAATTCAAATTTATCCACAACTGGTTTTTCTGTTGAATGTGGAATAGAATTATTCCAGTTATATTCTTGGTAAAAAACTTTATTAGAATGAGAAAGAGAAATCCCTTTTTGAGGTTTCTCATTTTTTAATCCAAATGCCATAGCAGTCATTGTTGGAACCGGTATAATTGGTAATCTTTTTGCGTATGCTATTCCTTTTGCAAATCCTAAGCCAATTCTAAGACCTGTAAATGAACCTGGCCCGATACTGATGGCAATTGCATTCAATTTTGATAAAGAAATACCTGAATCTGAAACTACTTCCTCAATAAATGAGGGAATAATCTCAGCATGTTTTCTATCTGCGAGTTCTTCAACGATACTCACCAATTCATTATTTTTAAAAATAGCAACTCCGCAAATGGAAGATGACGTTTCAATTGCCAGGATTTGATTAGATTTCACCGTCAAAACCTTCCACTAATAGTTTTCTGCTATCAGGTTTATCTTGAATTCTTAAAAATTTGATGAAAATTGTTTCTTCAGGTAAAATATCCTGTATTATATCTGCCCATTCCATTAAAGTAACTCCATTCTCAGGCATCAAAAATTCTTCTCCACCTATATTAAGAAAATCTGTGATATTTTCGAGTCGATAACAATCTATATGGAATAAATAATGAGGGTCACCATTATATTCTGATACCAGTTTAAATGTAGGTGAACCAACTCTTTCATCAATTTTTAATGCATGGGCAAATCCCTGCGTAAAAGTTGTTTTTCCAGTTCCTAAATTTCCAATCAAACCAATCACAGAACCTGATGGTAATTTTTTTGCTAATCTGGCTGCAAAGGATTGCGTTTCTTCCACTGAATGGCATTCTACTACCATCATTTACGTCCCTTCATTATTGCTATTGGAACCATCATTTCTTCCATGGAAATACCTCCATGTTGAAATGAATTTTTGAATTTTTCCTGATATTTATGTGCTTGGTTTGGATAGACAAAATAGCATTCATCTTTTGCTAAAATATAGCTGGGCTGATGGCCAAAATTCGGCAAACAAAAGTTTTTTGGTTCTCGGATTATAAGTGCATTTTTATCATTTGTTTTAAGATTACGCCCAAATTTGTATCTAACACCTGTAGAAGCATCTTTATCCGCTGCTACCATTATATCATGTTTTACTCGGATGCTGCCGTGATCACTGGTCATAATTACAGTAAAATTATTTGCACTCAGTTCCTTCAGTACTTTAAGTAGCCAGGAATTTTCTAGCCAGGATTTTACTGCAAGGCGATAACCTGATTCATCAGGGACCATTTCCTTTAAGACATCCATTTGGGAACTTTTGTGAGCAAGTATATCCACAAAATTCACTACTAACGCTAATACATCCTGTTGAATGAAATCTTTGATCCTATTCTGAAATTTTTTTCCTTCCTGAACCGCCCAAATTTTATGATAATGAACCTTTTTATTTTCTAAACCCAGTTTTTTCAGCTGATCTATCAAAAATTGTTTTTCATGTTGATTTAAACTGTGTGAACCACCTTCCATATCTTTATACTGTTGAGGATACTTTTTCACCATTTTGTCAGGAAATAATCCGGAAAATATTGCATTTCTCGAATATGGAGTTGCCGTCGGCAGTAGAGAAAATTTATAATTCAATTCAATATTAAAGTAGAGTTCCAATAAAGGTAACATAGATTTAAGATGATCATGACGCATACAATCAACTACCAAAAGGCATACTTTTTCATCCCTGTCCAAAACCGGTTTAACAAATTCTGGAATGACATCAATGGAAAGAATAGGAGAATCTGAGCCACCCAACCATTCTTTATAATTTGATTCAATAAAATTACCAAATTCTCGATTACAGCTTTGAATTTGTTCTTCAAGGATTGAGCCTAACCCGATATCTTTGTATTGATCAAATTTAAGTTGCCAGTCTACCAAACGATTATATAATTCCCACCAATCATCAGCTGTAAGATCATCTCGCAATCGTTCATCTATTTCTTGAAATTCCTTCAAATAATCACTGGTGGCCTTTTCTTCACTAAGTTTTATCTTCTCTAAGGTTTGTTTACAAGCCATAAAGATTTGGCTTGGATTAACTGGTTTTATTAGAAACTGTTCTACCTGTCCTGTGATTGCCTCATCCATAAGCCATTCATCTTCTGTTTTTGTAATCATGATAACAGGTAATGTTGAGCGAATCTTTTTTAATCCCAAGAGGGTTTCAAGTCCATCCATTCCAGGCATAGATTGATCCAATAAAACAAGATCCGGGTTATACTTTTCAACCAGTGCAATACCATCTTGACCATTTGCTGTTTGTATAATTATATAACCTTTTTCTTCAAGAAAAAGAATATGAGGTTTTAAATGGTGGATCTCGTCATCGATCCAAAGGATTTTTCCGCGCGAATTTTGCATATAGTGGAGATTTAAAAATTACGGACGAAATTAGGTATTTCTGAAAAGTTTCGAATTCAATTTATTTTGATGTCATTGTCCATACACCATCCCAATTTTTACTTGGTGGGTTTTCTTTAAACATATTGCACCGTTCGATATACACCGCGGATGGCGTAGTATTACGGGAGGTAAAGTGTTCTTCCATACTTTCGGATTCCTGAAATGATACAATTGCTTTTTCCCAATTCTGTTGATAATAATGATCCAGTCCTTCCTCAAAGGTTTTTACCATATTAACTGTATTATTTTCGGCATTTTCTTTCGCTGTGACAAGTTCATATACCTTTACAGGTATTTTTTTACCCTTAACCTTTACAAAATCCAGAAATCGAAACATATATTTATCTTTAGCAGATTCATAGATATTCTCCCCCACGAAGTTGTATACACCATATTGTTTTGCTGATGATTCAAGTCTAGCTGCGAGATTGACTGTGTCGCCCATCATGGTATAGTTCATACGCATTTCGGATCCCATATTTCCAGTAACCATTTTTCCACTGTTTAAACCAATACGATGCTGCATGGAATAAACAATATCAGGCCAATCGCCTTCTGATTTCCACTTTTTTCTCAAGTTATTCAATGCATCCTGCATAGCCAAGGCTGTTTTGCATGATTTTACCTCATGGTTTTCAACTGGCGCAGGCGCACCATAAAAGGCTACAATCGCATCGCCAATATATTTATCCAAGGTTCCTTCATTTTCCAAGATAACTTTTGACATGACTGTTAAATATTCATTCATCAAAGCAACCATTCTTTCGGGCTCAAGTGCTTCAGAAAAAGTAGAGAAATTTTGTATATCTGAAAAGAATGCAGTATGGTGGCCCTCAACTCCTCCCAATTTTGGTGCCTGTTTCTCTTCATACATTTTATCTAGTACTTTTGGTGCAATGTATGTACCAAAAGTTTCTCTTAAAAAATTCTTATCCTTCTTTTCATGAAGAAATTGAAAAATTATATTACTGGCATAGGTCAGGATTAATCCAGCAATTGGTGCTACAATAGGCATAACATAAGATTCACCTGGTCCTGGCAATTCTACTTGCAGTAAATCATAGAATTTGTTATGGAGAGAATCGGGCAAAATATTTGCTACTGTGGATTTCCAAAACCACCAATAGTCATTGGCAAACATTCCCATTGAATATGCGTAGTAGACTAGACCTTCAGAAAAAATAACAATTCCTACGATGACTGGATGCAATTCAATTTTGGTTAGTAGAAAGTATGCAATTGCGCATAATCCAAATATCAAAAAGACGTTGGCTAAAGGATATCCGGCACCTTCTATCATATAACGGGTTGTCTTACCACCAAAAACTTTTATGTAATTTTCATGAAGAATGGTCTGAATTGCATTGGCATGAGTTTCCATTCCTGGAGTTAATTGGCTAAGACTTAAATAATTATAAAATGGTGTGGATTTTACATCGTGCAGTACTTCAACTGATACACCAAGTAAAACAATTTTATTGTAAAATGGAGATTGGGTAATATCAAAATCAGATCCTATTCCCAGCATGGTCATCATTTCTTTTCGCTCATTTTCATCTTCAATAGCCATAACCCAGCCAGGAACCTGACCAGGAAGGAATTGACTCATCCAATCGAGATCTTCAGGTAAATCATAATCTTGAGTGTCCAATATTTGTGATAATGAAAATCTTGGAAAAGTACCCCATGGTTTTAAATCATGTCTACCGGGCATTTTATATCCGGAAGGTGGTCCGTAATAATTCACAAGAAAATTATTAGTACGACCGTAAGATGTAATATTTAATGGACCAAATTCCCAATTTAGATTCTTGGAATCATATTTTGGAATTGCATCATCCGATATATCCCTAAATGATTTTACGCACTTCATCCCCAAAGTAAGGTAAGCAACACTTGGTTCGTGTTCCATATAACCAGCAATACTATATTGGCGTGAAAATCCATCTATATCCAACATGTCATTAATTAATCCAGTTTCTGGATTAACTTCCATTATTTCCGGAACGGGATAGGCAATATAATTTGGAGGAATTCGTGTTGGTTCCCGAACCATTTTTACATCCATGACCACCTTCGTTCCATTTTCTTGAACACTTTTTATTGCATCCGCAAGAATGATGTCACCATGTCCCGGTAAATATTGCTGAAATTCCTGAGGTAGGTTGGCACTTACAGTCCTTAAATATTCACTGCGGGCATCTGGCGAATCAAATTGAATATCAAAGGCTATGACCTTTGCTCCAGCTTGAGACAAATTATCAATAGCACGTGCCCAAATATCTCCCCTTGGATAAGGCCAGGGAACTTTTTTATCTTTTAGAATTCGCCAGGCTTCATCATCCACTTCTACCAAAACAACGTCTGTACCCATTTCAATAATTGTCGAGTCACTTGCACGCCAGCCAGTAAGGGGGCCACGAACAGTATGAAATCGGTAATCGTAAGTCTTTAGTTCCAAAAAGTCAAAAACACCCAGCCAATGAAGTAAACAGGTCAAAATAATCGAGCCCAGAGTTAATCCCAAATCCACCACATGGGTCTGGAAAAATTTTATAATACGTTTTATCAAAACCTATATCCTAAACTCAGATTAAATCCTGAGCTATTTACTGATCTCTTTCCATTAATATCATTCATTCGAATTGAACTATTAAAACTCATGGTCAATTTATAAATAATATCTATGTCACAGCCAAGTTTTCCCCCATAAAGTTTTGTTGATGTATTATCCGTCTCACCATTTGTCATAAAATCTAATCCCCCGCGAAAGCGAACACGATTTCTAAAAATAGAATATTGAGCATTTGTATTGAAAGTTGTCCAAACATTCTCTTTAGTATAAGGATTATTATTTTTATCAACATAGGGTAAAAATAATTGTGTACGATTAAACGTACTCGATGTTTTCAAAGGGAATTGAAATCGAGTTGAAAAAGTTATTGAAAGAGACTGCGTTTCTGATTTTTGGAACAAGTAATCACCACGTCGTTCCATTGCCAAATTATCACTATAGGTAATAGAGTTCACATTTATCGATGTTGTTGTATTCACCTGACCAAAAGTACCTGGGAGGTTTACAGAACCCATAATATTTAACGCCTGTGTATCTTCCCGATTATCACCTAGGTAATTTCCATATTGGTCTAAATTTAAAGAATCGACTCCATTGGTTCTCCCTATTGATTGGATATTTAAAATGATTGAAGGTGCTCCAGGACCCGGTACCAATGTTGTATTAAATGAAAATGTTTTTGATGCAATTGGGTTTGCCACTGTCTCCGATAAGTTATTATCACGATATTTGTATGCCGCTACAATCATAAGTCTTCTGCCAAGTAATGATAAACGATCATTAATAATAAATTCCCGTAGATTCGTTGTCAAATAAGGATTACCAAAACTTTTATATTCTGGGCCGAGTTGTTTATACTCTATAAGAATATTATTAAAAGAATAACTACCTTTCACCCTTAGATAGTAGGCGGAACCAGGCATATTCAGAAAGGCCTTGAACGGGCTTTTTTCAGCAATAAGAGGATCGATCGGTGCAATGGGTGACATATAAAATGGATGAACAGTGAAAATATCCTCATATTCTTCAATCATGTCACCGATATCTGTCACATCATATTGTTCCATGATCTTTCCATCACTTAGTGTATCCAGCATCAGATCTAAAGAGTCCTTATTTGCTGTTCCTGCCCAAATATTAGAATTTGTATAGCTCATATTCCAACCGGTTTGAAAAAGTAATTTTCTATTATCTATAGCTGCTTCAAATTCCCAGCCAAGAACCAAATTTTCTTCAGGATTACCGTCACCCCAATTTCGTTTTTTAACCACAACTGAATCACCTTGAGTACGTAAGGTATCCCTTAAAGATGTTAAGGTATAGTAAGCGACACTATCTCCCAGAACAGTAGAGTCTATGGTAAATAGACTTTTGGCAGGAGCAGATACGCTTATTTTTTCAAAATCGTCCTTCGACTTCAGAAAATGGAATCCACCACGATATTTGTTCAATAAAGAAAAACCCATTCGGGCAATTACTACATCTCTAGGGAAAGTATAACCTTTTCGATCTATTTTAAATAATCTTGTTCCATCATCATTCAATAGTGTCCCATCTGTAAGTAACTTATAGGCCCTATCAATACCTGGCTGATATTGAACCTCCCTTGCAAATTTTCCATTAACATATTGGAATTCAAACGCACCTTTTAAATTCCATCGCCATACATCAACATCATAATTCACGTTGGCATGGATATGGCGTCCGTCAACTCTTTTCCCATCCAATACGTAAGGTGAAACTGACGGATAAACATCGCCATTTTCCACTTTAAGATAGTCTGTAATCTGCAGAGACAGAGTGGATCTATTTAATGGTTGAGAAAAAACAGACTCTCTACTGGAATTACGAAATGAATATCTGGCTTTTATCCAACTTAATTCTCCATCAATCTTACCTGAATTTTCCTTTTCATCAATAGTGATTGAAGATGCAGTGCTGGAAGAAGTTTTAGCATTAAAAAAACCTTTATAAACAAAAGCCTGCGAAATATTTTCCATTCCTTTATTCACGTTGAATGACCATTCAACAGGGAAAACATCAATTCCGTATGTTGTTTTAAAACGGAGGGTGACAGAATGCAATCCAACATCAAGTTCATCTTTAGGTACCAAGGATAAAACATCACCAGATATCAGGGCCTGTTCAGTCAGATCTTCTCCATCCAAGATAAATTGAAGGCTGGACTGGTCAATATTGGGTGCATTAAATAAAGAAGCTGAGATAACCACTTCATCAGGTCGATTCATCGAGCCATCTTCCGGGGACAAAATTAAAATATCTGCATCAACGAAATTTGTTTCAGAATCTTTTGAACTTTTTTTCTGTCTGCTTACATGAGATTCATCTTTAACATTTACTAAAGGATGTAGAACTTTTATTTCCAATGGAGTATCAAATGGATTAGATGTTAATGGTAGTGCGATTCTACCACCACTTTTTGTTGTCAAAACAGTTACGTACTCCAATCCTTGTTTAGTTACACGATGAGCAGGAATATATCCTACCCACTTTCCAGCTTCAAAAAACATACGAACTTCCTGATAACTCAGTTCACCTTTATCTCTGAAGAATAGCATTCCATATGCTATAGGTTCATCCGTAAACATTAATTGGGAAATAGCAACTTCCTCACCGATATAGACTTGCGTTGGCCTCTCATGGTAATATAGATGATTTGCTTGTGAGAAAATCCATCCAACCAGATAAAAAGGTAACGCCAGAAATAGTTTCTGAATATTACGCTTTCGCATGGGCTGAAGTTTATTGGATTTTATGGGGAAGGTAAATAATTATTGATATTCAATAACCATCACTTTTTGTTCGCCATTGGGACCCTCTAAGTAGATCCGAATTTGAGATGGTCCTTCACTTTCATCACTTGGATCTTCTGGAATAGAACCAAGATCAGTTTCATTAACGGCTAAATTCCCATCTGGTGTAGAAGTAGCCGATAGACCACTCGTCACATCAACTTCTTCTCCTGTTTCGCTGTTAACTAGACTAATAATTCCTTCAATACCTATGACTTGGTCACCCGCTTCCGGATCAGAAACTAACCAAAAATCTGTTCCTTTTACAGATGCTACAGATGTGGGAGTTTGAATAACAAAATCCACATTTTGTTTTTTTATCGTTGCCCGGACAGTACCTTGATCCATATTGATCTTTTTCGAAATACTTGCTGCAGATCTCTGACCTGTAATGACCGCTTCAGAATCACCCTTAAGTTTCAATGTAGATTTATCATCAATAAATATAATAGCAGCAAACCCGGATCTTCCGGTTCTAATTTTATCTCCATCAGAAAGAATGGTACCTGCTTTTAAATTGGAAAATTCATCTGTACCAACAGCCATAATTTCAACAAGACCTTTTACTTTTGTTGCAACAGCTATTTTATCCGCTAAAAGAGGAGACAATACAAATGTAGAAGCAATGATGAATTTAACCAGTTGCATTATTCCAATGAAATTGATTGTACCTGATATGTATTGCTTAGGATCTGATTAAGTAAGTAATTCAAACTTGCTTCATCAACATTTATACCATTTACCTCAAGTTGACCAGTTGGATTATAACCTTGAAGTTCATTTCCTATACCAAAAAACGCATTAAACTGGTCTTCGCCTAATGCTTGTTGAAGTGTCATTAAAAGTGGACTGGTCGTACCACTACTGCTTTCCAAATTTCCAGCTACACCAATTTTGAAAGCAAAGATCGAAGATGCCATTTCTTCACTACCTGATGTAGTTGGTAAAGTCATCATGGCTTGCCATGCATAGGTCTTATCTTCTTCCAGCGGGTAGGCTCCACTAAAGGGGTATTGGAAACTATTTGCCTGATCAACCGGATACCAATCTTCAGTTTGATCAAAAGGCAGAACTCTTTGATCATCCATGGCATCTTCTAAAGAACTATGAACATCGGAACTATATTCAGCAACCCGAATATATGAATTACAACCTGAACAAGACTGAGAAAACCATTGGAATATTGGAAATGTTGTGTAAATAACATTGTCCTGAATATCAGTTAATACACCGCCAGGAGATTCTAGATTAATTGAAACAGGTGATTGTACAACGATAGTTTTTTCCTTTCTTGCATCTGGACCTAATATATTACCAGATTCACCTCTAATCTCAACTTCAAATGTATAATCACCATCAGCGATTCTTCCAGTTGTAATGACACTTTGTAAAATCGCGTCTGCCTGAGTTGGATCCAAACTTTCCAAAACTTGTCCTTTTAACTCAATACTGTTTGGAGGTGAAGCCATATCATAGATAATTGAGGTCTCAGAAGAAACATCTCTATTATCTAATATTACAGGCGCCTGTAATGAAAAAAGATCTGTTTCTATTTCAATAATAGTTGTTTGATTATTAATCCCCAAAGCTGGGGAAAGCATGGACGCACGAAACCAAATTTGTACAGAAATGGGATATTCATTCGATTCAGATTGTAATTGGTATCGGAAAATCTGGACATTCGTTGCACCTGTGCTGAGATCAAAACTATTGACATAATAAGTTGCATATTCAAAAATATCACCGGTAAGCGTTACATTTTGTGGCTTTGCAGGCTGAAGAAGTGCAATAGATATAAGGATTAATTTGAATCTTTGTTTCATAGACTTTAAACCTAACTCGACTCAATTTACCATAACATTCTCGACTGAAACAAAGTAAAAAAGGAATAGATTTGTCAATAATAACTTAAGGGAAAAAGAAAAGCCCTGAATAATATCAGGGCTTTTGAAATGTTCCCGGCAACGTCCTACTCTCCCACGCTGGTCTCCCGCGCAGTACCATTGGCGCTGTAGGGCTTAACTGCCGAGTTCGAGATGGGATCGGGTGTTTCCCCTACGCTATAGCCACCGGAAAAAATTTTGGAAATTGGGCCAAGTTCA
>PBKF01000062.1 GCA_002722105.1 Fidelibacterota bacterium
AAACTATATTAATTCGAATTTTATTAAGGTAAGAATCAGCGCTTATTTTGGGAAACACTTTTAAAGTTCCTATATTTAAATTTTTTAGTTTTTGAATATTTACCCATTCAATGACATTAGCACTAGGACTGTTTGAATGAAATGGAATTGAAGACTCCTCACTTAAAATAATTTCAGTTTCAGGTATTAATCCATTTGGCAGACCAACAAATATACTTTTTGGAAATAGATCTGCAGCTGTAATTACAGACGTATTTATTTCAATCAGTAGATTTTCTTCAGTACTAGATATTATTTTAATCTCTGTTTTACCGTACAAATTATTGAATAAAGTAAATCCTATTATTAGGTATTTAATATTGTGATGCAAGATTTTATCTAATACTTAGTTAACTAATTTTGTTATAAAGTAAAAAAAAAGATTAATTTCATGTAAGGAATATTCAATGATTATAATCATTTTATGTTCCAATTAACCCTCAAAAGATAACGGATATGTTTGATCTAGAGATAATAAAAAATTTATATAATGAGCTTGCGACTAAAACCAATGTAGCTAGAGATGCGTTGAAAAGACCACTTACATTTGCCGAAAAGGTACTTTTTAATCATATTGATAGTAATGAAAATCAAGATTTCCATGAGCTTGGACGCGGGTCTTCATATGTTAATTTTAATCCAGATCGTGTTGCAATGCAGGATGCAACAGCTCAGATGGCGCTATTGCAATTTATTATGGCAGGTAGGGCAAAAGTTGCTGTTCCAACAACAGTGCACTGTGATCATCTAATACAGGCCAAAATAGGTGCTGAAGAAGATCTGATGAACGCCAAAGAATCTAATTCTGAGGTATATAATTTTCTTGAATCTGTTTCAAAAAAATATGGTATTGGTTTCTGGCAGCCTGGTGCTGGTATTATTCACCAAGTTGTTTTAGAAAATTATGCATTTCCTGGTGGAATGATGGTCGGCACAGATAGTCACACTGTAAATGCTGGTGGACTTGGTATGGTCGCTATTGGAGTTGGAGGTGCAGATGCTGTTGATGTAATGGTCGGAATGCCATGGGAGTTAAAATTCCCAAAGCTCATTGGTGTTTGTCTTAAAGGTGAACTTAGAGGATGGGCCTCGGCAAAAGATGTCATTCTAAAGGTCGCAGGTATATTAACAGCAAAAGGTGGGACTGGTTCTATAGTAGAATATTTTGGTTCAGGAGCGGAAAAATTATCTTGTACTGGAAAGGGAACCATATGCAATATGGGTGCAGAGATAGGTGCTACAACATCAATCTTTTCTTACGATCAAAATATGTCAAATTATCTTAGATCGACTGATAGACATGAACTTGCTGACCTTGCAGATAAAAACGCTGACTTTTTATGTGGAGATAGAGAAGTCTACAATGATCCGGAAAAATATTTTGATGAGATTATAACTATAGATTTAGATACTTTAGAGCCTCATATTAATGGTCCATTCACCCCAGACCTAGCTACACCAATATCGAAGTTTGCAGAGTCGGCTAAAGAAAATGGTTGGCCGTTAAAGCTAGATGTTGGGCTAATAGGCTCTTGTACAAATTCCTCTTATGAGGATATTACTAGAGCAGCATCAATTGCCAAGCAGGCCAAAGAAAAGAAATTAAAAGCCAAATCTGAATTCACAGTGACTCCTGGATCAGAGCAGGTGCGTTACACTGTAGATAGAGATGGATATCTAGATATATTTAAAGATATTGGGGGAATGGTATTGGCCAATGCGTGCGGTCCCTGTATAGGTCAATGGGCTAGGCACGGAGCAGAAAAAAAAGAAAAAAATTCGATAATCACATCATTCAATCGAAATTTTGCTAAACGGGCTGATGGCAATCCAAATACACACGGTTTTGTTGCCTCTCCTGAAATCGTTACAGCATTGGCAATTGCTGGAGACCTTTGTTTTAATCCATTAAAGGATACCCTTATTAATGAAAATGGAGATAATGTAATGCTAGAGGAGCCTACAGGGATAGAATTTCCACCAAAAGGTTTTGAGGTTGAGAATAATGGTTTTATTGATCCTTCGAAATTTTCTGATAAGGAAATTGAAATTAATATTGATTCTAATTCAAAGCGCTTACAACTACTCAAGCCTTTTAAGGCATGGGATGGAGAAAATATTTTAAACCTAAGGCTACTAATAAAGGTAAAGGGTAAATGTACCACTGATCATATATCAATGGCCGGTCCTTGGCTTTTCTATAGAGGGCATTTAGATAATATATCCAATAATCTATTAACCGGTGCGATCAACTATTTTAATGAAAAGCCAAATAGTATAAAAAATCATATTGATGGTTCTTATGGCGAAGTTCCGGATGTCCAAAGGCAATATAAATCGAAAGGTATACCCACGATTGTTGTTGGAGATGAAAATTACGGTGAGGGCTCATCAAGAGAGCATGCTGCCATGGAGCCAAGACATCTTGGGGTAAGGGTAGTACTTGTCAAATCTTTTGCTAGAATTCACGAAACAAACTTAAAAAAACAGGGTATGTTAGCACTCACTTTTAAGAATAAAGAGGATTATAATAAAATTTTAGAGGATGATACTTTTGATTTAATCAATTTAAACGAATTTAGTGTAGGAAAGTCGTTAGAAATAAAAATTATACACTTTGATGGTTCCAATGATATCATCAGTTGCAAACATACATATAATGATACTCAAATAGAGTGGTTTCGGGCAGGTTCAGCATTGAACCTAATCAGATCAGAATAATAATATTTTTTCAAAGGTAATTAAATGAGAGTAATTGTTTCAGATCCAATATCTGAAGAGGGATTAAGAATTTTTAAGGATAACAATATTGAAGTTATTGACGCAAATGGGGAGAATATTGATGAGAACTTCAGTCATGTTAAAACAGCTAATGGGTGGATAATTAGAAGTGGAACGATTTTAGATTCAAAGATAATTGAAAAAGCTGAAAATCTTTCTGTTATAGGCCGTGCTGGAGTTGGGGTAGATAATATAGATATCTCAGCTGCAACTAGACGAGGTATTGTTGTTATGAATACGCCAGATGCAAATACAATAAGCGCAGCTGAGCACACGATGGCGCTTATTTTAGCATTGTCAAGAAACGTAAGCTCTGGGCATAGCGGATTGTCCAAAGGCGAATGGAACCGTCATTTGCTAATTGGTTCTGAATTAAACGGTAAAATAATTGGTATAGTTGGTCTTGGTAAAATCGGTAG
Organism: Fidelibacterota bacterium; assembly: GCA_002722105.1. The sequence continues at coordinate 3,240 of PBKF01000062.1, forward strand.
AGAGGTATTAAAGCGTAGTAAGGCATTCAATATGCAAATTTTAGGCTATGACCCATTTATTCCAGAAGATTTTTTTCGAGATGATGAATTGCAGATATGTGATCTAGAATATCTAATAAAAAAATCAGATTATATTACGTTGCATATACCTTTAACAAATGAGACCAAAAATCTTTTTAATTACGATAATCTTGTAAAAATGAAAAAAGAAGCAAGGATTGTAAATGTTGCTAGAGGCGGCATTATTAACGAATGTGATTTATCAAGAGTGCTTAAAGAAAAGAGAATATCTGGGGCGGCCTTGGATGTTTTTGAATTTGAACCATTGGACAATGATAGCCCATTATTATCTGCACCAAATATTATATTAACACCGCATTTAGGTGCTTCAACGAAAGAGGCAAAAAAAGGAGTCAGTATTTCCATATGTAATCAGGTTAAAAACTTCTTAATTAATGAAGAGCTGGATAACGCAATTAATATACCCTTCAAGAACTTTGCACACCTAAAGGAATTAGCTCCATTTTTGAAACTATCTGAGCTACTTGGTGGTATTCATAGTCAGATTTCTGATAGTCCAATTAAGAAGGTTGCAATTAACTGTTTTGGAAGTATAGATGATACAAAACCTATAGGTCTTGCATTTTTGAGGAGTTTACTTCAAAGTCGTGTTCCTGAAAGGGTGAATTATATCAACGCAGATGCTGTTGCAAAAGAGTTAGGAATGGAGGTCAGTATTAATTTTTCCACAATGGATTCAAATTACTCAAATTTAATATCTGCCAGAGTTAGTTCGGATGAAGAAATCTTAATAGAAGGTAGTGTATTTGATGATAATCTACCTAGATTGGTTAATATTTTTGGCTATAAAATGGAAGTAAATCCTAGTGGCACTTTATTATTTGTTCAAAATGATGATGTTCCTGGGGTTATAGGCAAAGTTGGAACTTTATTAGGTGATAATAAAATTAATATAGCAGCATATCTTTTGAGCAGAGAAAAAAATAAAAATTTAGCTTTTGCGGTAATTAGACTAGATGATTCAGTTGGAGCTGAGATTATTGGTTTGTTAAATAGTATTGAAGAATTAAAATTTGTGCGTCAAATAAATTTAAAAGACTACTAAAAATATTTTTGAAAAAATTAAATATACTTAATGCTAGATTTATATGATTTGAAAAACCCAATAATAATTGATTAGGAATGATAAATGAATAAATTATGGGATGATTTAAAAGATAACATGAAAGAGTGGGGTGCCTCTGCTGTTGAAAAAGCTGAAGAGATTAGCAGGGTTGCTGTGGCAAAAGGGGAAGAGTTCACCAAGATATCAAAAATTAAAATTGAGATTATGCAGCTTGAAAAAGAGAGAACAAAAGATTATGAAAAACTTGGCAAATTAGTTCATCGTTATGCTCAAGATGATAACATGGTTAATTTCACAGGGAATACTGAATTTTTTGAGATAATCAAAAAAGTAAATAATAGAAATGTTGAAATTGATTTAAAGAACAATAATATAGCTGATATAAAGAAAGCTTATGGTATTGAAGATGATGAGATAGGTTTTAAACAAAATTACCAAAATAATATTGGACAGGCGGAGGAAGAATAACATACAATAAAGCGGTTGTTTGCTAGTGTATATTCTACGTAATATCAGCGAATTTGGTCTAATAAATTCAATTAAAAAATAAATGTTTCAGAAGCGAAAATATATTTTACACACTGAAAGCGAAAGTGATATCAAACAATTGCATTTTAGTAATGCAAAAGTATTGGTTCTGGTTTCTGTCTCGCTAGTTGTTCTAGGATCCTTTTTAGTGATGGGTGCTGATTATGTTAGTAAAGTCCTGTATGATAAGAGGCTTAAAGAATTCAAATCTAATTATGCTTCAGTTGTTGATAATATTGATGAAATACAATCGAGGCTTAAAGAGTTAGATCAACAAATCTTAGAAATTGAAGAGAAGGATAGGGCGGTGCGAACATATGCTGGAATGCCTAATGTGGATAAGGATATTCGAAAGTTAGGTATTGGTGGAGTCACCATTAATGATCCAAATATCCTAGATAATTTAGCTCCAGTTGTCAGCAAAGAAATTTCAGAACTTCATCTGGATATAGAAAAACTATCTAGGCAGGTTAACTTTGAATTAGCCAGTTATGAAAAAATATATGAAAGAGTAAAAAGTGATATATCTCGTATTCGCAATATACCCTCAATTAGACCTGTCGCGGGGGGGTTTTTAAACTCAAGTTTTGGTTATAGACAAGATCCGATTGATGATGTGAGGCGTTTTCATCAGGGGCAAGATTTTGCAGTTCCAACGGGGACACCTATATTTGCACCTGCTGATGGCTTAGTGAAAAGGGCATATTATATTGGTGGTTTTGGGAATCATATCAAACTAGAACATGCATCAGGGTATACTACGACTTTTTCACATCTTTCAAAAATCTTTGTAAGGCATGGACAGAAAATAAAAAGAGGTGATGTTATTGGTGAGACTGGAAATACTGGAAGATCTACTGCACCTCATTTACATTATGAAGTCCATTATCGTGGAACCCCAAAAAATCCTCTTGATTACTTTTTTTCTGAAGCGGGTAATTAAATAAATTAAAGAAAAAACTCATTGAGAAAGACTTACCATATTCAGACATACGGTTGTCAAATGAATGTGTCTGATTCTGAGTTAGTAGAATCTTTGTTAATTAAAGAAGGTTATCAATCTATTGATAGTCCTGATAATGCTGATTTATTATTTATTAACACTTGTTCAATTAGAGAACATGCTGAAGATAAGGTTCACTCTCTTTTGGGTAGATTTAACCTATTGAAAAAAAACAAACCATCAATGATTATTGGTGTCCTAGGCTGCATGGCGCAGAGTTTAAAACATGATATACTTGAAAATAAATCCTATGTTGATATTGTTCTAGGTCCTGATTCCTACAGAAAATTGCCCGAATTATTATCACGGCATAAGGCTAATAAGAAAAGCCTTGTTGATACACAACTATCAAGATTCGAAGTGTATGATGATCTTTTTCCCAGTCGTAAAGAAGGGGTCAATGCTTGGATCACAATTATGAGAGGCTGTGATAAGTTTTGCACATTTTGTATCGTACCATTTACTAGAGGCAGAGAAAGAAGTAGAAGTATTCAGGGCATTATTGATGAAGTGAAGAATGCAGTAAATAATGGATTTTCAGAGGTTACATTGCTTGGTCAAAATGTAAACTCTTACAATCATGAAGGTAAAAATTTTTCTAAGTTACTAGAAAGTGTTGCAAAAGTTTCTGGTCTCAAAAGGATACGATATACTTCTCCTCATCCACAGGATATATCATTAGAACTTTTAGATGTTATGAGTAATTATGATAATATTTGTAATTCAATTCATCTCCCACTACAATCAGGTTCAAATAGAATTTTGAAAAGAATGAATAGAACATACACTCGTAACCATTTCATTGAACTTGCTACAAATATCAGAAAAAAATTACCTAATGCTGGTATAAGCACAGATATAATTGTTGGTTTTCCTGGCGAAACTTATGAAGATTTTTTAAGGACTATTAATGTAATGGAGCAAATAAGGTTTGACTCTGCATTCACTTTTAAATATTCTCCAAGAAAGGGGACTAAAGCCATAGAGTATGAAGATCAGGTTAAAGAAAATGTGAAGCAAATTAGATTAGAGGAGGTAATCTCATTGCAAAAATCTCACACAATACTAAGAAATCAGAACTTTATAGGGAAAATTGAAAATGTGCTCATAGAAAAAGAAAGTAAAAGGAATTCATCGAAATGGGCTGGTAGAACAGATTCAAATAAATGGGTAATTTTTGATAAGGAGAACACCAAGATTAAGGATATTGTTCCAGTTTTAATTACGCAATCTAAAGATATAACATTGCATGGAAAAATAATGAACAAGGCAAAGGCAGCATAATGCATCTATTTAAGGTATTCTTATTAATTTTATTTAATCTTATAATTATTATATTTATGACACAGAATTCTGTTGAACGAGTAGATATCCATTTCATTAATTATAGCATCCAAGATTCTTATTTAAATGTGGTACTTCTTTTTACTTTATTATTTGGTGTGATTTCGGGATTCTTGACATCTATTTTTCTTATCTTCTCTAATAAAAATCAAATCAAAAGCCTGCAAAATAAAAATCGAATTCTAACTGAAGAACTTAATGATCTAAGAAATGTTGCTATAGATGAGGGTATTTATGAGTCTGAGGATGGGGATTATTAATATTGAATTTATTCTATATTATTTTTGCTGCTGTAGTAATCATAATGGCTGCCGGCATTTGGATTTTTTTTAATTATAAGCCCAAAAAACAAAAAAAGACTGATTCTTTATTCACAGATGCATTAAATGCGATGCTCAGAGCTGATAAGCATAAGGCTATAAGATTATTGAAAGATATTGTAAAGCAAGATTCTGGCCATGTTGATGCATATTTGCAACTTGGTAGCATTCTCAGAAGTGATGACCCACAACGTGCATTGAAAATACATCAGATGCTTACTGTTCGGCCAAATTTAGACCAGAACATCCAGATAGAAATCTATAAATCACTGGCTATGGACTATGAAGCTATAGGAAATTTAAAAAAATCAAAAAGAGAGGCGGAACAAATACTAATAATTGATAAACAAAATCAGTGGGCATTATCATTTCTGTTAAATCTTGGAGAGAAGATAAAAGATTGGGATTATGCAGAGGATAAAGCGAAAAGATTGCAAAAGATAACAGGTAATCATGACAATGAAGAATTAGCGAAATTTTTGATATTTAGAAGTGAGGAAAAAATAAAGAGAAATGAATTTACAGCAGCTGAATCACTTTTGAATAATGCAATAAAACAGGCGCCTGAATTTGGGCTTCCTTATAAATATCTCGGCGAGATAAGAATGGCAAATAGAGATTTAGTTAAGGCAGTTGAGTGCTGGGAAAAATTTGTAAATCTATCTCCAGAAAATTCTCATAAGGTTTTTGATAATATCGAGTCTGCATTGTTTGATCTTGGACGTTATAGTGAAGTTGAAAAATTTTATCGAAAAGTATTGGTAAATGATCCAACAAATATTGCTGGTTCATTAAGATTAGCTAATGTACTGAATGAAAAAGGTGAGGATCAGGCTGCGATAAAATTAGTTGAGGGTATAATAAATAATGGGGATCCTAAAATTTCTATACTATTAATGAAGTTAAAACTCTCACTGTCAATTCAAACTCCTACTGAATTAGGACACCAAATAGATGATATTTTAAACCAAATAGAAAACATTGATGATTAAATTTCTTCTTTTTTACCTATTACTAATTTCTTATTCCTATGGACAAAACATTGATTTGTATCTATCTCTAATTGATGAAGGTAAAACTGAAGGTGTTTTAGAGAATTTACCAGAGCTTATTTCAAAATACCCAAATAACCCAGGGGTTACATACATAAAAGCACTAATGACAGAAGATGGAAAAACTTCAATAGGCATATATAATGAAATAATTAAAAAATATCCAGATACTATATATGCGCCATATGCTGCTATGAAAATCGGTGAATACTTTTATGCAAGAGGACTGTATACTCAAGCCTCAAAGTTATTAAAAAATATACCGATAAAATATCCAAGATTTGCCGATATACAGAGAGCAACAAATCTAATGATAAATAGTTTTAATGCTATAGGCGAAGCAGATTCAGCTCGCTATTATGGCTTAATTATAAAAAGTATGTTTCCTAGAGTAGACTTAGGTGATGAAAGACAAGTAGAAAAAAATAGACCTTTAGCTCAAGTTTTTGACTTTAATAAAAAAGCGCCTAAATCATTGGGTTCGTATGTTATTCAAGTGGGTGCTTTTAGCACTAAAAGTAATGCCAACAGGATAAAGTTACAGATTTCCCAATTGGGATATGATGTATCTATCAATGATATAGAATCAAATGGGAAAATCCTATATGCAGTAAGAATAAATAGATATAAATCAAAGAAACAAGCTGAGCTTGTCGGAAAAGATATAAAGTCAAAAATAGGTATAAATTATAGAGTTCTTTATCGGCCTATTGGAAAATAATATGGGGAATGATTGAGTAGCTGGTGCTTTCCACGGCCTTCAAAGCCGATGTCTCAGATTAATTTTGAGAGCTGGGTTCGATTCCCAGGCATTCCCGCTAAATAAAGAAATAACATTTATTAATTTTATTGACATCTGCTCTTGATACATTTACGTTATGTCACATCATTTTATCATAATTAATTTTTTTCACTTTAACGAATCATAGTTACTGAACATTTCAAGATAAAAGTTTCGTAAATAAATGATGAGTAAGCTTAAGGATAAACTCAAAATACCTGCTAAAAGAACGCTTCTTCTTCTTTTTGGACTAGATTTGTAAATCGGTACTTGAGCTTTGTCAATTACTTGAATTAATGTACTTCTTCCAATCTCTTCAATTCGTGTAATTTCATATTGGCTTTTTAATGTTGTATATATTTGATTAAGAGATCCAACTTCTCTTATAATTCTATTTTCAGCAAGTAATAAACTGGGCGAACCAGCTATATTTCGGTTACTTTGTCTGAAATCTCTTAATTTTTCTTCTTCTTTAATTAGTTCAAGACTAATGTTTTCCATTCTGTCTGAAATATATGAAAGTTTTTCTTTTACTCTTGAGAGTGTAATACGTCTTTGTATTTTATCCAGTTCTTCAACTACAGCCATTGCAATATCAGCTGCTAGTTTACTTTCATCTGCCTTAACAGTGATTTTCATAAGATCATTTGATTGATTTTTTACAACTGATATTTTTGAGTTCAATTCTTCCACACCCTTTTTTTTATAAAAACTCTTATTATTCAAAAAATCATCATTTTCACCATAATAATGTTCGAGGAGAGTGATTTTTTGGGAATTCTTAGAGGTTTTAAACTTTCTATCTAACATTGCAAATTGTAAGGTCTGTGAAGAGATAAGATCAGGTATAAGGTTAGCGGATCCAATATCAGTATCGGATGATGCCCCAAGGTTTACTCCAAACTGTGAAGCAATACCACTAATTTTATTATTATTTCCTCCTTTGTATGGAATTATCGAAACTGTTGAATGAAAGACTACTGGTGCAATGTATAGGACATATATAATTGTAAATGACACAATTACACTATTAAATAGAAGAATAAATTTATAATTTTTTGATACTATACTATATACAAATAAGATAATATTTTTTATATCATCTTTTATATTTGTATCATCTAATGATAGACTGGAATCAGAATTCATTTTCCATAAAGATTTAAGCAAATTTATATTGTCATCATTAATATCTTCTCCAGATGCATTTTCTTTTTCAATTGCCCTAATTATTTTTACGTATTTATATGGTACTTTATCTCTATTCTTCCAGTTATTAATAACTTGGGGCGTAACCGATAATTCTCGTGCTATATCTGCTAAGTGGACAATATCTAATTGCTCAGATAATATTTTTTGCATTTCTTTAAAAGTCATAGCTTTTCTTACATTAATAAAGTTGAATTATTTTTAATTAAAATTAATTAACGGCCCAAGACAGCAATTACAGCATAAGCTTGAATCAAATCTGCATAAATTTGTGTTATGTTAGTTACATATTCTGTAAAACTAAATGGTTCTGTTTCGTCTTCTGATAAAACTGTAATAATCGATCCATCCATAACTTTTGGGCTAAATTTTAGAAATCCTATTTTTTTTGAAGCGCCATTTGGATAACTAATAAATGTAGAATACTTATCTGCATTCTTTGAATAACCTCCAGCGAGTTTAATATAGTCATCTAATTTAAATCCTCTAATGTATTGATAAGTTCCAGGTGAACTTACTTGTCCAATTATTTTTACTATATTTGTTCTAGGTGATACAAATATTGAATCACCTCCAATTAAACTAATATTAAATTTTGACCTAGGCGATTTGATAAGTTCAGAAAATCTAATTTTAATTTCCTCATTATTACGAATTAAAATAGATGCATCTGGGTTTGCGTAATCTGTTATTCCACCCGCTCGTTTAATTAGAGAGCTTAGTTTTTCATCTTTACTTTGCAATGTATAATTACCTGGATAATAAACCTCGCCACCTAAACTAACACTCTCGTACTCTATAATCTCAGAGGAATATATTGATATCTGGTCATTAGCTTTTAATCTATAATTCAGAATTGATTTACTAAAGTCAGAAAATGTCTCTATTGAATTAACAAAATCATATGCATTTACATCCGCAATAATTTTTGCGTCCTTCTTACTGTTATTTATACTCGAAATTTCAATCCTTACACTTTTATTACTATTCAAAAAACCTCCAGCTAATAATATCAAATCGCCTAATTTCATGTTTTCATAAAGTTCATAAAAACCAGGATTATTAATTTGTCCAAAAATGGAAACTTCTCTATTCAAATTTTGAAAAAGCGAGTTGGAATATAATACCAACCTATCACCAGGCATCATTCTAATATTATTCTCATTATTTATATTAAAGTCCTTTAGGTTTAACGATATAATTCTTCTTGTATTTTTTACCTGGTCCATTCTAATTAAATCAGCTCTTCCTAAGAATATATCATTAAAGAATGATGAATCATCAAGACCAGATCCTGAGAAAAGCAAATCACTAACCGTCATATTTTCAGCATAGGGATACTTGCCTGGTGATTTTATGAAACCATCGATTTCAACTGAATCTGGAATTGTTCCAAGAATTTGTTCTTTTGAATAAATGGTAATTTTATCTCCCATTTTTATTTCTTCTTTGGCAATACTATGACCAGATAATACCGAGTCAAGATTAAAAGAGATTAATTCAAGATCTAACTTATCTGGCATAATTCTCAATAAATCTGCTCTTTCCATATATGTATTATTTAATCTATCAATATTCTCAAATCCCCCGCCAAGAAATATCAAATCAAAAATAGTCATGCCCCTTCTATATTCTTTTAAGCCAGGGTCCAATACATAGCCTTCTATACTAATATCATCACTATAAATCATATCAGAAAAAGAATATATTCGTACTTGGTCATTGGATAATAAAGTAATGTCATGATTCGGATTATTTATCATTACAGAATCAAGATTGACCGTAATTAAGGTTTGGCTTGCATCAGGACGCTGTCTGATTATGTCAATTTTTTCTTTGTAAACATCATCATTAATAAAACCGTCTGCTTTTTTTAGCAATTCAGATACTTTTAATGTTTTTCCGATAGAATAACTACCTGGCCTTTTAACGGGACCATTAATCGTAACAACTTTATGCTGTTCATCTGTTATTTTGTAAAATGTAATTATATCTCCATCAAATATGTCAATATCACTATCTGTCAGCATTAAATCATTAAAGTCGATATCAATAAGTTCTCTATCCTTTCCAAATTTTATACGATCTTCTATGGACAATATTCTATCTAAGCGCACTCTTTTCATGTATGTTGTTGATAAAAACCCTCCAAAGATTTTTTTCAAATCCTTAAAAGATTCATTTTCTTTTAACTCAAAAATTGAACTCCTTCTAATTTCACCTATTATTTTTACAGTCTTTTGTCGAGGTGAAATAAAAACAACATCATTATCTTGTAATTGAATATCATCTAATTTTTTACCCGTAAGTAAAAAATTATAAAAATCAATTGACCCTATTTCTTTTCCTTTTCGGATAAGCTTAATATCTCTAAGTGAGCCCGAGATTTTTGGACCATCAAAATAATAAAGGGAGGTAAAGAGTGATGTTGAAGGTCTCATTTCATAGGCGCCTGGTTGGTCTACCTCTCCCATCACGAAAACCCTAATTGGTTTCAAGACTATTGATCCTAGGCTAACATCAAAAAAGGTAGATGGGTTATTATTACTCGATGAAAGGCTTGAATAAGCTTTCTGAAGTATTTTTTTTAATTTTTTTTCGAGACCAGCAAGATCTAACCCATTAACAAAGACTTGCCCTATATTTGGTATGAAAATATATCCATCTCTAGAAACAATATATTCCGACATGTCTTCAGTTTCACCCCATAACATTATAATGATTTCATCACCTGGGCCAATGATATAATCAGGTGAAGCAGCTAAATCAGAGGAGCTTTGAAAAATTGTTGGATCACTTGAGAAAGTAGAGTAACCAAAATATTCTTCCTTTAGAATTATTTTATCTTCTGATTCTTTTATTGAGTCTATAATTGAATCCATTTTTTGATTTGAAATATCAATCAATTTTTCATTCTGTTTAATTTCGCTCATGATAATTTTTTCAATAACACTATCACGATCAGAATTTTTTAAAGGTTCAGTTTCATTTAAGCTATTATCTAGTTCAATTGTCTTCTTAAGATCTGGAATGATATCTTCATTTATAGATTGGTCGATCTTAGATTTTTCAATAACATTTTGATCAAAAGAAATATCGGAATCGATATTGTCTTCTATTAGTCTTTTTATTTCCTCATTAGATAAACCGGATTGCTCGATTAATCTTTTCATTTCGTTTATATTGCTTTGCCCAAACAAAATATGAGCAGATAAGATAAATATTAGGTTAATAAATAAATTATTTTTTTTTATCAATTCAATACCTCGTCATGATTTTTAAGGTATAAATTAATTAATAAACAAAATTTAAACAATATGTAAATAATGAATTTTCAAAATAGACAATCATATATCTGATTTAGTTTTTAAAAATTTAATAAAAATGGATAATTAGTTTATAAAAAGTTTATAATTTAAAAAATTTGATATACTAGTTAAATAATTTAGTTATAAGAAGTCTGAAAAATTTTTCTTCTAATTATTTGGATTTTGAATGTTAAAAACTAATAATGTAGTATTGAATATTAATTAACCATTTTTGCTACCATTTTACCAATTGCTAGTGAAGAGGTTATTCCAGGTGACTCTATCCCAATCAAGTTTATCCATCCAGGAAAACCATTTTTCTTTTCATCATTTATATAGAAATCGTTGAATTTATTTTCTCTCGAATGAATCTTAGGTCTTATTCCTGCATAATCAGGAGATAAATCCTCTTCGCTTAACTCAGGGATATAGATTCTTGCTTTTTCATAAAATTCTTTTATTAAATCGGGGCTAACAGTATAATCTTCTTCTTTTATCTCTAGCCACTCCGCACTTGGTCCTAGTTTTGCTAGGCGGTCTCTATCAATTGTAAGATGTATTCCAAGAGTTTGGTTTAAATAATCTGGAATTGGATATATCAGATGATTAAATTGATTTTTCCATTTTGATGACAGCTTAAAATAGCAACCTTTCGAATATTTAATTTCTGGACATGTTAAATTATTACCTAGAATCATTTTTGACACTAAGTCACTTTTTAGACCAGCGCAGTTTATTACTAATTCGCAATTTACTATTTCTTTTTCATTGTAGGGATTATCTATTATTAATTCATAGCCTCTATCTCTCTGATGCACATCAATTAATGATGACTTAAATAAATAATCATGGTCATATGTGCTTGAGATGTTATAAAGAGAAGCCATGTAATCATGTACTGAAACTATTCCTGTACTTTTAATCAATAATCCTTTGTATGCCGATATATTTTCATTTATTATTTTAATGGTCTTGTGATCTATTTCTTTTACGCCCCTTATACCGTTAGCTAATGCCTGATAAAATAGATTTTCTAAATGACTAATTTCATTTTTTTGTGCAACAACTAATTTCCCACATTTATCATGCCAAATATTATTTTCATTACAGAAATCATATAATAATCGTCTTCCCTCTAGGCATAATCTTTGTTTTAATGATCCTTTTGGGTAATAGATACCAGAGTGAATTACCTCGCTATTTCTGCTCGATATTCCTCTTCCAAATGTTTCGTCCTTTTCAATTATAAGTACTGATTTATTTTTTGTATCAACAAGGCTTTTTGCAATTGCTAGTCCTATAACGCCTGCACCAATTATTACGATTTCATAATCTATTTTCATTAATGTCAAACTTTGTTTTCGACAAAAAAATGAAAAGGCATTTCCTGAATTGTGTTATTCGAAGAGGCTAAAGTTCTTCTACTAAGAAACATTATTTCTAATTTTGTGTATGGAACTGATTGTATTAATGTTTGCCATCTTTAAATTTATCATTTAAAAATACGATGATTTTTATTTGCTAATTTAGCTAATAAAAATACATTGTATAAATTAGTAGTTTCTGTATAATTTTAAATTGATAGTAATACCACTTACGTGATATTATAAGTTCTAATTATTAATACAGAATAATCTTAAATACCCATATATAAGGAGTAATAAATGAAAGTAAGTCGTAACGTTTTTACACTAGTGATACCATTTATTCTTGGCACTTTTATTCTAGCTCAAGATGATTTTAGCGATGAAAGTGAAACTTCATCCGTAGTTGTATCTGGAACTGTAACAGACGATTCGGGATCACCTCTAGCAGGTGCGAATGTAGTCGTAGATGAAACAGATTTAGGTGCAGCCACTGATGAAGAAGGTAATTTTACCATTGAAGGTGTTGACCTTGGTAGTAGTATTACCGCATCAATGATAGGCTATGAAAACCAAACTTCATATGCGGACACTGAAACAGTCAATTTTACTCTGTCTCAAAAATTAATTGAGCTCGATGCTCTGGATGTTATTGCTCCAGTAGCAAAATTTAGAGAAACTCCTGTCGCTTTCTCTGATGTATCTAAAGAAGAACTAGAACTCAGACTTGCATCTAGGGACTTAAGCATGATCTTTAATGAGGTCCCAGGTGCGTATGCTTCAATGCTTGGTGGCGGCGCTGGTGACTCTAGGGTTTCTATTAGAGGCTTTGACCAGAGGAATATGGCTATTATGATTAATGGTGTACCAGTTAATGATATGGAGAATGGATGGGTATATTGGTCGAATTGGGATGGAATGGCTGATGTGACATCCAACGTCCAAGTTCAAAGAGGTCTGGGTGCATCTAATTTGGCAGTTGCATCAGTGGGTGGAACGATAAATGTAAAATCTTCCGCTGCTGATATGGAAAAGGGCTATGGTTTTAAGCAAGAAATTGGTAACGATAGTTTTTTTAAGACAACTTTTAATTATTCAACCGGGTTAATGGACAATGGTTTTGCTGTGACAGCTCTTCTGCAGAGGAAAACAGGTAATGGCTGGGTAGATGGAACATGGACAGATGCATATTCTTATTTTTTAACTGCGAGTAAGACTTTTGGGGATCATTCTTTTGATGCTACAATACTTGGCGCTCCGCAACAACACGGGCAGAGAGATGGTGATAACATCTATGACCAAGAAGGCTGGGCGAGTTTTGATGGATACGCTACAGAATATGGTGGTGATGATTTTCGTCAGGTAAATACCGGTGGAAGAGGTAGTGGATGGGGTTATGTTAGCTCTGAAAATGCTGAGACTATAAAAATGGGGACTGATGAGTCATTAGATGGAATATCAGATGCGCTTTTTGGAGGTATTCAGCATACAAAAAAGGTTGGTGATAAGTGGATAATTAATAACAGAACAAATTACTACCACAAACCTGTATATAATCTTAATCATTTCTGGAAAATTAACAATCAAATGTCGCTTAGCTCTACTCTCTATGGTTCAAATGGAAGAGGGGGTGGAACTGGTCCATTAAATAGTCGAGGAGATTTTTTAGGTAATGCAGATTTTGGTACTGATGGTGAGGTGTCCTACTTTAAATATATCAACCCTCCTCATGATGAAAATGGTCTGTATGAATGGGATAAGCTGATTGCTTGGAATCGAAGTGACTGGGATGCAGATGGCTCGAATGGAGTTGGCGATGCTGATTATATAGCTGGTGAATACCGATCTAAAGCTATTGTTAGGGCCTCTGTAAATCACCATGATTGGTACGGAATCATATCCACTATTAAATATGATGAACTTATTCCAAATTTAAATTTAACCACTGGAATAGATGCTAGGTCATATAAAGGAGTGCATTACAGAGAAGTTGTAAACTTGCTCGGTGGTGATTATTATGTTGATTTTAGTGATGATAATGATGCCTCAAATGCTGACAAGGTAAAGAGAGTTGGTGATAAAGTTGCCTATCATAATATAGGTTACAACTCATGGTTTGGTGGTTTTGTGCAAGCTGAATATACTCTTGATGCTCTTACAGCGTTTCTAAGTGCAGCTGGCTCGAATACATCCTATCAGCGTGAAGATTTCTTCAATTACACGGATGACTCAGGTGAGCAAAAATCAGAAAAAGCTGATTATCCAGGCAGTGCTGTTAAGGTAGGTGCTAATTACAATGTTAATGATAATATAAACGTCTTCTTTAATGCTGGTGCTTTATCAATTGCTCCAAATTTTAGAAGTGTTTACCTAAACTACAATAATACTGTCAATCCTGAGGCAAAAAATGAAGATATAAGCTCAGTAGAACTAGGTCTTGGTTATGTCAACCCAAGTCTTAGCTTATTTGGGCAAAATATGGCATATAAATTGAATGTAAATTTCTATAATACATATTGGCAGAATAAGCAGCTGGTTAAAACCGCCAATGATCTCATATACAACATAGAGGGTATAAATGCAATCCACAGTGGTATAGAGGTTGAAAGTCGTTTAGGCCTAATGGATGGAGATTTAGATGTCTATGGCATATTGGCTCTTGGAAATTGGGAATGGGAAAATGATGTAATTGCATCAGTAACCTCTGATTATGATAGATCAGGTCCTGCATATGATGTTGAAATCTATGCTGGTGGTTTACCTGTTGGAGATGCACCGCAGACACAGGTAGTTCTTGGTGCGAGATACCTAGCACCGTTCGGATTAGTTGTTAACCCTGTTTTTAAACTTTTTGATAAGCACTACGCAGACTATGACCCTGCGGACATGGATGAGCCTTTAAATAATCATTTCCAAATAGAGGCATATAATACCATAGACTTACACCTAAGCTATAATACTGGTGATATGTTACCAGTTCCTCTTACAATAGGTTTTCATATGATGAATCTTACAGATACAGAATATTTTGCTGATTATAGACAAGGTTCTGGTGGATTTTATGGGGCAGGAACGACTTACAATCTGAGTCTTGGTGTTAGTTTCTAGAATAGAAAATAGAAACAAATAGAAATACAAAAAACTCGATATGAAAAATATCGAGTTTTTTGTTTATAAATAGTTGCTCAATGTAATATTATCAATTATCGAAAATAATATTGGTATAAATTATAATTTCAATTAGAAATAATAAATAGCAGTTTAAAAGTTGCGATAACTTTGGCCTCTACGGATACAGAATTATTTATATTATTATTTGTTATAGTAGGAAATTAATTTCTATAACATACTATATAATTTTTAATCAATAATTATTAATTCCTTTTAGTACTTCTAATACGAATTGAATATAATTTTAGATTTTTGATGAGATAAATGAAAAAAATGAACATATACTGGGTTGTGGTTGATTGCGTCAGAAATTATCGAACTGGTAAAGATGACAGAGATAAGCTTGATATAATGTATGAGCTTGAAAAAGACTACGTCTCATTTCAGAAAATGATAGTTTCAGCTCCTAGTTCTGTTATGTCGATTAGTACTTCTTTAAGTAGCATTCCATCATATTACATTGCAGGTAATTACATTGACTTTAGATTTGACAATAATTTATTTTGGTCTTTAAGTAAGATTTTAGAAAATAAAGGGTACAATAATCATGCTATCTTAAATGCAAGAGCATCTAGAGAAAAGTTAGTTGATCTTGTAACTTTAGTAGATAGAAAATTTTGGGATCCACATCTTAAGCATTCCACAGTTTGCTGGAAAAATAGTGAGGTAACCAGTGTTTTCAATAACTTGTTTAAATCTAAACCTGAGGAACCTAATTTCTACCTTTTATGGTACAATGCTAGAAGAGATCCAAATATTTCAAATGAAGTTTCAAATCTTCATAAGAAACTAAAAACAGAAGGACATCTAGAAAACAGTATCTTTATTCTAACTTCTGACCATGGTTATCCAGATCCAAAAAGAGGGTTAATCTCTGATGGAGTTGACTTAAAACAGGTTGGTTTACCTCATGATATAATTTTAACTGATGATAACATAAACGTTCCATTCATTATAAGCTACCCTGGATCGCCAAAAGCGAAAATTAATTGTCAAACTAGTTGTGAAGATATAATGCCAACAATCTTAGATATTTTAGGAATTGATAAGCCGAAACCAAAATCAGTAGACTTTTTTGGTAAATCTTTGATTCCTCTAATTAATGGTCAAGATGATGATTTTTGGAAGACCCGTATAATAAGAAGCGATGCTAGATTTTCAATGCAGGCTGAAAGAATTACGTCCTTAAGAAAACATGATTTTAAATATATTATTCAACATGAGAATAAACATGAGGAATTATATAATTTTGATAGTGACCCTTATGAAGAAGTAAACTTGGCTAACTTAAAAGAATATGAGAATCAATTAATTAGCTTTAGAAAAATTTTCTCTGCTATGGAATCTAAATCTATTATTTTTTTAAAAAATAAACTTATTAATAAATTAAAAACAAAGAGTAATCTTTCTGATATAATTTCTGAAGACTGTTATGTAATTAATTTTGGTGAATCATATTTTTATGAAATAGTTTTAGAGGCTTTATATGAAATTTATCCAAAAATTAATATGATATTTATAGGTTCTGGTTATGAGCAATTTAATTCAAAATTAAAAAAGAAAAAATTTAAGGTGATTAATTTTAAAAATATTTACACTACTACATTTATAAAATTTCCTGTGCGTATTGAGATTTTAGATGACCCATTATCAAAAGTTTTCACTTCACATTTTTCTAATTGTCAAAAAATTAAATCAAACCAAAGTTATAGAATCAATCCCGCGCCTGAAATTTCTAATGTATCAAACAGTTTTTTTAATTCTCCTAAAGTTGCACATTATAAAAGAGTGTTGAATAGATTGATTATGAAAAAAGACGTATATCTTACAGAACCAACCTATTTATATATTGAATTAAAAAGATTATTTAGAATTCTTCTCTCTAAAAAATAATTTATAGTGCTTTTAGGGAAAATATAAGATTATCATGTGTGGTATTTTAGCATCTTTTAATAATAATCATAATAAGGCTGACTATATAAAGTCTTTAGGTTTAATGGTTCACCGTGGTCCAGATAATACTGGAAGCTATTTTAACGAAGAAACTAATACTTTTTTAGGACAAAATAGATTAGCTATCATTGATCTTGATCCCAGGTCAAATCAGCCATTTAAGCTGGGAAATTATTTGATGGTATATAATGGTGAAATTTATAATTACAAAGAACTTATTATTGAACATAAGCTAGATGTAAAAACCAAGTCCGATACTGAAGTATTATTGTCTATGTATGATAAATATGGACCAAAATGTTTGGATTATTTCAATGGGATGTTTGCATTTGTGATATATGATTTAAAAAATAAAAATTTTTTTGTTGCCAGAGATCGTTTGGGTATTAAACCATTATATTATAGAAACATTGGTAATAAATGGATTTTCTCTAGTGAAATTTCTTCCCTTCTCAGTTTAGAAGATTCAGAATTTGATAATTTTGGTTTGAGGCAATATAAAAAATTGAGAATGACTATAAAAGGTTATACGGTTTTTAAAGATATTAAAATATTTCCGCCTGGATATTTTTTACATAATTATCAATTTAAACAATATTGGAATTTTAAAATAATTCAAAAAGATAAGCCTGATGAAGAAAATTTAAGGTGGTTGATTGAGGACTCTGTACGTTTAAGGAAAAGGTCGGATGTACCTGTTGGAGCTTATTTAAGTGGTGGATTAGACAGTACTATTTTAACTGCATTATTAAGACCTGATGATTCTTGGACTGTCGGGTTTAAAGAACTAAATGAATTTGAGTGGAGCAATATTGCCAATGAGAATATAAGATCAAATCATCATCAGATAGTCGTCGGTAAAAAGGAATATCTAGATACCGCAAAATGGATGATTAGAAAAAGAAGAGAGCCATTATCTGTTCCAAATGAAGTTTTGATTTACTTGATGACAAAGCAAGTTAAAATTAAAAATACAGTAGTTTTATCTGGAGAGGGCGCAGATGAATTGTTTTGGGGATATGATAGAATTTTTAAATGGGCTAACTCAGCAAAAGTTTTAAATCTCAGTGATTTTGATAAATATTATTGTTATGGTAGTGATATTGATAATGAAATAATTGATTTTGCTTTAGAGGGTATTGATGGAGATAGTGTGCTAGATAAGATTGCTTATTATTTCCAGATACATCATTTACAGGGCTTGTTAAGAAGATTAGATAATTCTACTATGCTGTGTAGTGTGGAGGCTAGAGTTCCATTTGTTGATCATAGACTAGTAGAGTTGCTAGCTGGAACGCCTTTTAAATGGAAAATGGGAGATAGTTTTAAAGAACCTTTAAAAAGTATTTTTGCTGATTTACTTCCATCTGAAATTATTAATAGGAAAAAAGTTGGATTTCCAGTGCCGCTTGATTCAGTTTTTCCAGATACACCAGAAAAAGAAACAGCAATGGATTCATGGTTGATGTTTAATATAAATAATTTTAAGGAAAAGTTTCTTGACTAGAGATAATAACAAGAGAGAAAAGTATAAATTAGGTTATACAACTGGAGTATTTGATTTATTTCATATAGGGCATCTTAAACTTTTAAAAAGAGCAAAAAATAAATGTGAAAAACTTATAGTTGGCGTCACTATTGATGAATTAGTTTCTTATAAACATAAAGAACCTGTTATATCTTTTGCGGATAGGGCAGAGATTGTAAAGAGTATAGAGTATGTCGACAATGTAGTACCTCAAGTATCAATGGATAAAATGGCTGCTTGGGAAAAATTGGGATTTGATGTAATGTTTGTCGGAGATGATTGGAAAGGAACAGCTAAATGGAAAATAATTGAAAAGGATTTTAAAATTATTGGAGTAGATATTGTATATTTTCCTTATACAGAGGGTACGTCTTCAACACTCATAAATAATATTTTAATTAACCGCAGAAATAGAAAATCTAATGAGAAGGAAAATAATGACTAAACTCGATGAAGTAAAAGATTACTGGAAGGGTAAAAATGTACCCCAGCAATGGTATTCAAAAAAGACGCCTCTTACATTAGCTTGGTTCAATGAAATTTCAATGAAACGATATAAGGTTTATTATGAGTATTTAGCTGATCTTATGGAATTTGAATTCCATAGTGGAGAGAAAGTTCTAGAAATAGGTTGTGGTCTAGGAACTGACCTGGTTGAATATGCAAAAAATGGTTCTATCGTAACTGGTGTAGATTTAAATGAGGATCAAATAAATTTTACTAAATTAAACCTAGAGTTAAGAAACCTACCATATTCTGAATTAAAAGTAGCAAATGCGGAAAAATTACCTTTTGATAATAATAAATTTGATTTGGTAGTGTCTTTTGGTGTTTTACATCATACTCCAAATACCGAAAAAGCTATTGAAGAGGTGTATCGAGTTTTAAAAGATGATGGCACTGCAATTATAATGCTTTATGCAAGAGGCTGGAAACATTATATCAAGCGATGTTTGATAAGTGGAATTTTATTAGGGAAATTTTTTAGATATGGTTTTAGCTGGCAAAAAGTTTATAATGATGCATCTGAGGTACATGGAAATTCTCCTAAAACAGGAGTCTATACGAAAAGACAAGTAAAAAAATTATTTAAAGATTTTAAAAATCTAGAGCTGAGTAAAAAAAGGATGGGAGAATTTTTTGAATATAAACCATATAATACTTATAAATTTCCTAAGTTTGTAATAAATCTATTTAAATTTTTTAATTTTGAAAGTCTATTGGGTGAAAATTGGTTAATAAGAGCTCAGAAAAAGCCATTCCCCAAAGAAGCATCACTTTTTGAGGTAATTTTTAAGCATTACTAATATAAACTAACTCTTTATAATAACATTCACTAATTCCATTTTAAATTTTAATAAAATTGATTTATTTCTTACTAGAAATGACCAAATTTATAGAGATATTCATCTTTATAAATATTTTCTAGAAAAAGTAAACTATCTTAGAGAAAAATCTAACGTATCTCTATCAAAAAAAAATTTAATTTGTGAGCAATTGTTTGATGCCATGGAAAGTACTTTTCATAAAAATAAAATTACAATTGCAAATAATTTAATATCTTCCTTTAATATAAATTACGATAAGAGACACAATGTAAATATTGTATCTGGTAATGCTATTTTAGCTGATTTTTTTTCAAAAGATCATAGAGAGTCTTTATTTATTTTTGATTCAAGCGGTATAAATAATGTTATGGACTTTTATAATGATATTTCCATGCCTGCTGATATTAAAGTAATAGATATTGAATCAATAAAATCTGGAAAAGATATAAGCAGAATTATTCATCTGAGTAAAGGGATTAAATTTATTATCGGAGTTGGTGGTGGTAGGACGGCGGATATTTTAAAGTTTCTTTCTTTTAAAACTGATATAAGTTGTATTTCCATTCCGACTAGTTTAACTAGTCATGTTTATGCTTCCCCCAAAATACATGCTCTCCCAGCCATTCAGGACTTCGGATATAAATTAACTATTGATGGCAAGGCATCTGATTTAGCTTTAGTAGATACCAGTTTTTTAGAACATGTTTATCTTAAAAATAAAAGATTAATTATGGCTGGGTATGGAGATCTTATGGCATTTTGGACTGCTTTAGAAGATTGGAGGTTGGCCTGTTTAAATAAAAATAACCATTACAATCTTTTTGCTGAAAATGTTATTCTAGATATTTTTCAAAAGTTCGATGATATTAATATAAATGAAAAATTTTCAAAATGGGTTGATGATTATATTCTTATTCAGAACCAGCTTTGTCATATAACTGACTGGGTTAATAGTGCTCCAGCATCTGGTTCCGAACATTTATTTGCGCACGAAATAGAAAAATATTGTGACGAGCCTATGCCTTTGCATGGTGAATTAGTTTCAATAGGGGTTTTAATTTTTGGTTACATACACAAATTAGATATAGAAAAAATAGTTACTTTATTAGATAAGTTTTCTGTTTCCCGATCTCTAAAACAAATAGGAATAAATAAAAGTATAGTCTGTAAGGCCTTGATGGATTCATTAAAGTATGGATTCAAAAAGAATAGGTACACTATATTAAATGAACTGAATTTTTCTTATGCAGATTGGGAGAATGTTATAGATGGACTTATTGAAAGTAATTTTATTTTAGAATAATCCATATTTATTTTAATTGAATCTTTTGATATTACGTAACGAAACTCGTTTAAAAAAATTATGTCAATAAATGTTAATCTATCAGACTTTAGTGTAATAAATACTAATGTCAAATTGTTGCATAGTGATGATGGAGAAAATTTCATTATGAAGACAATTAAGCCAAATATTGATTTTGGCTTAACAATATTAGATATTAATG
>PBKF01000063.1 GCA_002722105.1 Fidelibacterota bacterium
GTCTGAATCAAGCATGTCATATATTATTTATTCAATGTGAAAGCTGTAGAGTAAAATTTGATGGGTGTTGTTCTATTGAATGTAAAGAATTTGCAGCGCTGCCTTTAAAGGAACAAAAAGCCTTAAGAAAAAACCCAAAAAAAGTCGTATCTAAAACACGTAATTCTGCTAGTGGTAAGCCTCGCCTAATTCAGTAATAATCTTATAGTATAAGATAAATAATATTACATTTATATTACTTGCTTTCATCATCAGATTTAGTTGGCTAAGTTCTTAAATGCAAACCTCGGTGCATAAAATATTTTCATATATATATAATTATTTGTTTTGTCTTAGCTATTGATGAAAGAAGGTATTCGTTTCGCTGCAATAGATGTTGGAAGTAATGCGATGCGCTTATTCTTTTGTCGGGTTCTTGAAAATGGTCATGGCCCAACTTTTATAAAAGAGTCCATGATTCGGATGCCTTTACGTTTGGGTCATGATGCATTTACCGAAAATAAAATTAGTGAAGAAACATGTAATAAATTTGTAAATACAATGTTGGGATTTAGCTCATTGATTCATGCATATGAGCCGATTAGTTTTAAAGCATGCGCTACGGAGGCAATGCGTCAAGCAACTAATGGATTAGAATTAGTTGAAAGAGTAAAAAATGAATCAGGTATAAATTTAAATATTATTACTGGAAAAGAAGAAGCTGGCATCATTATTTCCACGCATATTGATAGGTATGTACAAACAGATCAACACTGTTTATATGTTGATGTCGGAGGTGGGAGCACTGAATTAACTATTTTAAAAAATAAAAAAATTATTTTTTCCAAATCATTCTCTATTGGTTCCGTTCGGTTATTAGAAGAACAGGTAGCAAAAGATGATTGGATCCTGATGAAGAAATGGATTATTGATAAAACATCAAAATTAGAGAACATTCAATCAATTGGTAGTGGTGGAAATATAAATAAAATTCTTACATTATTAAAAAAAGCGAAGGGAAAAAGTGTTACCATCAAAGAGATAAAAAGTGTAATTAAGTTAATAAAACCCTATTCTTTTCATGATCGTATCGTGAAACTAGAATTAAGACCTGATCGTGCAGATGTAATTGTCCATGCAGGTAAAATATACTCGAAATGTATGAAATGGTCTGGAGCAAATAGTATGATTGTTCCTCAGGTTGGATTGGCAGATGGAATGATTTCTCAGCTTTATACTAAGTTTAGAAGCTAATTATTTTAATTTCAAAATCATTATTTTCATTGAATCAAAATTTATATATTATTAAGGCCACTACATGAAAAGTAAAATAAATCAAAAATACGTTCTTGTTTTAATAATGCTGGTTTTTACGCAATCTAGCTATTTATATGCAGCTAATAACTCAGGCGATAGTGAAATTTCTTTATTTCTTATTATCACAGGTCTCCTAGGTGGTTTGGGTATGTTTCTTTATGGAATGGAAATGATGAGTGATGGAATGAAAATGACAGCAGGGGATAGCATGCGATCCATATTAGAAAAGTTAACTTCTAATCGTGTAATAGCTGTTTCTATTGGCGCATTTGTTACGATGGTAATTCAAAGCAGTAGTGCAACAACAGTAATGCTAGTTAGTTTTGTAAACTCAGGATTGCTTAGTTTTACTCAAGCTCTTGGTGTTGTTCTTGGTTCTAATATTGGAAGCACAGTTACAGCTCAGATTGTTGCATTTAAAATAACGGATTATGCTCTTTTATTGATTGCAGCGGGTTCTATTATGTCACTTTTTGCAAAGATAGATGCTATAAAGCATCTGGGCTTTGTTATTTTAGGTTTTGGCCTGCTATTCTACGGTATGAAGGTAATGTCTGATACAATGAAGCCATTACGATCTGACCCTACATTTAATAACATACTTACTAGTTTTGAAAATCCATTTTTAGGAATTTTTGCTGGAGCAGTATTTACTGCATTAGTGCAAAGTAGTAGCGCAACTACGGGTATTGTAATTACGTTAGCAAGTGGTGGTTCCATTACTTTAGAAGCAGGTATTCCGCTTATATTTGGAGCAAATATTGGTACTTGCGTTACTGCATTATTAGCAGGATTAAATGCAAGTAAAGATGCGAAACGAGTTGCAATTGGTCATGTTACTTTTAATGTGATTGGTGTATTATTATTTTGTTTTTGGATACCATCTTTTGCAGAATTTATATCACAAACATCTGATAACATTCCACGTCAAATTGCTAATGCTCATACAATTTTTAATATTACTGCAACTGTTATATTTATACCATTTACACCTTTTATATCTAAGACTATAATAAATTATTTTCCTGATATAGAAGAGGAAAGAAATATAGAGAAACCTGTAATTCTAAATTTGGATGAGAATGTTTTAGACCAACCTGGAGCAGCAATAAATAGTGCGCAGGCAGAGATAAGTGGTGTTGTTGGGCTTATGGAAAGAGTAATTGGAACATTAGTTCGTCCTTTTATTGAACAAAATGAAAATGATGAATTGAGAGATGTGGAAAATTCTGAAATAAGTTTAAAAGAAGGTTTGCATCAAAGGTTAGATAAGATTTCATATTTAAATGAAAATATATCGAATTACTTAGTAAAGATAAGTCGACAAGATTTAACTAATAAGCAATCCCAAGAGGTGTTTTCCTTAGTAACAGCACTAAATTATCTTAGTTCGATCAAAAAAATTATCAAATTACGTTTTGATAGTTTGCTTATTAAAAAACAGAACTTAAATGAAAATTTTTCCGATAAAGGACAGGAAGAAATTTTTGTTTATCATGGGAAATTATTAAAACAGGTAAAACGTCTTAATAAGTTCTTTTCTAAGTATGATAGAGCAAAAGTAGCTAAGATAATGGAAAAAGGTGAGCAATACAGAGATCTAGAGGAAAAATATCAATTGGAACATTTTAAAAGATTAAGTAAAGATGTTTCTGAGTCGGTTGCCACACATGAGATTCATATAGAATTAATGGATATGTTAAAACAAATTAATACGCTTATTGAACTAATAGCATCAAGCTTGCTAGAAATTGAAGATAAATAATTGTTAGGTTGATATTAATATAACATATTTATAAAATAGGTTAACATAATAGGAGGGTAATTATGTTAATCAATAACAAAGTCAAAATTATATATGTAGCTACATGTCTATTTAGTTTTTCTTTTCTTTTTGCACAAGAAAATGAAAAGGATTATGTAGTTACATTTACAAAAAATAGTTTAAAACCAATGGTTCAAATTGAAGATGGATCAGGTGCTGAGCGAATAGAATTATTTGAAGAATATGCTAGAAAAATGAACCCGCTTACTCCAGAACTTAAAATGTCTATGACATTAGGACATTATTGGACAGGTGTTTCAACGGATGTAATAACAATAAATGCATATGAATCGATTGCAGATGCGGATAAGGTTAATGAAAATGAACAGAAAACGAGAGAAAGAGCATGGAGGCGGGATGATGTTAGGGAAGAGTTTTTTAAAAATTTTGGAAAATATTGGGTTGGTGGACATAGTGATTTAGAAATATTTCGATTAATTCCTGAACGCACAAAATCTCGCAAACGAAAACCAAAAGAAAATACAGTTATTACTATAACAACTCATTATTTGGCTCCATTAAGTGAAGTAGAAGGAGGTTCTGCTGAAGAGCGTAAAGAGATAATGGATAAATATTTTGAAGATGTGGAAATGAAAAATGATAAATTATTGAGTCAAATTGTATTAGGACACTATTGGTCTGGAGAATTAGGCTATGGAAAAGGTTGGCCTATAGTATATGTAAGAGAATGGGCTTCATTAGCTGATGCAGATGATAATGAATCATGGGGAAAAGTAAGAGAACAAGCATGGCCAGATGAAGTAGAAAGAGAAGCTAAATTAAAACGTTATTTTGAATATTGGAGTGGAAATCTTCATGAAGATATGGGTATATATTATAATTGGGTAAACCTTCAAAAATAATGTAGTTATTATTTTTTTGACATCATTCTTAATAAAAAAGCCCTTTAAAAGGGCTTTTTTATTAAGAATTAATCTGAATAACAAATTATGTATAAAAATAATAATCATAAATAGTTCTTGCAACTATACCCTATATGAGTAATAAATTTACTCATATAATAAAATATTTCATGTTAAATACATTAATCACATCAAAAACTAGGATAAATCTGTTATTAAAGTTCTTTTTAAACCCTGGAACTAAGGCATATTTACGTGAACTTTCAGCAGAATTTGGTGAATCTACTAATTCAGTTCGCATTGAGCTAAATAGATTAACTGATGCTAAGCTTCTTAAGTCTACTAATCTTGGTAGAAAAATAATTTACAGTGCAAATACTAAGCATAATCTATTTCAAGATATTCAAAATGTTGTAAGAAAATTTGTTGGATTAGATCAATTAGTAGAAGATTTAATAAAAAGATTGGGTTCAATCGAAAAAGCATTTGTGATAGGTGATTATGCAAAAGGAATAGATTCTGGTTTAATAGATATTGTTTTAGTAGGTGATGTTGATATAAAAACTTTAGATAAATTTGTTTATAAGACAGGAAAATTAATAAAAAGAAAAATTCGACCACTTGTTTTAAATATAATTGAATTTGAAAAGCTAAAGGCAAGGTTAGATATAGAAAACTCATTGCCAATTTGGAATAAATCTGAAGAAAAAGTTCAACTTCAGCTTATTTATTAATTAGCTAATATATTAATATAGTTTTTGAACTTTAATATTATGTTCCTCAGATATTTATTGTAACTGAGTGGGCGGAGCTTTAAGAAAAAGAAATATAATTTGTTGATTTGTTGTAATTTTATGTATTATTTGTATTATTTGTGTAATAATAAAATTAAGAGTTATAAACTAATTTTACATTTATATTATAATTATATTTATAAACTATACATAATATAAACAAATTATTGAGGATAATTGGTGATTATGAGGAATAATATTTTATATATTTTAACAATTTTTACTTTATTAAATGGTCAATCTGCAGCTCAGATTAAAAAACAAATAAAGAATGCAGGTCTAACAATTGATCAAGCAAAGCAAATTGCCAATGATCAGGGATATTCTGATGATCAACTTCAATTAGAGGCGCAATCAAGAGGGATTGAATTAGATCAATCAAAGAACAATTATAGAAATGATATAAATAATCAAAATATTGATAATGCTAATGATGAAGTTGTAGAAAATCCATCTCAAAATAATGTTACTAATAAAATTGATAATAGTGAATTGTCATTTTTTGGATATAATATATTTCAAGGGGATCCTGGTATTTTTCAGTCATCTAGTTTTGGTTCAATTGATCCTAATTATAATATCGGCCCAGGTGATCAGATTATTGTTATGCTTTGGGGTGAATCTCAATTTAGACAAGAGTTTATTATTGATCGAGAGGGTTATGTTTTTATTCCTGAAATTGGACAAGTATTTGTTAATGGATTAAACCTGCAGTTGCTTGAAAAAAAGTTTTTTCAAATATTATCTAAAGTATATTCCACATTAAATCCTGATAATAGTGATCCAACTACTTTTATGGACGTAAGTATAGGCAATATTCGTCCTTTACGTATTATAGTACTTGGTGAACTTTCACAGCCAGGCGCATATTCAATTAGTCCATCAACATCATTATCTTCATCTTTATATTATTTTAAAGGCCCTACAATTAATGGATCACTTAGAGATATAAAATTAATTCGTAAAGGAGAGGTTATTAAAAGTATTGATTTTTATAATTATTTACTTTCAGGTAATGTGCCAAATGATATTCGTTTACAAATGGATGATGTTGTTTTTTTATCTAAACGTGGAAAAACAGTTACTATAAAAGGTGAGATTAATCGACAAGCGCATTATGAATTACTAAATCGAGAAAATTTGCTAGATCTAATTAATATAGCTGGTGGTATAATGTCAACAGCTTATACTAATAGAGTTCAGATTAGTAGAATAGTTCCAAGTAAAAAAAGAAAATTAATTGGTATGGATCGTATGATCATGGATGTTGATTTAAATAAAGTTTTATCAAATGAGGATTTAATAGAGTTGTATGATGGAGATATAGTTGAAATTTTTCCAATCGAACAAGAGAGTAGAAATTATGTTAAAATTACAGGTAATTCCGTTGCTAGACCCGGTGTCTATCAATTAACACCAGGGATGAAGTTATTAGACCTTATTAATGCATCAGAGGGATTGCTTAGCGATGCATATACAAATACAATACATATTAAGAGGATAAATCAAGATCTTACCTCACAATTATTAACTATTAATTCATTAGAAACTATCGAAAATGATTCTAAAAATAATATTGATTTAAAATATATGGATGAAGTATATATATATAATTATAATCAATTAAATAACGTCTTTAATGAAATAAAAATTATTGGTGAAGTTAAAAATCCTGGTTTATATAAATTTCATCAGAATATTACTGTTGGAGATATAGTTATTGCATCAGGAGGGTTATCTGAAAATATTTTTAATGTTAAAATTTCAATTACAAGATCGTTAAGTGATAACTTTAAACCTAAAATATTTTATTTCCCGAAATCAAAAAATGAATACATTGATTTTAGTAATATTAATAACCCTAATTCAGATATTAATAATTTTGTTCTTTATCCAAATGATATAATTAGTATTTACCCTAGCCCCAAAAATAATATAGCTGATTTAGTTAACATTTCTGGAGCTGTATATCATCCAGGATCATATCCAATTATTAAATCTAATGAAAAAGTTTCTGATATCTTAAATCGTGCTGGAGGTTTATTATCTGATGCATACCCTTTTGCTTCTGTTTTTATACGAAATAATGAAAAAGTAAAAATTTCTTTTGATGAGATAATAAAAAATCCAAAATCAAAAGATAATTTTATGGTACTACCAGGAGATAAAATTATTATAAATAAAAGAACAAATACTGTTAAAGTATTAGGAGAAGTAAATGCTCCTGGAGTATATATGTTTTATAAAGGTAAATCATTAAATGATTATATTAGTATTGCTGGTGGTTATTCTGTAGATGCTGAACTAAAAGAAGTTTGGATAAATTATCCAAATGGTAATAGTTTAACAAATAGAAGATTTTTATCCCCCTCAGTATTAGATGGTTCTGTTATAACTGTAGGTGTCAAGAAAAATGAAGAACCGTTTAACGTTACTGAGTACGCAAAAGAATTAACATCAATTATATCAAATATTGTACAGGTTATAATTTTATATAGTGCAATAAATAGATAATGAAATTTAATGAACTAAAAGATTTGCTAAATAAAGAATTTGGTATTATTCATTTAGCAGATATAGCGCGTGAGTTAGGAGTAACTCCACAAGCAGTTAGTAATTGGAAAGCTCGTGATAGAGTTCCTTATAAATATGTTCAACAGTTAAGAAATAAATTATCTCAACTTGAATCAAAAGATAGTAGTATAGATAAAAATGTTTCTTATCGTAATAAAGAAATAGTAAAAAATGATTTTACTAATTACTTCGAAGATGAAACAATATCTCTAAGTGATTTATTTCTTATAATTGCTAAAAACCTTAAAATAATAATACTTACACCTGTAACCTTATGCATTTTTATGAGTATTTATTTATTTTTCATTGCTGAGCCAGTATTTGAATCTACAGCTAAAATTATGTCTTCTTCAGGAAACAATAGTACTTCACAAGCTTCGGGTTTGGCAGCGCAATTTGGTATAGTTTTACCAACAGGTGACTCTAAACCTGAATGGGTTTATCCTGAAATTATCAGAAGTCGAACATTAGCCCGAAAGATGCTTCAACGGAAGTTTAAAACAAAAAAGAACGGCGTTGAAAAAACATTATTAAATATATTAAGTCAAACTAATAATAAATCTGATGAAATAAATGATAATCAAATCAGATCGGCTATAGAACAAGTGACTAATATGATTAAAATTGAGCAAAATGGAACGCATTACGATCTTACAGTTAGTGCGCCTGAGCCAGAATTAGCAAAAGATTTTGCTACTTTTTTGCTTGAAGAGCTAGATGATTATCAAAGATTATATAATAAACAAAAAACAAGTGATACAAAAGAATTTATAGAAGAGCGAATTGCAAAAACAAAAATAGAATTAGAAGCTGCTGAAGAAGCTTTAAAAGATTTTAATAACCGTAATCGTCGCATAGAAAATTCACCAGGCTTACAATTAGAGAGGCAAAGGCTTGCGCGAGAAGTATCAGTATTAATAGGTGTTTTTACAACCTTGAAACAGCAATTTGAAACTACCAAAATTGAAGAAGTAAAAGATACAGAATATGTCATTATTCTTGATCCTCCAGAAGTTCCCTCCTATAGATCTAGACCAAAAAGAAAAATGATGCTTATTTTATCAATAATTCTAGGTATTGGGTTGGGAATTATATTTAGTTTCATAAAAGAATCTTCTAAGGCTGAAGAGAAAGAACAAAAAAAAATACATCAAGCAAAATCCTTATTTATTAAAAATATTTTTGATTTATTATCATTTAAGCTTAAAAATAGATAATTATTTACTAATGGACTCTATTTATATTAAGCATTAATAAATTAGATTGAGTAAATGGTTAGGCAAAAAATATTAGTAACAGGTAGTGCTGGATTCATTGGATTTCATTTATGTAAATCTTTGTTGAATGATAATCAATTTGAAGTTTTAGGTGTTGATATAATAAATGATTACTATGATACTAAGCTAAAAAACTCCCGTTTAAATCAACTATTGTCATATGATAATTTTAAATTTGATAAAGTAGATATTGCTGATAAAAAAGCTATAAGTAATTCTTTTCAATTATTTAAACCAAATAAAGTTATAAACCTTGCTGCTCAAGCAGGCGTTAGGTATAGTATAGATAATCCCTATGCATACTTAGAATCTAATTTATCAGGTTTTGTAAATATAATTGAACTCTGTAGAAATAGTAATGTTGAAGGATTAATTTATGCTTCAAGTTCATCAGTATATGGTGGAAATGATAAAATTCCATTTAATATTATAGATAGAGTGGATAATCCTATATCGCTTTATGCTGCTACTAAACGATCAAATGAACTTATAGCAAATTCATATTCACATCTTTATAATTTGCATACTACAGGTTTACGTTTCTTTACTGTTTATGGTCCTTGGGGTCGTCCTGATATGGCTATGTATATTTTTACAAAGAATATAATAGAAGGTAAGCCAATACCTGTTTTCAATAATGGAAATATGAAAAGAGATTTTACATATATAGATGATATAATTTTTGGAATAAGATCTGCAATGGATAAAAATTTTAAATGTGAGATATTTAATCTAGGAAATAATAGAAGTGAAGAATTGATGTTTATGATTGAATTACTTGAAAATTCTATTGGTAAAAAAGCTAAAATTAAATTTAAATCAATGCAACTTGGTGATGTTCAAGAAAGTTATGCTGATATTCAATATTCAATTGATAGATTGAATTATAATCCTAAAACTATAATTTCAAAAGGTATACCTAAATTTGTAAAATGGTATATGGATTTTTACAAATGATTGATTTTAGATTTATTTTCAAAGGAGATATTTTATTTGGTATAAATTCAAGAAAAAATATTAATAAAATTATATCCTCGACTAATTCTAATTTAGTTTGCATAATAATTGACCATGCTTTATTACCTATTAACATTTTTAAAGAATTAATCAATTCTATTTCCTGCAATACAATAATTATAGAATGTGATATTCAAGAGCCAACATATGATAAACTTGAAGAAAAAAGAGAGCGTATAAAAGGTAAAAAAATCGATTTATTTATTGGTATTGGCGGTGGAAGTGCAATTGATATGGCAAAAGGATTATCTGTTTTATTTGCTAATCATAAACCTGCAATTAATTATAGAGGTTTTGAAAAGTATGATTTACCAATTCCTCCCATTTTGGCTATTCCAACTACCGCTGGTACTGGAAGTGAAATTACTCCCAATGCATCTTTTATAGATAATAAAGATAAAAAAAAGATGGGTATTAATGGAGATGCTATTCGACCAAAATATGCTATTCTTGATCCTGAGTTAACTTTATCTTGCCCAAAAGCTCCAACTATATCATCTGGAATAGATAGTTTAGTCCATTCAACAGAGGCCTTTGTTGCGAAAAAATCAAACCAAATGGCAAAAATCTTTGCAGTAAATGGATTTTCCATCGTATTTGATAATCTACCATTACTAATTAATGACTTAAATAATATTAAATTACGAGAGAATGTAATGTTTGGAGCCTTTTTGTCAGCAATATCATTAATGAATTCAGGTACAGGTCCTGCTGCTGCAATGTCCTATCCATTAGGAGTGCATTTTGGAGTTCCACATGGCATTGGTGGAGGTATTTTCTTACCACATGTAATAGAGTATAATATCAAATCAGGTTTTATTGATTATGCTGAATTATATAGGACAAATAATTCAAGTGATTCAAGAGAGCAAAAGAGCAATTCTTTGATTGAAAAGATATTTAAAATTTGGAATATCTTAGATGTGCCTCAAGATCTTTCATCTTTTGGAATGAAAGAATCAGATATTAACTTATTTGTTTCAGATACAATGGATCTGAAAGGAGCCTTGGATCAAAATCCGGTTCATTTTTATGAAAATGAAATTATATCTACTTTAAAAAAACTAAATATAGGATAATAACTATGCCAGGATATGAGCTAATTGACAATGAAGAATTCTTAGAGCTTAAAGATCTCTTTGAAAATAGCAAAATATTATTTCGTCATAGCTTTGATCACATGCGTAATGGCATTTATAAAGTAAAAGATTTTGAAGTAGCATTTGCAAAGCGAATGAATGCTAGGCATTCGCTTGCAGTTACCTCTGGCACTGCTGCATTAAGAGTTGCTTTAGCTGCTCTTAATTTAAAAGATGGTGATGAAGTAATAACTCAGTCATTTACTTTTGTTGCTACAGTTGAGTCAATTATTGAATCTAGATGTGTTCCTGTGATTGCAGAAATAGACAAAACGCTTAATATGGACCCCATTGATCTTGAAAAGAAGATCACAAAAAAAACAAAAGCTGTTATTGTGGTGCATATGCTTGGAGTTCCTACAAGATTAAAGGAAATAAAAAAAATAACAGATAAATATAATATTAATTTAATAGAAGATACTGCATGGGGATGTGGAGGATTTTATGAAGATATTCCTCTAGGTACTTATGGTGATATGGGAACATATAGCTTTGACTTTGCCAAAACTATGACTACTGGAGAAGGGGGTATGATTGTTTTTAATAATGAAAATTTATTCAATAAAGCTTCTGCTTGGCATGATCATGGGCATGAAAACAATCCAAATCTTCCTCGTTGGGAGGATAGTCGATCAAGTAGTGGTTTTAACTATAGAATGAATGAAATGCAGGGAGCAGTGGGTTTAGCGCAATTAAATAAATTAGATGTTGTTGTGCATAATCAAAGAAAAAACGCAAAATTAATTGTAGATGCTATTTCAGATCTTCCAATTGAAATGAGAACTATACCAGAGAATTCTTTTGAAACAGCGGATGCATTGGTCTTTTTAGTTGAAAATAATACTATAGCAATACAATGCAGAGATGCTCTTATAAATGAGGGGTTAGGAACAAAAATTCTCCCTGAAGCTATTTCTTGGCATTTTGCAGGAACATGGAATCATATGTCTGAATTGATGGATAGAAATGGAGTTGAGCTTTATGATGCTTTTCCTAAATCATTATCATTTTTAAATAGATCTGTATCTCTACCTATTTCTGTAAATATGGTTGATGATTTTGAATCAAAAATAAGAAGCGCACTTACTTCTGTGTTAATGTAATAATGTCCCCTCTAGTTTCAGTAATAATTCCTATTTATAACCAAGAAAAATGGATTGGAAGATGTCTTAGGTCATTAATGAATCAGTCTATGTCACGAGATAAATATGAATTAATTGTTATTGATGATGGCAGTAATGATAAGTCATCATATGCTCTTGAATTATTCAAAGATGAAATCAAATTAATTAAACTTTCAAAAAATAAAGGGTTGCCTGCAGCATTAAATTTTGGAATTAGATCCGCAGCAGGAAAATATATTGTTAGAGTTGATTCAGATGATTATGTGAATGAAAATTTTCTTTTTTTACTTTACGAATTTTTAGAACAAAATAAATATATGGATGCAGTGGCTTGTGATTATTTGCTCATAAATAATAAAGAAGAAGTTATTGAAAGAAAAGATTGCATGGAATACCCAATCGGATGTGGAATAATGTTTAAATCAAATCACTTATTTGAAATTGGTCTATATGATGAAGAATTTCAACTTAATGAAGAAAAAGAATTGCGACATCGTTTCGAAAAAAAATATCAGATCAATAGGTTAGAGTTGCCATTATATAGGTATCGAAGACATCAAAATAATATTACCAATGATCACGAGAAGCTAAGGGATCATGATCAAAAATTGCAGAAAAAGCACGGAAAATAATACAAGTGGGTAAAAACAGTATAAGCCTTGGAAGTAGAGTTATTGATTCAGAATCAAAACCTTATATAATTGCTGAAATAGGTGTAAACCATGAGGGATCATTAGATCAAGCAAAAGAACTTATAATTTTAGCAAAAGAAGGAGGCGCAGATGCAGCAAAATTTCAAAGTTATAAAGCTGATACGCTTGCCTCAAAACAATCACCTGCTTATTGGGACACTACTAAAGAACCTACCAAAAGCCAACATGAGCTATTTCAAAAATATGATCAATTTGAACCAGAAGACTATAGCGTTTTAGCTAATTTTTGTAATGATATTAAAATTGATTATTTATCTACACCATTTGATGATAATGCCATTGAGTTTTTAAATCCTTTAGTTCCTTTTTTTAAGATTGCTTCTGCAGATATAACTAATATTCCATTTTTAAGACGTATTGCAGATAAAGAAAAACCTGTAGTTTTATCAACAGGCGCATCATCAATAGATGAAATTAATTTAGCGATAAAAACCCTTACCGATTCAGGATGTAAAGATATAGCCTTATTACACTGTATTTTGAACTATCCGACATCTTTTAAAAATGCTCATTTGCAGATGATTAAAAGCTTAGTAAATACATTTCCAAATCATATAATTGGATATTCAGATCATACTTTACCTGATGATGCTATGACATCGCTTGTAACGGCATATTTATTAGGTGCAAAAGTTATTGAAAAACATTTTACACATGATAAATCCTTAAAAGGAAATGACCATTACCATGCAATGGATAAGAATGATTTAAAACGATTTGTAGAACTAATCGATAAAATTCATATATCTTTAGGAGATAAAATAAAAAAAATGCCAATAAAAACTGAAGAAATTTCTCGTCTAAATGCCCGTCGTAGTATAGTTTTAAAAAATAGTTTATCTGCAGGTCAAAATCTTCAAGAAAAAGATTTAACATATAAACGGCCAGGAACTGGTATAAGCCCAATACATTGGGATCAAATTATTGGTAAAAAGATAAAAATTGACTTAGAAAAAGATTCTATTTTAAAGTGGGACCATTTAGTATAAATAAAAATAAATTAATAAATAAAATTGAATTTCTTCTTGAGAAACTGTTTCCAGTAAACAGATCATTGACTGGAAACGGTAATCGTGATACACTTAAAATATTAAATGAAAATGAGCCAGATGCAGGTGATATAATCCACCAATTAACTCCTGATCTAAAAATTGGAGATGGTATTCATGATGTTGCATGTAAAGTTGTAATTAGTGCAGCAGCAGATGCGGTGAAATTGATTGATAAGTTTAAGAAAAATAGAAAATTCAAAAAATATAAGCAAAAAGGAACTGGAAAAAATTTTTCAACGAATGATTTTAAACCAGAACACATTATAATGTTGTATAATGTATATAACAATGATATAGTTGATTATTATTTAAAAGGCAGTTTAAAATGCAAGAAATCATTGCTATTTAAGCATTTCTAAACATACGCATTATAATATAATTAACAACTTTAAATAATTTATTTAATTAGTATGAGAGAAATTGAAAAATATAAAATTATTGGAATTATACAAGCTCGTATGGGATCCAAAAGATTGCCAAAAAAAATGTCATATTATCTTGGTGATTATCCTATAATTGATTGGGTTATTCAAAGAAGTAAAAAAAGTGAATTGATTCAAAAATGCGTTCTTGCAACTTCTACTAAAGCTGAAAATGATTATCTTATTGAAAGAGCAAATAAATATTCAATTGATAATTTTAGAGGAAGTGAAGATAATGTTTTATCGCGATTTGTAGAAATTGTAAATAAAGAAAATGCTGATGTTATTGTACGTATATGTGCAGATAATCCTTTTATTGATCCAGATGAAATTGATCGTCTTTTAGAGAATTTTTTAATAGATAAACCCGACTATGCTTTTAATCATATTCCTGCGATGGGTAATAATTACGTTGATGGGTTTGGGGCTGAAATATTTTCATCAAAAGTTTTGAATATAATTTCTAAAAAAGCAACAACTCTATCGCACTTTGAACATGTCACAAAGTATATTTGGGACAATCAGAATGAATTTGAGATAATTAGTATAAATGCTCCTAAAGAATTAAGTTTCCCTGGATATAAATTTGATATTGATACTAAAGATGATTTAAATATGATGATAAGACTAGTAGAAAATGGAATTTCTATTACGACAGATGCAAAGAAAATCATAGAGATTAGTAATTCATTAAACATTTTTCATAGCTTTAGTTTTTAACAGATAGGTGTAAAATTGCCAATTTCCAAAAAAAATATATCACAAAGGCCTTTAAAAGAAATAAACTCTGAGAATAATCTTAATACAAATGATTCAATTAATTTGATTAAGCTTGATTCTAAAGGAGGCCATTTAATTGATAAACTATCAAATGACTATTGGAACAATAAAGAAATTGAAAGAAATAAGATTTTCAACGTTTCAAAAATAGGTTTTAATGATTTAGAAAATAGTGCTAAGTATAATAATTTATTAAACCATATAGATTCATTATTTATAAAACAAAATATAGATTTTAATAATAAAAATATATTATCTATTGCTAGCGGTATATGTTGGATCGAAAGTAAAATTTTTAACAATAATAAATTTAATTCTTTATCATGTAATGATATATCATTACATAGAATACATGAGTTAGCACCAAAAACACTAAATCATTATGGTATAAATAAAAATGTAAACTTATTACATGGTAATATATTTGATATAGGAAATGCAACAAAAGCAAAATATGATTTAGTATTTCTTTGCCAAGCTTTCCATCATATTGATGAACCTATTCGTTTATTAAGAATAATGAATGATGTTATGTCTAACAATGGTGTTATTTTTATTACTGGTGAACATTATTATTCATCTATTGAATATCATAAGCGAGCAATAAAACATTTTATTAAATATTTAATAAATTATAAAAATTATAGGCATTTAAATAATTTTTATCCTTCTTGGCAAGATTTATTTAGACCTAGTTTTTCAAAAGGAGATATTCATTGGTCATTAAATGAATATAATTTTATCTTTAAGAAATCTGGTTTTGATAATTATTATCATTATATAAGTAAATGTAAAAGATATCAATCGTTTATTCTTAAAAAGTCTGAAAATTGAAATCTAAGAGATATCCTTTAGATCTTTTAGCATTAAAAGAAAATCAAGACAATAA
This sequence comes from Fidelibacterota bacterium, assembly GCA_002722105.1. Next base: position 15,766 of record PBKF01000063.1, read on the forward strand.
TAGTAAAAATCTAATTCCTTTAGAATTTTATAATATTAATAATTATAATAATATTTCATTCATTATTTATGATCATCTTAATTCAGCTTTTAAATCATGTTTTCAGCTATTAAAAAAAAATGAAATAAATAAATACTATAATTTCATAGCATTATTTTATCACCACATAAATTCGATATTATGTTCTTATTATTTTTGTCTTTACGAATTAGAATTAGTTGATAGTGACAATAAAGAAATTTTATTTAGTGATCATATGAAAGAGTGGTCTATTGGTTATTCGCAGATAGTTTCTAGCAATTATGATTATAAGGTTGGGGATAATAGTTTATCAGTAAAATCACAATTAAAAAGATTTATGAAATGGTTTAAAAAGCATAATCGAGCAAAAGGCAATACTAAAATTTTTTTACACCCCCATGGTGATCTTAATTTGTTATCATTACAAAGATTATTAAAAAAAGAAAATATTAATTCGACAAAAAGCTTAAATGAGTTTCCAAAAAAAGTAAAAATACGATTATTTAAAAAACAACTTAAAATCCTATTTAATGAAATCTCCAAATTAATTTCTAATATGCATATTCGAAGTGTTTTAAATGCTAAAGAATTGAATGAGATTATTTACAATAGAATTAAACCACACATTCATTTTAATGAAGAAAAAAAAATTAATTTTGATTTAGCTATTTTAGATAGTTTAGGAGACTTAGAATCTAGAAAAATTGCAATGCAATGTAGACTTCAAGATATTCCTGTAATGGGTATTGCGCATGGGGAAAGCTCTGGAATAATGGACGAACCTGTTTTTGGTATAGTAGAGCAGACATACTGTAATTACTATTTGGGTTATGGTGAATTAGGATGCAAATCATTAAAAAAAGGGAAATATACTAGAAGTTTTTTTAATGATAGCATAAAATTAATACCATCTAATAGTAATAAGATATTAAAAATTTTTAAATCATCTTATATAGATAAGATAGAAAATTATAGCTCAAAAACTTTAATGTATGTTCCTACAAGTTTTAATGGAAATGCAAGATATGGCCCTTTTAGAGATATTCAAGATTTAGCATATATGAATTGGCAAAAAGATCTTTTAAAATCCACGCTTTCCTTATTAAAACCCAAAAAATTATTTATTAAATATCACCCAAAAGATAGATTAGACTTTTTTATTAATATGGAAAACGTTGATATAATTAATAAAGGGAACTTTTTTAATTATATAAATAAAGCAGATGCATTCATTTTTGATTTTCCTGGTTCAGCATTTTCTCTTGCTTTAGCTACTAGTAGACCTGTCTTTTACATGGATATAGGTCTAAGAAATCTTAATTCATTTGTATTAAAAAAAATTAAAGAAAGATGTGTATATATAAAAACAAATCCAGCTAAAGCAGATAATGCAGTATCTAAAATTCTAACAGATATTTTTGAAGAAAAAAGAAATTCTTATACTAAAAACTTTTGTTTAGGAGATAAAGAACAAAAAAGAGAGGAAACAGTTAAAAATGCAATCCAAAAATATCTTTTATTCAAAAATTGAATTATTGAATTTCTACATGAAAATTTTACTATATAATTTGGTGATTAATGAATTATAAAATAAATAATGATCCAATAATACTTATTGGAACGACCTCTTTTTCTTCCATATCTCCACTTCCTTATGAAGTATTAGATAAAAAAACTGATTTTAATATCATAAAAGCAAATAAAAGAAAATTTAATTTAGAAGAGCTTTCTGAAATATTACCAAAATGTGTTGGTGTTATTGCAGGTACTGAGCTATATGATAAATCGATATTATCAATTGCGAATAATCTAAAGGTTATTTCTAGAATAGGTGTTGGTCTTGATAATGTTGATTTAGATTATGCAGCGAATAAAAAAATATTAGTAAAAATTACAAGTACTGACTTATCAGCATCTGTTGCGGAGTTAACTGTGAGTATGATTCTTGCATTATATAAGAATCTAGAGAAAAATATGATTAATGTAAGAAATAGATCCTTTAAAAAAGTACCCGGAAAAATGTTATCCGATAAAATAGTTGGAATAGTAGGGCTTGGGCGTATTGGAAAAGCAACGCTAAGTCTATTAAATGGATTTAATTGTAAATTTCTTGCGCATGATAAAATTTATGATGAAGAATTTATTAGCACTTACGGTATAGAAAAATCTTCACTGGAAGATATTTTTATTAAATCTGATATTATTTGTTTCCATCTTAGTTATACACCTGAATTGAATCATTTAATTAGTTATGATCTTTTAAAAAAATGTTCAAAATCCCCAATTATAATAAATACATCTCGTGGTCAAATTATTGATGAAAAGGCACTTATAAAGGCGCTAGATTTAAAATTGTTATCAGGTATAGCATTAGATGTATATGAAAAGGAACCTTATGATGGACCATTGTGCGATAGGGATGATGTGTTATTAACGCCACACATCGCTTCTTTTACAAGAGAAGTGCGTGAAAAAATTGAAATTGAGGCCGTAAATAATTTGCTAAAGAATTTATAATAATGACTATAGCCAAAACTTTATCAAAATTTCGATACCCTGATTCAATAATAAGTGAGAATGAACATTGGTATACATTGTTAAGGCCTGAACAGATTACATTTTCTTCAATAATTTTGATTTGTAAAAATGGAAAAAGAAATTCATTTTCTCAATTAAACAAATTTGAGCAATCTGACATGTTTAGAGCTGTAAATGTTATAGAAAAAAATATATTTAATGAATTTGGGTGTAAAAAAATTAATTATTTGGCATTGATGATGGTAGATCCATTCGTACATTTTCATGTTATACCCAGATATAATAGTCCTATAAGTTTTGGTGATATAGAATTTTTAGACCCTGGATTTCCTGGAATGCCAGATTTAAAGCATAATACATCGATTTCTGAATCTAAATTTTTGGATTTGGTTGCTTATATAAAAGGAAAATTTAATGGGAAATAATTTATCTATTGGTTCTTGGATAACTCTTGCTCATTTCTCTATTGCAGAAATTATGGCTAAAGCAGGATTTGATTGGTTATGTATAGACCTAGAGCATTCAGTGATAGACTACTATGAAGCTGAACAACTAATTGCTACAATTGAATCTAATGGTTGTTTGCCTTATGTGAGGGTGGGTGCGAATGATCAAAATATTATAAAAAGAGTCTTAGATGCTGGAGCAAAGGGTATTATAGTTCCCATGATAAACTCAAAAGAAGACGCAAAAAAAGCAGTAGCCGCCGCTAAATATCCCCCTACTGGCAAAAGGGGGGTTGGGTTAGCTAGGGCGCAGGGCTATGGTTTTGGATTTGAAGAATATGTTGGTACAATTAATAATCGTGTGAAAGTTATTGCGCAAGTTGAACACCATGAAGCTATAGAAAACTTAGATGAAATATTGAGCGTTGAGGGTGTAGATGGAACTATAATTGGCCCATATGATCTCTCTGGCTCTATTGGTTTACCTGGTCAATTTGATCATCCTGATGTAAAAAAATTATTAAATAGGTATGAATTTATTTGTAAAGAGAAATCTTCTCCCACTGGATTTCATGTTGTGCCTGCAGATTACAAGTTAGTTAAAGAAAAAATAAATACTGGATATACTTTTATCGCTTTTAGTCTTGATACTATATTTTTAGGTACTCAATGTCGATTGGAGATGGATAAGTTAAAAAAGTATAGAAAATGAATATAATTGGTATCATTCCAGCTAGAATGGCAAGCACTCGATTCCCTGGAAAACCGCTTGCCAAGATAAACGGTACACCTATGATTGGTCATGTTTATAATAGAAGTAAAATGGCAAAAATTCTTGATGAGGTTTACGTAGCAACTTGTGATCAGGAAATCTTTGATTATATAGAATCAATCAACGGTAAAGCAGTTATGACTGCTGATACCCATGAAAGAGCATCCGATAGATCAGCCGAAGCTTTGGAAGTGATAGAAAATCAAAAGGATAAAACTATAGATATCGTTGTTATGTTACAAGGTGATGAGCCAATGCTAGTTCCTGAAATGATAAATGCAGCAGTTCAACCATTTTTAGAAGATTCTAATGTTGATGTTGTAAATCTAATGGCAAAAATAAACTCAGAAAAAGAATGGAATGATCCAAACGAAGTAAAAGTAGTCATTGATAATAATAGTAATGCAATGTACTTCAGCAGAGAGCCAATTCCATCTAATCAAAAATACAATGGTGCAATCACTGCTTATAAGCAAGTATGCATAATACCATTCTCGAGAGAAGGATTAAAAAATTACCTTTCACTTGATGAAACCCCTCTAGAAAAAGTTGAATCTGTAGATATGAATAGAATTTTGGAGCATGGTGGTACAGTTAAAATGGTATTAACAAAATATGAAACCTATGCTGTAGATACTATAGAGGATTTAAAAAAAGTAGAATCATTAATGCTAAACTATATCCAAAAATAATTTAACTAAAAGGTGTTGATAATGAGAGAACTTAAAATTCAAAATAAAATAATTAATGATACCTCAGATTGCTTTGTTATTGCCGAAGTAGGGCATAATCACCAAGGTAGTGTTGAAACTGCAAAAAAAATGTTTCTTGCAGCAAAAGATGCTGGTGCAGATGCAGTTAAACTCCAAAAAAGGGATAATAAATTTTTATTTACTAAAGAAATGTATAATTCAGCTTATTCAAGTAGTAATGCATATGGTGATACTTATGGAGCACATAGAGACGCGCTTGAATTTGGTCGAGAAGAATATATAGACTTGCAACAATATGCTAATGAATTAGATTTAATATTTTTTGCAACCCCTTTTGATTTTAATAGTGTAGATTTTTTAGAAAAACTAAATGTTCCTTTATATAAAATAGCTTCGGGTGATTTAACAAGCATTCCATTATTAAAATATGTGGCTAAAACAGGAAAGCCAATTATTATAAGTACAGGTGGAGGAAGTTTAGGAGATGTTAGAAAAGCTCATGATACTATTGCTGAAAATAATTCTAATATAGCTATTTTACAATGTACAGCAGCATACCCCTGTGAGCCAGATGAAATGAACTTAAAAGTGATTGAAGCATATAAAAAAGAATTCCCAGATAAAATCGTCGGTCTATCTGATCATCAAAATGGTATAGGAATGGCATTGGTGGCTTATACTCTTGGCGCAAGAATAATCGAGAAACATTTTACTTTGAATAGAGCATGGAAAGGTACAGATCATGCCTTTTCATTAGAACCTCAAGGATTAACAAAGTTGGTTCGTGATTTAAAGCGTGCGAAAGTTGCATTGGGAGATGGGGTCAAAAAGATTATAGATAAAGAAACAAAACCATTATATAAAATGGGCAAAAAATTAGTTGCTGCAAAAAATTTATCTAAAGGAAAAGTTCTCAACGAAGATGATATAACAATAAAATCGCCTAATGATGGTACTCCTCCATGCGAATTTGATAACTTTATTGGACTAACCTTAAAAAAAGATTTAAATAAAGATGATAATCTACTTTTTGAAGATTGTGATTAATAGAAGTTCTATTTATAATGGATTTTAAACATATAAAAGCTGTCGTATTTGATTTTGATGGTGTTTTTACAGATAATAAAGTATATGTATCTGAATCAGGCCAAGAAACTGTTCAATGCAATAGATTTGATGGTATAGGAATAGGTTTGTTGAAAAAGTTAAATATTCCTATGAAAGTAATTTCCTCTGAACCAAATAACGTAGTACAGGTGCGATGTAAAAAATTAGATTTACCAGTAATAAACAATGTATCAAACAAATTATACGAATTAGATAGATTTGCTAAATCTTTTCATATTGATTTATCAAATATTGCGTTTGTTGGAAATGATATAAATGATGAAGAATGTATGAAAAATGTAGGATTTCCAATTGCAGTAAATGATGCTGTAGATAAAATAAAATTAATATCAAAACATACTCTAAGTAAAAAAGGTGGGCGTGGGGCTGTGCGTGAATTATGTGAATTAATAGTTAACTCCTATGCATCAAAAGAATAGCATCTTTTCACTAGAAGATAGAGTAGTAATCATTACGGGAGGCTTAGGACAGCTTGGTAAAATTTTTATTAAAACTGTAATAAATAATGGAGGGAATGCAGTTATTTTTGATGTTTATGATAAAGATTATTATTTAGAGCTACTTGATGATTCTTTAATTGAAAAATCATCATATTTCAAAGTTGACATCACTAAAAAAGAAGAAATTAAAGATGCAGTTAAAAATTGTGTAAAAGAATTCGGTCAGATTGATGTATTAATCAATAATGCAGGAATTGATTCTCCTCCAGATGCTCCTCTTGAAGAAGTTGGGCCATTTGAAGACTATCCTGAAGAGTCTTATGATGAAGTTATGAATGTGAATGTAAAAGGTGTTTTTTTATGTTCTCAAATCGTTGGTGCAGTTATGAAAAAACATAAGAATGGAATTATTTTAAACATTTCATCAATTTATGGTTTGCTATCTCCAAGGCAAGATATTTATAATTTTAGAAGAAAAGCTGGGAAAGCTTATTTTAAGCCAGTTGCTTATTCAATTTCAAAATCTGCAATTTTTAATTTAACTAGATATTTAGCAACATATTGGTGTAATGATAATATACGTGTTAATACGTTAACGCTTGCAGGCGTTTTTAATAATCAATCTAATGATTTCATTGAGAATTATAAAAAGAATGTTCCTTTAGGAAGAATGTTAGAGCCTGAAGAAATTGCAGGTCCAATGTTATTTATGATATCAAATGCATCTTCTTATATGACAGGTGCGAATCTAATCTTTGATGGAGGATGGTCTGCATGGTAAAGATAATTCCTAACTGGATAAATGGCGAACAAAGGTATGCGCTTCAGGAAAAAACTTTTGAGAAAATAAATCCTGCAAGTGGTGAGTTAATTTTTAATATTACAAGATCAAATAAAGATGATGTTGATAGTGCAATAAGTTCTGCAAAAGAAGCACAGCAAAAATGGGCGTCGACGCCAGGAGTTGAAAGAGGATTTATTTTACATAAAATAGTCCGTCTTATGATTAAAAGAAAAAATGAAATTGCCAAAATTGTTCATCAGGAAACGGGTAAATCATTAAAAGACGCTAAAGGAGAAACGCAAGGTGCTATCCAATGTGGGCTCTTTTACGCTAGTGAAGGTCAGAGATTATATGGACGAACCCTTCAAAGTGGATCTGCGAATAAATTCGTATCATCAATAAGACAACCTGTAGGAATAGCTGGTTTAATCATTGCTGCTAATACTCCAATTGCAAATGTTGCTTGGAAAGTATTCCCTGCATTAATATGTGGAAATTCTGTTATTTTAAAAGCAGCAGAAGACACTCCTGTAACAGCTTGGTTATTTGGTGAAATTGCACATGAGGCAGGAGTGCCAAAAGGTGTGCTAAATATTCTTCAAGGTTATGGCATAGAAGTGGGGGAGCCTTTAACTACGAATAATGATATTGGTGTAATTAGTTTTACTGGATCAACAGAAATAGGTAGGCGAATCCAAGAAAAAGTTTCTACCCGTTTTGTAAAACTTTCTTTGGAATTAGGAGGTAAAAATCCTTTTATAGTTTGCGATGATGCTGATTTAAATAATGCAGTAAAATGGTCACTTTTATCTGCCTTTAGCAATGCAGGACAACGTTGTGCGGCAGCAAGTAGAATTATTATTTTTAGTTCTATTTATAATGATTTTAAAAGTTTACTAATCGATAAAACAAAACAATTATCAGTTGGAATAAATGATGAAGATGATTTTGGCCCAGTGATAAATAAAAAACAATTAGATAAAATGCTTCTATTTATTAATAAATCAAAAAATATGGGTTCGAAAGTTTTAGTCGGTGGTCATAGACTTAAGGGGAAAAATCACAAAAATGGATATTTCATGGCCCCAACAATTATAGAAAATGTTTCATTAGAAGATCCTATTTCTAATTGCGAGTTATTTGGCCCAATTACTTGTTTATATAAAGCAAATGATTTTGTTGATTCTTTAAAAATTGCAAATAACAATAGCTATGGTTTAACTGCATGTATTCACACAAAAAGTCACAGGAGAGCTAATATTTTTGTTCAAGAAATACAAGCTGGAACTTCAATAGTAAATGCTGGAACATTTGGTAGTGAATCACATATGCCTTTTGGAGGCATTAAAAATTCTGGTAATGGTTCCAGAGAGCCTGGAACAGAAGCTTTAGACATATATTCAAATTTAAAATTAGTTCATCACAATTATTAAATTTATAAATAAATCATTTTATTAATAATCTACTTTTCTAAAAATGTTATTATCATTGGATACTTTGATATTATAAGATTATTTATTAAAACTAGTATCTATTAAAATAATATAGTAAATATTTTATAGAACTTTTTTGTTTAGTGAATATGAAATATTTTATTTCAAAATAATAAATGCCTAAAATATATCATTATAATAAAAATCTAACATTAAGATATTTGTTTTATAGGCTAAGTTTCCGAAACCATTATTATTGGGGATCCAAGAATAAAAAAGATAACATCTCTATGCCTCCAAGTAAAAAGTATTATAAATATTCCGCCAATGCACGAAACCAAGTTGAATCATATTATAATCAATATTATAGTGATGCTTCTTTTGATAAAGTATTTTTGTCTTACATAAAGAAATCTATAATTTTAAAATATCTAGATTATTATGCTTTTAGAAAGGCCATTCCAAACTCAAGTTCGATTATAGTTAACTCACCTTATTATTTTTCTGATATATATGAATCGAGAAAGCCAAAAGTAAGAGCAAGTTCTTTATACAAATTATTTTTAGGTTATATAAAGTTATTCAGTTTATTCTTTAGTTCATTATTTATATCATTAATTTCATATAATAAAGTAAAATTACCACAAGTAGTATATATTAGAAAAAAGGCCTATCATGATTTAGGCATTGGTGAATTGATTGGAAAAGAAATTTCTAATAATGGTATCAGTTATTTAAAAATTATAAAAGGTTTTATATATAAATCTCCTTTAACAGGTTTTTTATGTTTAAATAGATTAAAAGGTTCAGTTTTTCGAACAATTAAATCTTTTATACAAACTATTTATTTAAGTATAGTTGATTTAAAATATTTTTTATTCTCAAACATTCCATTTAATTATTTTCAATCATTTTTAGTTGATACTTATTTTGCATATAATTTCCTAAATATTAATTCAAAAATTTATACTGGAAACCTACTTGATAAACCTTTTTATGTTTTATTAAATAGATATAAAAAAGAACAATTATTATGTTCAATAAATGAATCATTCTTTTATCCTCCTTTTATCAGCTTTGATTATAATTATTTAGATGTTTATTATGCTATGAATTCAATTGATAAAAATACAATTAATTATAATGGCGGAAATATAAAAGAATATAAATATGTTGAATTCTTTAGAAAAAATCTACTGACTTCTTCAAATAGAATTTCTGATGATTTACAATCGAAAATCCCTTTATTTTCAAAAACAATTTTAATCACTACGATACAATCACCACATAATTTATATACACAATGGTCCCCTAATGATTTATGCGCCTTTATTTTAAAGATCTTTGAGCTTTCAAAAAAAATGGATAATTATTTATTTATAATAAAAGAGAAGAAAGGTGAGTTAAGGTATTTATCAAAGAAAATGAAAGATAGTCTTTTTATTCAAAATAATATTTTAGTAATTGATTCTTCTGTACCTAGGTTATTAAAAGAAAACCAGTTTGAAGATATTATATCTATTAGTGATTTATTAATATCAATGTCTCATACATCTACAACAATTTGGCAATTTTTATCAAATAATAAACCTGCAATTGCAGTTAATGAAAATCATCCAAATAGTTTTCTAAAAAAATATGATAATTTTGAAGTTTGTCTTGATGAATTAGATATTGCTGTTACTTATTGGCTAACACTTGATAATAGTAAATGGAATAAATTACAAAATGAAATTTCAATAAATGTAAATATAGGTGAAGGTAAAGGATTAAATCAGGTTGGTTCTGATATTTTAGATAGGATAAATAAATATTAGTATTTAATCCTTGTGTATTTATATCGTATTTAAAATGTGTTTTCCATATTAGGCTTTAATAAATATAAAGGAATTATATTATGAAAATTGTCAAAATAGATACCTTGCATTGTGATGCAGGTTGGCGTCCTTGGACATTTATAAAAATAACAACTGATTCAAATATTATAGGTTGGAGTGAATGCACTGACTCTCATGGGTCTCCTTTGGGTATTGAAGGGGTTGTTAAAGATTTAACAAATTTATTAATAGGTAGAGATCCTAGATTAATAGAAAAACTGTTATGGGAAATGAACTCACGTACTCGTCAAAGTCGTGGTTCAATTATACAAAAGGCTATAGGAGGTATTGAAAATGCGCTCTGGGACATAAAAGCAAAAGCTCTAGAGGTTCCTGTATATGAACTTTTGGGCGGGCCTATTCGAGAAATAATCCCCGTATATTGGTCTCATTGTGGTACTTCACGTGTGAGAGCATGGGATACTATTAATAAGTCTCAGATTAAATCTAATAATGATGTTAAAATGTTTGGTAAAGAGATACGTAATTCTGGGTATAATACTATTAAATCAAATATAGCTGTCTTGGGTAAAAAACCTTATGTGTATATGCCAGGATTTTTTAAGAGTAAAGGTGATCCTGCATTAAATGCTGATAGTAAAATTCTTTCTGCAATTGATAATTGGGTTGGAATATTGCGTGATTCAGTTGGCTCAGATATTGATATTGCAATAGATTTAAATTTTAATTTTAAAACTGAAGGTTATATAAAAGTTGGCAGAATGCTTGAACAATATAATTTAAGTTGGCTGGAAATTGATTCTTATGATCCAGTTGCTCTTTCTTATATTAAAGATTCAGTAGCAACACCTATTAAGTCTTGCGAGAATCTATACGGAGCTTATCAATATCGGCCATTCTTTGAAAACCGTTCTATGGATATAGCTTCTATTGATGTAATATGGAATGGATTGCTTGGTTCTAAAAAGATTGCTGATATGGCAGATCTTTATGAAATGAATATTTCACCTCATAACTATAATGGTCATCTATCAACATTTATTAGTATGCAATTTTGTTCTTTAGTTCCAAACTTGCGTATAGCAGAAATAGATGTTGATGATGTGCCTTGGAGAGAAGAAATTTTTACTAATTTACCAGATATTCAAAATGGTTATCTAAAATTATCAAAGAGACCGGGCTGGGGAACAGATGTTGATGAAAATCAATTAAAAAAATATAAATGGCCAAAGTAGAAAGAAAACCGCGAATAGCTATATTGGGTTCAGGTTCTGTTGGTGGATTTTTAGCTACTATTTTTTATAATTATGGATATAACGTCTGTTGTATTGGAAGCAACAAAAGTATTAATGATATTAATCAGAATGGAATTACTCTAAACAGTAAGAAATTTGGTCGTTTGCATGCTAAACCTGATGTAAGCATAAATTTAAACCATAAAGTTGATTTATTATTTATTACAGTAAAAAGTCCATTTCTTAATGATGCAATTAAATATGTTATTAATTCAAATCAAGAAATTAAAGCTATTATTCCTTTGCTAAATGGGATAGAGCATATTGATTATTTAAGAAGAAAATTAGGAAATAATTTGATAGTAGGAATGATTACTGGACAATTTATTCGTGAAAATCACACTTATTTAAAACATACTACTTCACATGTAAAAATAGATTTAGCATCTGCAGATTTATCTTTTGTTCAATTATCCAAAGCAGCTAAAATAATTTCTAATACTGGAATTGATGTTAAAATACATGAAACTGAAACAAATGTAGTATGGGAAAAACTAGTTAAATTAAATGCGCTGGCATGTACAACTGTAGCAAGTATGAAATCACTTGGTTCTATACGATTAGATAAGTTTTGGAAAAAAAAATTAAAAGAAATTATTAAAGAAGGTGCGAGTGTTGCTAAAGCTGATGGTGCAAATATAATAGAAAACAATATTATTCAGGATATTCAACAATTGCCTGCTGAATTATCTACATCTCTTCAAAGAGATATTCAAAAAGGTGTCCCTTCTGAATTTGATTCTATCATAGGAGCTGTTATAAGAAAAGGTGAGTATCATAATATTGAATGTAAAATTATGAAAGATTTATATCATAAAATCAAGTATAGATATAAATTATCTTGATTAATCAAAAATGAAAAAAAATAATCTTAAAATATTAGCAATCATTGGGGCAAGATCGGGATCAAAAGGAGTCGTAGATAAAAATATTAAATCGTTTTTAGGTCAACCATTGATTGCTCGTATCATCGAAACTGCCCATAAATCCCGTTATATAAATAAAGTAATTGTATCAACTGATTCTAAAAAATATGCTAATATTGCTAAGGATTGTGGCGCTGATGTTCCTTTTCTTAGGCCTAAGAAATTATCTCTTGATTATTCCCCAGAAATTGAATATGTATCACATGCAATTAAATGGTTAGATAAAGAAATAAATTATCAACCTGATTTTATAGTTAGACTTTTGCCAACTATACCTCTTCAACAAGCTAATGATATTGATTCTTGTATAGAAAAGTTATTTAATGATTCTAAAGCTGATTCGGCAGTTGTTATATCTGAAGCTAGACAGCATCCAATGAAATCACTAAAAATAATTAAAGATTCTGATGGTAAAGAAAAACTTGTAACTTATTTTTCTAATTCAGGTAGGAAAGTGACACCTATTTCGAGACAAAGTTATGATAAAGCATATTTTAGAAGTAATGTCATTGTTTTTAAAAGAAATACTTTGTTAAAAACGAAATCTCTTACAGGTGATATTGTTCGCTTTCATGAGATAGAACAAGAACGATCTATAGATATAGATTCTGAACTTGATTTTATTATTGCAGAATATTTATATACTAATTATTTAAAAAGAGAATAATAACTATTTATGTATAAGATAATTTCAAAAAAAGAATATGATAAAATTTATTTATCAAAAATAAATAAATACGAGAAACTAAAATTAATATCAGAAATTTGTCGATTTAATACAATAACAGCTGTGAAAAAGGCAGGGTCTGGGCATCTAGGATCAAGTTTTAGTGCAATGGATATAATAGTTTATTTATATCACAAATTGATTAATATACTTGATGTTGGTTTAGATTCACCAAACAGAGATATTTATTTTTCCTCAAAAGGTCATGATGTCCCTGGATTATATTCGTTGTTTTATTTATTAGGTATAATCCCTCTTGATAAACTTCTTTTATTAAGAAGAATTGATGGATTAGATGGCCATCCTGAGAAACATATTCCAGGTATCGAGGCAAACTCGGGGTCACTTGGTATGGGAATTTCAAAAGCTAGAGGAATGGCATGGGCCAAAAAATACAACCAGAATAAAGGTAATGTATATGTAATGGTAGGAGATGGGGAATTACAAGAGGGACAAAACTTTGAAGCTCTTCAATCGACTATAAGCCAAGAGATAACTAATTTAACAGTCATAGTTGATCATAATAAATATCAGACTGATGATAAAATTGAAAATGTTGTTTCTTTAGGTAACTTAAAGGAAAAACTTGAATCTTTTGGATGGTATGTTCATCAATTTGATGGTCATAATTATAATGAAATAGAAAAAGCTTTTAAGCTATCTAGCGAATGCAATAACCTACCAAAAATTTTAATTGCTAATACTATAAAGGGTAAAGGCGTTTCATTTATGGAGCCAGGGAAAAATAAAGGATATTATAATTGGCACTCTGGTGCCCCTGATGATAAATCATTTGAATTAGCAATAAATGAATTAACAAGCAGTTTAAATGAAAGATGCTTAGTTAATAAAATTTCAAATATTAAATATTTAAACATAAGTGATAATTTTAAAAAGAATGATAAATCTATTTCCTCTGAATATGTTGCTGATGGTTATGGTGAAGAGCTAGTTGAATTAGCAAGAGAAAGAAAGGAAATTATAGTTTTAGATGGAGATTTATCAGCAGATTGTAGGATTAGAGGGTTTGAAAAAGAATTTCCAGACCGTTTTATTGAAAATGGTATTGCTGAGCAAGATATGGTATCAATGGCGGGTGGATTAGCATCTCAAGGATTATTACCTATTGTAAATTCTTTTGCAAGTTTTCTTTCATCTCGTCCAAATGAGCAGATATATAATAATACTTGTGAAAATACTAAAATAATTTATGCATGTCATTTTGCAGGAATTATTCCTGCTGGACCAGGAAAATCACATCAAAGTATAAGAGATATTTCTCTTTTCTCTTCTTTAGGGAATGTTACAATTTTTCAACCATCTTCATCTGAAGAAGCAAAACTTGGTTTAAAATATTTTGTGGATATAGAATCTGGCGCATGTGTTTTAAGAATGAATATCGGGCCTTCTCCAAGAATTATTTCTTTACCTAATGATTATAGTCTCCAAAAAGGAAAAGGATTTAGCATAAATGAAGGAAGAGACATAGTTATTGTATCCTATGGACCTGTTATGCTGAATGAAGCAATTACTGCTGCATCAATCTTATCAAATATTGATGTTCAAGCAAAAGTAATTAATATGCCATGGCTTAATTATATTGATTTTGAATGGTTAAATAATGAAATAGGTGAGTGCACAATTATATATGTAATTGATGATCATAGTGAAATTGGTGGATTAGGGGACTATTTAATATCGCAAATCACCAATCTTTCAGTAAAGATTGTAAAGCTTGGTTTAAAGTCATTGCCTAAATGCGGAAGTCCGTTGGAAGTGTTAAAGGCTCATAAGCTTGATGGTAAATCAATTGCAAAATTAATAAGTGTAGAATTAAATAAATCAATAGATGACTTTAATGATAATAATAATATTCAATACACTAATGAAGCGCCCCAATAAATACTAAGTAAGTATGTGTGGGATTTTAGCAGTTTATTCAAAAAATGGACAATTACCAATAGATCGTTGTAATAGTGCTCTAGAAAAACTTGATAAAAGAGGTCCAGATTTTAAATTTAGTAATATTTATTATGATGGCGCTTTATTTTTTGGACAAACTGTTTTATCTATAACTGGAAATCCAAACGATTATATTACTTCATACCATAAATCATCTAATAACAGATATGATTTAGTACTTAATGGTGAGATTTATAATTATAAAGACTTGTATAACAAATTTTTAAAAATAAATAAAATAAATAACAATACTAATAGTGATACAGAGACTTTAGTAAATCTCCATCAAATACTTCCTTTAGTTGAAGTGTATAAAAATATTCGTGGAATGTTTGCCTACATCTTGTTTGACCATGTATCAAAATCTCTAATAATTGGAAGAGACCTTATAGGTGAAAAAATATTATACTATTTTGAAAATGATAATTTTTTTATTGTATGTTCAGAAATAGGACCAATATTAAAAATAGTTCCAACTATTAAAGTAAATAAAGAACTTCTTAAGGAATATTTTTTTACAAGACATTTATTATCTCCAATTGAGACTTCTTTCGAAGGTATAAGATTAGTGAAGCCAGGATTTTTAAAGAAATACAATCTAGTTTCCAAGAGGTTTACAACCATATATAGCACAAAACCCGCTGATCTAATTGATCAAAATATTATTGAAGAAAACAAAAGAAAAACTTTTGATCAACTTTTGCTAGAACTAGAAGAAGTATTTATAAATACTTCAAAACAATTATCTCCTTCAATTGATTATTATTCAGTATTTAGTGGAGGTATTGATTCTTCTTTAGTGAGTTATTATATGCAAAGAACTAATCCACCAACTGAGTTTATTTCATTACAATTTCCAGGTAAGGATAGTACTAATTTGCTTTTATCAAAATTTGAGAAAAAATTAAAACGAAAAATAAATAGTATTGAGGTCGATAAAAAAATATTCTTAAGTCATTTCCCAGAATGCTATGAGGCTGCATGTGCTCCTTTAGCAACTCATTCTTTTGTATCCCAAGCAATAATGACTGCTCATTTAAAAAATAAAAATATTAAAATTTTAATTGGTGGGGATGGTGCAGATGAGTTATTTGGAGGTTATGAGTATTATAAAAATTTTAATAAAGAAATTAATTATTTTCCGAAAGTAAATCCTTCTGTATACAGTGGATTTGTTCCTTCAAAAATTAGTTTTTATAATTGGGTTCCAAGTAATCTAAAAGAAAAAATAAACAAAGAATGGTTAAATATATCAAAATATTATTCTTTTGAGAAAAATATTCATGAAAGATTATTGCAATCTGTATTATATAGTGATACTGTAATTCAACTCGAATCAGTGGGTATTCGCTCTTCAGATACTATGTCAATGGTTAATTCAGTTGAATCAAGATCTTTTTTTCTTAGTTATGATATGATAAAATTTGCTTTAAATCTTCCATCAAAATATAAAATAAATAATGATATCAATAATCCATTAATGTCAACTAAACCATTATTGAAAGCTCTTTATGCAAATATTTTTGGTGAAAAATTAATATTTAAAAAACAAGGATTTTCAGGATATCCCAATGAAGCTGCGAATATGATTGTTGATAATAAATTTCCATTCTTAAACAAAATATTAGATATAAAGATCCCATTTAATGTTGACAGATCATTGGAATGGAAAATGATGAATGTGGAAATATTTTTAAATAACTATAGAGATCATTTATGAAAAATATGAATAAAAATATAGAAAAATATATATGTATTGCTTGTAAAAATAAAATAGACTCATCAAATTATAAAAAATATCCTGATTCAACAATGGATTCATTGGTGGAATTTGATGAGTTGGAAGTGTTATCATGTGATTTTTGCCAATTCTCTTTTCCAACAAGGAGAGTTAGTGAAGATCATCTTGAGTATTACTACAGCTCTGCATACTCTGGTGTTGCAAAGAAAGTAGGAAAAAACTTTAATAAATTTAGTAATAATAAGAGTTGGTATAATCCAAGGTATCTATCGCAGATTCAATTACTTAGAAAGTATTATGATATTAATTCTGATACTAAGATATTAGAAATCGGTTCTGGAATAGGAGACTTATTTAGAACTTTAAAATATCTTGGATATGAAACACAAAATTATACTATTGAACCTGGTAAAGATGCTCATCCAAGTTTAAAATATCTTGGTGTAAATATTTTTGATATGGGCTTAAATAAAAAATCTATTTCAAAGACTCTGTCAAAAGATAAATATGATATTATTCTCATGTCGCATTCGTTAGAACATTTTAATGCTGAAGATATTCCATATATATTAAAAGAAATATATGGCTCCTTATCTCAAAATGGTGTCTTTTTATGTGAGGTTCCAAATGCTAATTTAATTAAATATCCAGATGCAAATGATCTTGTAAACCCACACCTAGCTTTTTTTTCTATTGATTCAATTAGAATATTCTTTGAAAAAACTGGTTTTAAAATAGCTTTTCTAAGTTCTTGCGGGGAAAATCAATTAAATAAAAAACCTTATTCGAATAGTGAATTATCTAAGCTTACAAAAAGAGAATATTTTAATTATAAATTAAGTGATGATAAGAAGGTAAAAATAAACATAGGTTATCATAAATGGTTAAAGAATAAGAATAAGCACAAAAGAAGAAAAATGATTCTCACAAATATTCTTTCACCTATAACTAATCTATTTGGATTATCATCACTAATTGAAAAGTTTAGATCTATCAATATCTATTCAGTATTAAGTGATGCAAATTTTATATACTCTAATGACCGTGAATTTATTAGAGTAATCGCAAAAAAATCATAAGTATATGAGAAAAAATTGATTAGTATACTAATCAAATTATTAAATCCATTCAAACCGTATGTATTAATATTATTTTTTTTAGTATTAATCACTGCATTATTAGAATCCTTTAGCTTAGCCCTTTTGCTTCCTTTAGTTGAATCCATTTTACAAAAGAATACTACTTCACCATTAAATAGTATTATAAATAGTCTTTTCGATTTTCTAAATATCCAAAAATCAATTATATCTATTGGAATATTCTTTGTTATTCTAATTGTATTTAAAAATATCTTCAAAATATTATCAACCTTTTTTAATACTAAAATTGTTTTCAACATACGTAAATACTGGATGTTAAAGATTAATAATAATTATATGTATTGTTCTTATGGAGATTTATTGAAAGAAAAGCAGGGTGTCCTAGTAAATAACTTGGTATTTGAAACCCAAAAAGCAGCTTCAGGGATTCTAAAAATCAATGAATTTTTTATAAGTCTGTGTATGGTTATATCATACATAGCATTAATGTTTTTTACAGATCTTCTTGTTGCAGTTATTTGTTTTTTAATTTTTAGTTTAATGTTTATCATATTTTCATATTTAGGTAAAGAAAAACTTGCTGAATTTGGTAGAAAAGAACTAAATCTTAATCAGAAAACGAATGCTGTCGCAACAGAAAATATATCAGCGATTCGTCAGGTAAGAACATTTTCAATTGAGGAAAAAGTAAATAAAATATTAAAAGATTATTTAAAAAAACTTACAAGCATAAGTATTAAATATGAGTTTATTAAGACTTTACCAAGAGCAATAGCTGAAATCCTTATTTTTAGTATTATCATAGGTATTATAGTTTTTTTACATAATGATAATTCAGGTCTACTTAATTCTTATATTCCAATTCTTTCTGTTTTTATTATAGCATCTCAACGATTATTGGGTCAGTTTAACCATTTAATATCAACAAAATACTCTTTTGATTTTTACAAGCCTACTTTTCAATTAATCAGTTCCTTGCTTCAAATGAATAATACATATAACATTGGCGTGAATAATAAAAAGAAAAAGAATATAAATAAAATTGATTCTGATATTATTTTCAATGATGTTTCTTTTCATTATGATAAAAGGAATAAAATATTAAATAACATAAATATAAAATTTAGGAAAGGAAAAATATCGATAATATATGGACCTTCTGGGAGTGGAAAATCCACTGTAGCTGATTTGATCCTTGGCCTTTACAAACCAAATAAAGGATCTATAATTATAAATGGTGAAAACATTTCAAATTTCGATTTATCTTCATTGCGAAATCGTATTGGATTTATAAGTCAAGATAATTATTTATTTCATGATAGTATTCTTGAAAATATAAAAGTTGGAAGGCGTGATGCAACTATAGACGAGGTAATTATTGCTTCGGAGCAAGCTCAAGCATATAATTTTATTAATAAACTACCAAATCGTTTTGAAACTATAGTGGGAGATAGAGGATTGTTACTTTCAGGGGGTCAAAAACAAAGAATTGCTATAGCTAGAGCTATGATACGCAATCCTGATATTTTAATTTTTGATGAAGCTACAAGCGCTCTAGATATTGATACTGAAAAAAGACTAATGAATATAATCTACAATTTATCAAAGAATAAAACAGTAATCTTAATAACACATAAAATGGATATAATTAATAAAGTAGATAATATTTTTAAAATTGAAAATGGTTTTATTCAAGATTTATCTAATTGATAATCTGTCTATATATTTATCTAAATGTAAGTTATTAATGATTATTTAAAGAATGATTAAATCGTTTACTAATAATATACAAAGTATAAAGAAACGCTAGTTGAAAGAAATATTTAATAAGAATAAAAATTCTTTAATTTGAAAGAATTAAAAATATCTAAATCAGATTCAAATTATATTATCCTTAAATATGTATCTGATAAACTTGTAGATAATAATCTTGAATTTTGGCTTGAAGGCGGAACTGCCCTATCTGCATATAGAGATGAAACTATTTTTGATTGGGAACACGATATTGATCTTGCTATATGGTACGAGGATTTAAAAAAGCTTTTAAATTCAATTGATCAGTTTATATCTGATGGTTGTAAAGTAAAGATACAAAAAGGTTTTCCATTTATTGATAATGTTATTCAATTATTTATTCCTGAGGAAATTACTGGAATAAATCCACATATTAATCAAGTAGATTTTTATATTTACCGCAAATGTGGTGATTTTGGATATATGCGATGGCTAAATGCTCCAACAGGTTATTTCTCACAAAGTATTAGAGTAGTTTACTTTTGGTTAAAATCTAATTTATTAATATCAGATATATCCAAGAGATATTTGATAATTAATTATATAATACCTAAAAAAATGCGATACTTTATATTTAAAACTTTTTTTTATTTTTATTATAGA
>PBKF01000064.1 GCA_002722105.1 Fidelibacterota bacterium
CAGATAAATATGCGAAGTTAACTATTAAAACGTATCTATAGGTTACAACAAGGGCCAATAGCTCAGTCGGTTAGAGCGCAGTCCTGATAAGACTGAGGTCCCAAGTTCGAGTCTTGGCTGGCCCACCATAATTTCTAATCAGATTTCAAAAACTACACGATATATTTTTTCACTTTTTAAATTCTTGTAATTATCTGGCAATTGTTCCATTTGAATTTTTATATATTTTCTAACATCATGCAATGATTCTTTATTTATTAAATAGTCTCCTCGGTCATATATGTTTTTAATCATTGGAAAATATCCGTTCTTTTTAGCACTATTTTTTGTAACAATATCATGATCCATCATATTGTTATGTAATTTTCTATAAATCTGTTTTGAATACGGCAAATATGATTTGTTTGGACTATTTTTGTTTACAGGCTGATTATCTATTTCAACTAATTTGTAAACACATTCTAAAACCGGTACATCAGAAGAAACTCCATAATCAGATCCAACTCCAAAAATATCTATTGGGCATTTTTGATTGTTTATTAGTTCATGAATCTTATACTCATCCATTGAGCCACTTACTATAATTTTAGTTGCTTTTAATCCCGCTGAGTCTAACATTTTACGTGCTTTATATGAAAGTGTACTGAAATCACCACTATCTAGTCGTATACCCCGTATGTCTAAGGACTCATTTTTATGTAATTCTATAACTTTTTGTACCCCTTCTAAAGAATCGAATGTATCAACTAAATAAATGCTATTACTTTTAAACTCTTGTGCATAATTTAAAAAAGATTGATATTCATCCTGAAATCCTAATATATATGAATGCCCCATTGTTCCTGAAACTGGTATATCAAATAATTTGGCTGCATCAAAGTTGCTGGTTCCTTCAAATCCTGCTAGATATGCATTTTTAGAAGCTTTTAAAGCGGCTTCATATCCGTATGTTCGTCTAGCTGAAAAATCAACTATCGTGCTATTACCGGACGATTGAACAATTCTAGTAGATTTTGTAGCTAACGATGTATTTGAATGCACTTCATTAATAATTAAAGTTTCTAATATTTGACCTTCAATAATATTTCCAGTAATTTCCAGGACAGATTCATTAGGAAAAAAAATCGAACCATTTTTCATAGATCTAACTAATCCATCAAACCTAAAAGTACTCAAGTATCTTAAATAATCTTTATCAAAAATTTTTAATGATTCCAAATAAATTAAATCTTCTTCATCAAATCTAAATTCATCAATTTTATCCAACAAGTCATCTATTCCAGACAATACGAAATATAATCTTTTTGGAGTTGGTCTGAAAAATAAACTAAAAGTTGCATCGGGCAAGCCTTGTCTCCAATACACTTGACCCATAGTAAGTTGATATAAATCGATTAGTTTATTATTAATTTTTTTTCTCAGAATTTTAATAAATATTATAATTGATTTTCAAAATGATCCCACCCTTTAACATCAGTAAGTTCATTATCTAAAAATATTTCACTTTGCCCTTTTCGAATTTCCCCTATTTGTGATAACTTTATGTTCAAGTCTTCAAATATATCTAACAATGAGCTATTCATTGATTTAGGTGCAGAAAACAACAACTCGTAATCTTCTCCTCCGATTAATGCATAATTTAAATAATTATCAGGAAAAGCTAATTTTAAATTTTCAGAAATAGGTAGTGATTTTTGATTGATATTAATAGAAATTTCACTCTCAATTGCCAATCTTTCGCTATCGATTAGCAAGCCATCGCTAATATCAATACAATTAGTAATCCCATTCTCAATCAACTTTAATCCTACTTCTAGTCTAGGTTTTTTATATATGTGACTTTGAATTAATTTTTGTTCATGTGTCTTATATGGACTATGATAAATATCAGAATTCAAAATATCTAAACCTGCTCTTGAGTCACCTAAAAAACCTGTAACATACAAAATATCATCTTCATTTGATTTGCTTCTATCTAAAAATATTTCTGTATTACTATTTTGATCTAATTTTCTATAACCAAAACAAGTAACTGAGATAAATAAATGCGGTGAATAAACCAAATCACCTCCTATCAAAGGTGAATTATATGAACCTGACAACTCGTATACTCCTTTATAAAAGTCATCTATCCATCGTTCGTCTTGTTTTTTTGTGATTCCCAAATTAATCAACATCCCCAAAGGCGTTGCTCCCATTGCTGCTATATCAGATAAATTAACAGCTATTGATTTTTTTCCAATGTCTAATGCGGAAAAATAATCAAGTTTAAAATGAACATTTTCAACTAAAGAATCCGTAGATGTACAATATGCATAGTTCGCATCTTTCCAATAAGCAGAATCATCCCCTATGCCTTTCAACAAAAGTAAATCATCAGTAAATTTTAAATTTGATTTAAAATTAAAAAGTCGTGTGATATTTTTAATTATTTTATTTTCGTTAAATTTTGTCAAAGTTATTCACTTTTCAGAAATCTTAGCTAATATGCACAGGGTCACCAACTGATATTTTACCTGCATTATTTAACGGAATTAATTTTACAGAAAATTCTGGTGGTTTTTTATCTTGAAAATCTAACATTGATTTCAATACATTTTTATCCCTAGTTCCATCTTCAGGATTACAATTGATTGCCAAGCATCTAGTTACTGGTTTCTCTACTCTAAAATTCAAATTATTTATAACAATTTGTTTCCCAATCCAATTAAATTCTTCCCAAGGTTCAATTCCTTCTATAATAATGTTAGACCTAAATCTCTGATGATCTATTTCATATCCGATTTTTTTATTTAAATCATTCAATGATTCTTGGCTATGAAGTGTTACTCCACCATCTTTGCCATCGTGAAAATGAGCATGATCTTCTCCTCCAATTAGCATAAAAGGGAATCTTTCAGGAAATTTTTCTATTAAACTTCGATCGGTTTCCAAAACAAAATTTGTAAAATTAGTCTCAATTTCAGATCTGTTTAAATCAATATGTGATTCAATAATTATTTCTTCATTATTTTTTACAATCAAAATCTTAGTTTGTTCATTGAAATCTACTTTTAATTTTGCTATTTGAGGCATATGCATCAAAGCTGCAAAACTAGTTTTTCTTTGCCATTCGTAATTATCTCTGTCGCCTGCATTTTGAAACCTAAATCCAAACAGACGATCACCATTGATATATCCGAACTTATTTAAATCCAAAGAATCACTTTCAAGTGGAGTAAGAGATTTTATAGGATATTTATATAACTTAGAAATTTTCATCATGGTAAAAAAATTATTTAAAATTTACTGTAAAATAAAATACAGTCTTTAGTTATTATAAACAATATTAATGGAATATAAATGAATCATCAAACTAATCCCAGCTACATATCTCAAGATCGATTGGAAAATATAACAAAACACATCAAGGAGAATTATATTAAAACAAATAAATATATTGGGACAATAACCGCAGTTTATAAAAATGACAAATTGGTTTTTGTAGATATTCAGGGTTTACAAGACAGAGAAAGAAATATACCTCTTAAACGAGATAGTATATTTAGGATTTACTCAATGACCAAACCTATCACTAGTGTAGCAATGATGACTCTATATGAATCTGGAAAATTTCAACTTGATGATCCTGTTCATAAATACATACCTTCATGGAAAAATCTGAAAATTTATAAATCAGGCAAATTTCCTGATTTTCAAACCACCGACTATGTAAATACAATGACCATTCGTGATTTATTGTCTCACCAATCAGGATTAACTTACGGGTTTCAAATGAAATCTGAAATTGATAAAGCATATAGAGAAAATGGGATTGGCCGTATGGAAAGTCTTAATACTAATCAAACATTATCAGACATGATTGACCAATTAAAAGACGTCCCTTTGGAGTTCGAGCCTTCTACTGCTTGGAATTATTCTGTATCAACTGATGTACTTGGATACTTAATTGAATTAATTTCTGACAATCAATTTGACGAATATCTGCATAAAAATATTTTTAACAAATTAAACATGAAAGATACTGATTTTTTTGTTCCAAAAGAAAAATTAGATCGTTTTACATCAAACTATTTGTTTAATATGGGAGAATCGTTTGATGGAAATGGAACTCTGCCAATCAGACAAGTAGACAGATACAGTGTCCAGTCAGGTGACCCTATATTAATCGATGATTCTCAAATGAGTCTTTTTAGCAGAAAACCTGCATTTTTGTCAGGAGGAGGCGGACTTGTATCAACTTTAGATGATTATATTAATTTCTCAGTTATGCTATTAAACGAAGGTAAGTTTAAAGATAGTCAAATACTCTCTAACAAAACAATAGATTTAATGACATCTAACCATCTATTTAATAATAAAGACTTACTTTCTTCTACTCATGCTAATACTGCTTCAGAAACCACTATGTCTGGGGTTGGGTTTGGATTGGGATTTCAAATTCTACTTAATCCCGCTAAAAATCAAATTAACAGTTCTATTGGAGAATATGGTTGGGGAGGTGCTGCTAGTACAACATTTTGGATAGATCCTAGCGAAAAATTAATTACTGTATTTTTAACCCAACTTATACCTTCAACAACCTATAATATTCGTAGAGAATTAAGAACTTTAGTTTACTCGTCACTAACTAAATAAAAATATTACCAAGAATCTTTACCTCTTCTAACTGCTTGTCCTGGCAGGTTGCCTGTATGTTTTTTATTTTTTATGACAAATTTTCCATTTACCAATACATGTTCAATTCCTTCTGCTAATTGTTTTGGTTCAGCTTTCGTAGTAGGGGCATGAGTTTTTTCTAAATCAAAAACTATAATATCGGCATCATATCCGTCTATAAGTGATCCTTTACTTTTTAATCCTAACCTTTGCGCAGGAAAAGAAGTCATTTTTCTTATCGCTTCTTCAATTGTCAAAAACTTGTCATCTCTAGCAAACTCTGCAATAACTTTTGTAAAATTACCATATGTTCTTGGGCTTGGAAAATCACCAAACAAAATAGAATCTGAAGCAATCATACCAGCAGGATGTTTTACAAATTCAGGAAGAGTATGAGGATTAGTGCCAAATCCCACATGAGATATCCCTAGATTTTCATCCAAAAGTAAATCAAACACAACATCATAAGGTTCTTTATTAGTTAAAGCGGCTATTTCGTTAACTGAGAGTCCTTCATATTTTTTATTATGAGGTTTCTTAAAATTCGTAAGCCAATGGGTAGGATATCCTGAAGGATTCATTTCACTAGCCATCTTTTTTCTAGATTCAGTAGAAGATAAATTCTTAATTAATGCCTCTGGTCCTCCGTTTTTACTCCATATGGGTAAAATAATAGTCAATGTAGTTCCGGAATACGGATAAGTATAACTATCAAAAGTAACATCCATTCCTTTATCTCTCGAATTTTCAACAAGTCCTAAATAATCTTGATATGTGCCTTGTCCAGGATTTTGCCTATAATGTGTCAAATGAACTGGAATACCAGATTTTTCTCCTATTTCAATTGCTTCCTCAAAAGGTGCTAAATAATTTTGAGGCGTAGCTAAGAGTGCTCTAGTATGAGTGTGATAAAAACCTCCCATCTTAACTGCTTCCTCACTTAAACTAATTAATTCTTCTGTTGAAGCATAAGCTCCCGGAGCATAATCTAATCCTGTGGAAAATCCCCAAGCTCCCTCTTCCATACATTCTCTTAAAGCAGATTTCATATCTGCAATTTGATCCTTTGAAGCTTCAACTTGATCCCAACCTACGCTCCATATTCTCAAAGGACTGTTTCCGATTATGCATGCAACATTCACAGCTACTTTATTATCAATTTTATTCAAATAATCTATAGTTTTAAGCCAATCTGGTGAACTTGGAGGATAATCATTTAATCCTGAGTCTAGCCATATATATCTCTCTAACTCTGATTTATTTTTAAACGGTACTGGTGAAATCCCGTCAATCCCTACCATCTCTGTAGTAACTCCCTGAAAAACTTTAGGTTTATGTTCAGGTTCACCAAAAATTGTCAGTGCTGTATGAGAGTGTAAATCAATAAATCCAGGAGATATAATTTTTCCAGAACAATCAATCACATTATCACTTTCAATAGTTTCGCTATTGTTTCTGATAATAGATATTTTGTTATCTTTGACTAATACTGATCCATAAAAACCCGGATTGCCTAAACCATTAATTATCAGTCCGTTTTTAAATAAAGTTGTTGTCATAGATATATCCAATTTGAAATAAATTAATAATTACTTAATAATTACATATTAACATTTTTTACCATTATAAAAAAAACATGAGAACAATTATGAATAAAAATTACAAATATTTGTTATTAGGCATAATATCGATTTCATCTCTGTTATTAGTATCAGTAATTCCATTGATTTTAAATAACGATGACGTAACAACAAATTTTTCGCTTAGGAATGATCAAATAGTAAAAGAAAAAATACCTAATCTTAAAATGAATAAAAAACAATCAATGATTCAAAAACCTAATCCTAAAATGAACAGATTGAAATCCAAAGATTGGTATAAACAAAACAAAAAAACTGCTAATTTAAATCATCATAAAGTTGGTCTAGGTAAAATCTATGACCTAACTGGCATGAAAATTAAATATGACAATTACAAAAATATAAATATAACGTATGTACACCCTAACAGTACTGCTAACAAAAGCGGAATACAACTCAACGACAAAATCATTTCTATTAACAGTATTACTTTAAGCGGACTGAAATCTCTGGATATTGCAAAATTGATATACGAATCAGAAAATAAAACTGTAAATATTTTAATAGAACGGCAAGGGGAAAATATAACTATTTTTTTGAAAGTATAAAATGTTATTTTTAAATTTTATCATTTGAAATAGGTTTATAAATGATAAAAATCGATTATAATCTATTGCTAAATAAGATTAATTAACCCCTAATTAAATTCGAGCCCCTGTAGCTCAGAGGATAGAGCGTCGGTTTCCTAAACCGTGAGCCTGGGTTCGAGTCCCAGCAGGGGCGTAAAAAAATATAAATTATGGAAAGCTATAAATCATCTTTAATATTCTTTGCTATTATTAGCCTGACAAGCTTAACGGTAGGTATTTATTCAATATATCAAGTTAACCAAATCAGCAATGATACAAGCTTTATGATTGAACAAATTGATTACGATTTGGATAGAATAAAATCACAACCAATTGCAAACATCGAAAAATCTATGTCAACAATTTCTGCTAATAGAGATTTAATTAAAGATTTGCAAACTGTAAATGAGAAAAGAGAAGAATTGATTGCATGTATTTGGTATCAAACTTTAATACTAAATTTAAATGCCCCAGGTAATCCTAAATTTAATTATTATTCTGAACAATATAATTCTTTACTTGAATCAATTACATCCATAGAAGACAAATCAAAAGTATTAACTGAAATTAATAATTACTGTGAAGCTAACGAAAAATTGTTACAATTCCTCCTAGAGGATAAATTACATATACTAATAGATAAGGCAGCAATTAATAATGATTAGATCGATAATATGGATATTTAATAAACTTAACAACAAACCATCTTTAATCACAATTGGGACTTTGTTTTTTGTATTTACAATATACATGGGACTTTCCTTGTATATTACAAGCCTTTCATACAAAACTATTATCAATTTACCTGATGAAACACCTGAAAAATATGGATTGAATTACGAGGAAATCGAATTTGCATCAGAAGGGGAAGACAGATTGAAACTTAGAGGTTGGTGGATTCCTGGTCAAAGTAAAAATACAATTATTTACCTACACGGCATAGATGGAAATAGAGCTAGTCATTTGGAAATTTTAAGCGAATTTAACAAGATGGGATATTCCATTCTAACTTTTGATTTAAGAGGTCACGGCCTTTCAGATAAATCAAAAGTCGGATTGGGTGTAAAAGAAATTCCAGATGTGAGAGGAGCCATTAATTATTTAGAAAATAATCGAAAAGTAAAACAAGTAGCTTTATATGGAGTAAGCTATGGGGCTACTATGGCTATATTAGTAGCTAAACAAGACTCTAGAATAAAAGGAATATACATAGATAGCTCTTATAATATGATTGTTGATCTTCTAACAGGAGAAGTTCCAAGAAGAACACCTATTCCTTCTTTTATTGCATCTTTATTATCTAGAGGAATAGTACTAAGTTCTATTATTCTCGAAGGGATCAATTTTGATTCCATCACACCAGCTGAAGACATAAAATCTTTATCATACCCTGTATTAATGGTTCATTGTGAAGACGATGACAGAATTCCTATATATCACTCAGACCAAATACATGAAAATGCCCCACAAGATACGCTGTATCATAAATTTAAAAATTGCGGAGGGCATGCAAATTCTTGGAAAACACACAGGCAATATTATTTAGGATTTGCAGAAACATATTTTAATAGAATATTTAACTAAAGGTAATAATGTTTTGGGAAATGCCAAACAAAACAAAAATTCAAAATTACGCAAAATTCTAATTCCTTATCACCAAAAAATAACATTAGAAGAAAATGAAATGCTTAAATTCTCTTATGATTTCTTAGCTAAAATGAAACAAAGAAGAACAGTAAGAGATTATTCTTCTAATAACGTTCCAATAGAAATAATAGAAAACGCAATTGCATCAGCTGCCACTGCTCCTAGTGGAGCGAATCAACAGCCATGGCATTTTGTTGTTGTTAAAAATAATCATACAAAAAAAGAAATAAGAGTTGCTGCTGAAAAAGAAGAAGTTGATTTCTATAATCACAAAGCATCTCAAGAATGGCTAGATGCATTGCATCATATTGGAACAGATGAACAAAAACCACACTTAGAAGATGCTCCTTATCTAATTATTGTTTTTGCTGAAAGATACTCATTAGATAAAAATAAAAATAAAATCAAAAATTACTATGTTTCTGAGTCTGTAGGGATAGCTACTGGTATATTATTAACATCTCTTCATTTATCTGGATTAGTAACTCTTACACATACTCCAAGTCCAATGAAATTTTTAAATAAAATACTAAATAGACCAAGCAATGAATCTGCTTATCTGATAATAGCTACAGGATATCCTAGTAAAAATGCAAAAGTTCCAAAGATAACTAAAAAATCTTCTAACGAATTTTCATCGAAATATTTATAAATTATTACCAACAAAGTGAGTAAAAAATGTTTTTTCCAGGATTTGGAACAATTTTAAATGCTTTAGTTATGATTATTACTGGCTCATTTGGCGTGTTCTTAGGGAACAAATTGCCTAATAGAATAAGAGATATCAGTTTATCTGGGTTAGGATTGATAACAATAATGGTTGGAGTTGAATCTTTCCTAGATACATCTAATGCAGTAATACCATTAATATCCATATTAATAGGTGGAATAATAGGATCATTAATTGAAATCGAAAAAAAGCTTGAGTCAGCTGGTGAATGGCTAAAAACCAAAACATACAAAAATCAAAATCTTAAAAATAATAAATCAAAAAACTTTGTAGAGGGATTTGTAGTTGCGAGCCTAATAGCTTGTGTTGGCCCAATATCTATATTAGCCCCTTTTAAAGAAATCATATCTGATGATTTGAATCTTATGTACATTAAAACCGGATTAGATGCAATTATGGTGTTTATATATTCAGGAACTATGGGGATCGGAGTAATATTTAGTGCATTATCTCTACTAATAGTTCAAGGATTTTTTACTTTACTTGCCATTATTTTAGGGAATTCATTTTTAAACGAAAGCATGATAAATGAACTAACATCTACTGGAGGTTTAATGATATTGTCAATTGGATTAAGACTTCTAAATATAAAAAAGCTTCCAACTGCTGATATGATTCCAGGATTACTAATCGCACCTTTGATAATAAAAATACAAAATTTTATTTAATTTCATTTTCAATAGAATCCAATACAGCCATTGGAGACATCGGTAATACATTCATTCTTATTCCTGAAGAATTATAAATAGCATTTGCTATTGCGGCAGGCGGAGGAACTATATTCGCTTCCCCTACTCCCCTTACCCCAAATGGATGTCCTGGGTTAGCAACTTCTACTATAACAGTGTCAATCATAGGCAAATCTAAGCTTGTAGGCATCCTGTAATCCAAAAATGAAGAATTTTTCAAATCTCCTGATTTGTCATAAAAATACTCTTCATTCAATGCCCACCCTATACCTTGCGCACTTCCACCTTGGATTTGACCTTCTACATAGCTTGGGTGTATTGCTTTACCAGCATCTTGAAACGCTGTGAATCTGATTATATCAACTTTACCTGTATCTTCATCTACTTTGACATCTACAATATTCCCACAAAAAGATCCTCCTACTCCTGTAGGAGAAACCGTGCCTTTACCCGTAATAGGACCTCCCGTATCGGTCAATCTCCCAGCCAATTCTTTGAACGATATTTTAAGCACAGGATCTGATTTTGAAATAAAATTTCTTTCAATATATTCAACATCTTTTGGTTGGATACCCCATATCTTTGCAGCTCTTTCAATCATTTGAGACAATACATCTTTTGATGCTTCAATTGCAGCCCACCCTGTTGCAAAAGTAGTTCTACTTCCACCAGTTCCATCAGAATATCCAATACTATCTGTATCAGTTACACTAGGATATACATCATGATAATCTAAGTTTAAAATCTCTGCTGCTTGCATTGCTATCGATGCTCTTGATCCTCCAATATCAGGCGATCCTTCAACTAATATGATTGTCCCGTCTGGATTCACACTTATTGTACAAGTTGACCTATTGCCTCCGTTAAACCAAAAACCTATAGCGATACCTCGCCCAACTTTTTTCCCTTTAATAGGAGATTTCCAATGATCATGATTTTTCATGGCATTTAGCATTTCTACAGCTCCAATTTTAGGATATTTTGGTCCATCAGCTCTCCTTGTTCCTTCTTGTGAAGCATTCATTAATCTAAAGTCTATAGGATCTATTTTTAGTTCAGACGCTATTTCGTCGATTATTGTTTCTGTTGCAAATGTTGCATTAGTGGCTCCGGGTGCTCTGTATGCTGCAACCTTGGGCTTATTAACAACCACATCTATACCTTCAACAGACACGTTAGGTATATCATAACTTGCAAACATACACTTACCCCCAGCTTCAACGGGAGATCCGGGATAAGCACCTGCTTCATAAGAGAGAAAACCTTCTGCAGCAATTATTTTCCCTTCTTTGGTACTTCCAATTTTACACCAAACATTAGATCCTGAAGTGGGTCCAGTACCTTCGAAAACTTCTTTTCTAGTCATAATAATTTTTACAGGCTTACCTGCTTTTTTGGATAATAAACAAGCTACAGGTTCTTGATATAGTGGAAACTTTCCCCCAAAACCTCCGCCAATTTCCATCGGAGTCACTTTAATTTGAGACGTTCTAATTCCCAATGCTTTGGCAGTTACTTCTCTAACTTGAAAAGGTCCTTGTGTGCTTATCCAAATATGAATTCTTGAATCATTATTCCAATGAGCAGTTACATTCATTGGTTCTATATAACCTTGATGGACAGTAGCTGTATTGAATTCTTTTTCTATTATAATATGTGATTGCTCAAATCCTTTTTGGGTATCTCCAATTGAATGTTTAAACTTGCTTGCTATATTAGTTTTCCCGTCTTGTTTTTCTCCAAATAAATCTGTCTTTAAATCTTCGTGTAATTTAGGAGATTGGTCAGAAGCCCCAAATGGAGCATCTAAAACGGGATCTAGAATTTCATATTCTACATCAATTAAATTAATAGCCTCTTCTGCAATGTGCGGATTAATTGCAGCTACTCCTGCAATAGCATGACCTACATACAGCACTTTATCTTTTGCTAAACTATTATTTCTTAAATATTTGTCGGATATATCTACAGAATCAGGAAAGTCTTTATTTGTGACTATGGCTATTACGCCAGGTAATTTTTCGGCTTGTTTCAAATTGATTGATTTAATTTTTGCATGTGCATAAGGGCTGCGTAAAATCTTGCCATGAATATAATTCGACGGAAAAACATCAGCTCCATACCTAGCTATTCCGGTAACTTTGTCAGATCCATCAGGTCTTATTGGTCTAGAACCTACAGTGTTAAAATTTGTATTAGATAAAACAATATTACTTTCATTCATTTAATTTACTCTCTGAATTGTTTTATACTATATTAAAGTAAAATCCAAAATAAATGAACAATTAAATTAAAATTAGTAAATTATTCAAGTGAAAAAAAATTAATATTTTGTATAATTAATTTATATTAAAAGGAGATATAAATGGCAATACTTAAAGGTAAATCAGCAATTGTCACAGGAGCTGGTAGAGGGATTGGTAAAGCAATTGCAATAAAACTTGCAGAAGAAGGGGCTAATGTAATAGTAAATGACATAGGTTGTGAAGTAGACGGATCTGGATCATCGAAAGATCCTGCAAATTCAACAGTGGAAGAAATAAAATCGATCAAAGGAAATGCTCATGCTGATTATGGTGATATGAGTGTAATGTCAGAAGCAGAAAATTGTATAAAAAATTGTATAGACACTTACGGAAAACTAGATATATTAATTAATTCTGCTGGAATAATCAATGATAGATTGATTTTCCAAATGGACGAGGAAGATTTTAATTCAATCATTGACAATAATATAAAATCTGTATTCGCACCAAGTAAATTTGCTGCAATTCTTTTTAGACAGCAAAGAAGTGGCAGAATAGTAAATATTACATCTGACGCAGGTCTTGGCGAAATTGGCAAATCTAATTATGCTGCAGCATCAGAAGGTATTGTAGGATTAACAAGAACTACAGCTACTGATTTGGGTAAATACGGTGTAACTGCAAATGCAATATCACCTGTAGCCAAAACTAGATTGAACCCGGGAACTGTAAGCACATTTATATCATCCGAACTAATGACTAATAATTCAGATGACAAGTCAGGTGTAGGAGTATTTGATCAATCGCTCGGATGGAATCCAAGTCTGCAAGATGGAACTGATAACGTAGCAAGTCTTGCAGTCTGTTTATCAACTGAATATCTTCCAAATGTAAACGGTTATATTTTTGGTGTTAACGGAGGCAGTATATATGTGTATTCAAATCCCACGCCCGATAAAAAAATATACAAAGCTGGAGTTTTTACTATGGATGAAATGGACCAATTAGTGCCGAAAACTTTTGGCCTAGGTTACTAAAAAATAAGGAGCATATAATGAGAAGATTAGAAGATAGAGTAGCTATAGTAACAGGAGCTGGCAGAGGAATCGGAAAAGCTGTTGCAGAGTTAATGGCTGAAGAAGGCGCAAAAGTAGTTGTTAATGATTTAGGCTCAAATTTAGACGGATCAGGATTGTCAAAACAACCTGCAGAGGAAGTGGTAGAGCAAATAAAGGAAAAAGGTGGAGAAGCTATTTCAAATGCAGATTCAGTTTCTGAGTACAATTCTTCAAAACAAATTATCAATTGTGCTCTCGATAATTACGGAAGATTAGATATTTTAGTAAACTGTGCAGGTATTCTAAGAGACAGAATGATATTTAACATGACAGAAGAAGAATGGGACTCAGTGATACAAGTTCATTTAAAAGGCACTTTTAATATGGTTAAACATTCGGTGGAACAAATGGTGCTTAATAAATATGGCAGAATTGTATTATGCGCATCATCTTCAGGTTTGGGATCATCAGGCCAAGCAAACTATGCTGCTGCAAAAGAAGGAATTGTAGGATTTTCAAGATCGCTAGCTAGTGAACTACTAGAATATGGTATAAATGTAAATTCTGTTTATCCGGGCGGAGCAACAAGAATGACAGCATCAATACCGCAAACAACTAGAGATTTAAGAAAAGAAATGGACTCAAAAAAGAAAGGCACAGACACACAAGAAATGCCTTCAAGTGAAGAACCACCTGAAGCAAGTGACCCAGAAAATAATGCTCCTAAAATGGTTTATTTGTGCACAGAGCCAGCAGGCGAAATCACTGGACAAGTTTTTGGAACTTTTGGTTGGAACATGTCATTATATTCTCCAAGACATGTTACCCATTCAATAAATAAAGTGGGTAATTGGTCAGTTCAAGAATTATCAAATATTTTACCTATTTCACTTGCAAAAGAACTAACTAATCCTATGCCAAAACAAGAACCAAAAGAAAAAAAATGAACATACTAGATATAATATTAAGCATAGTATTGATATTTTTCTCTTTTATTGGATTCAAAAAAGGTTTAATTAAAATTACTCTCTTTTTCTTAGCATGTATTTCGGGATGGATATTAGCAGGAATTTTTGAACCTTCTCTTTCAAAATTTTTCCCTGAAATGTCTTTGAATCAAAATATAATTTCAGGAATAATTTACTTAGTTTTAATATCTATTACAATAGTAATTTCAAACCTACTGGCCAACCCAGTTAAATCACTGTTATCTATATTCACATTTGGATTGTCTTCAGTTATTGACAGACTAGGAGGATTAGCAATAGGTTGCATCCTATCATTTTTTATTATTAGCATGATATTGTTATCATTATCTAGGATAACTTACCACTTTGAAATTACTGAACAGAATAAAATAACAGAATTTGCATCAACAACTCCGCTAGTAAAAGATAAAATCAAAAGTGTTGAAGAACAAATTAAAAATTCAAATATATCTAAATTTTCAATTCACACAATCAAATCTTTAAATCTTCATAACTTACCAATTGTACCTA
Organism: Fidelibacterota bacterium; assembly: GCA_002722105.1. The sequence continues at coordinate 14,738 of PBKF01000064.1, forward strand.
GTGATTTTTCAAATTCATTCGAAACACTTTACGACAATGTAATAGATTAACGATGACAAATATAATAAATGATGATCTCAAAACACAAAAATCTAATGTATACAATCCTGTTTTAATTCTTAATATTGATTACACACCTCTTGGGATATGCATAGCTAAAAGAGCAATAGTTTTACTTTTTTCCAAAAAAGCTGAAACTGTGATCATTTCAGACAAACTTATCAACACAGTAAATAGTTCTTACAAAATACCTTCGGTAATCAAAACATTAAAATACATAAAACGCCCATATGAAAAAAAAATTTCGAGGTTTGGAATTTTTGCAAGAGATAATTTTAGTTGTCAGTATTGCGGAAATGAGCAAAAATCTCTGACAATAGATCATGTAATCCCTAAATCAAAAAATGGATCTCATTCTTGGGATAACTTAGTTACTGCATGTATGGATTGTAATCATAAAAAAGCAGGTCGTACACCAAAAGAAGCAAACATGAATTTAAGAATTAAACCTCACATCCCAAACCTTAATACTCATATACTGAAATATTCAAATAAATTTCAAAACTCTTGGAATCAATTCCTAAGTAAGTAATCTGCCAAGTTTTCTGATGATTTTATAGCAGATTCGATAGAACTATTTGATACATAGCCCCCGCAAAAATATATGTTGGAATTATTATTATTAATCATATTTTTAACATCTATATCTTGTGGCAAAAAACAATCATTAAAATAACTATCTATTTTTATCAATTCTAATGTGTCAGTAACTGAACCAAAAACTATTTTCAATTCTCTTTTTACTTGATTAATTATTTCCTTTTGATTTAATTTTGAATTAAATAAGCTTACTGAAAGTAAATTCTGACCAATTGGAGAATATTTGTCACTAATTAAGTTTGGCATACAAAAATGATTAATGATGTCATTTTGATTGCCATTTAGATAAATTCCAGGGAAATCCAAAAATTTCTCGTCTGTTTTGAAATACAAATTTGTAACTTTTCTATCGACATTTTCAATTCCTAAATTAAAAATATTATTAATCGATTTTAAATCTGTAGCAATAATAATATTATTAGCTAAATATTCGTTCCCTTCATTTGTTAATATTTTATTGTTTTCGATTAATTTAACTTCTTCATTGAAAATAATTTGATTTTTATTATCTATCTTTGAATATATTTGTTTGGGAATTTCATACATTCCATATTCAGGAATTGTTGCATGACCTAATGAAAATAATTTCAAATAATCTAATGCTATTGATTTATCAATTGCCAAATCATCGTCGAGCAAAACTCCTCGTAAAAATGATTTTGCAAAGAGTTTGAATGACTGCGATGTTTTAAAATCGTTATCAATCCAATTTTTTGTAGATTTTCCAAGTTTGTTATCAAAAAGTGAATTAAAAAAAATAGAAGCCAGGGGAATTATTTCTTGCCATATATTGTTATTTTTAGCAAATAAATCAAATAACGGATTAGAATATAATTTCAAATTATTTTCGTGAATAAGAATTCCACCAGAATAAAATTTTTTTAGATTTAAATTATTCAAATCTAAAACTTTTTTACTAAATTTGTAATTATCTAAATATATTTGAAATCCGTAATCCAAGATGAAATCATTACAAATCTCGGAATATATCTTACCTCCAAAATGATTATTTTTTTCAATCAACTTGAAATCAATGTTATTTAAAGAAAAGCGTCTAGCTAAATTCAACCCAGCTAACCCTGCTCCAATGATAATGAATTCAGATTTAATAATACACTCTCTTACAATGAATAAATTAAATTATCTATAACTAGAGTTGTATTAACATTTTTATAATAATAATTAGATACTTCATCTAAAGTTTTAATTATATCAATACATTTAGAATCATCTTTATCTGCTAAAATTTTAAGATAAAAAGTTAATAGATTGTTATCTGCACGGTTTGTTTGTCTATATATAATCAAATCTCTAATAATATATTTTGTAATTTCTAAAATATATAAAAATTTAGAAAAATTATTTTTAAACACATCCAAATAATAATCAGATAATTCGATTTTTTTATAAACTGGATAAGAAATAAATTTGAAAAATTGTTTGACTTCACTTTTGTATTCTTCAAATTTAATACTATCATTTAACAATAATTCAGAAAGTAATATTTCTCCTCTTGTGAAAAACCATATTTCATTTAAAAAATTTATATCATCAATATAAAATTTTTTAGTACAAATATTAATAAAATTTTCGTAAGATAAGCTTGGAATTGTAAAAATCTCACATCTTGAAAGAATAGTTTTAGGTATTTTATTTATATTATTAGTTCCCAACACGTAAACATTACCAGGAAACGGTTCTTCAAATAATTTTAATAAATTATTCATTGCCTGGGATGTCATTGTATGCGCATTTAAAATAGCAAAAACTTTGCCATTATTGTTAGTAGAAGTTGTATAAGATTTAGTGATGACACTTTCTTGTATTTCCTCAGACTTAATATTATTTTCAAGTTCGTTATCAATGATATGGAAATCCGGATAGATTTCACTTTCTATCCTTGAGCATACATTACATTTGATTGAATGATCGCAAATTTCATTCTTACACAATAGGTTTTTTGCGGTTGTTTTTACAACGGTATTAATACTTTGATTGTTAACACCAACTATCAAAACCGGTTTTGGAATAGATTTATATTGTATGCTTAACAATATGTCATCTAAAATAATTTTTGCCCCTTCGTTAAATAATTGATGAGATAAAATATTCAAATTTAAACATCCATTTTAAATAAATCCGCAAAAGTTTCTTTTTTTCTTATAACCATATCCATTCCATCTTTGACTGAAATGATTTCCGGTCTGGGATTCATATTATAATTACTAGCCATTGAAGTTGAATATGCTCCACTCACTGGAATAGCTATAAGATCGCCTGACTTAATTTCTGGTAGCTCAATGTCTTTCACAAGAATATCTCCAGACTCGCAATATTTCCCTACAATTGTTACTAATTCTTTAGGTCTTTCATCCCATAATCTGTTAACAACAATTGCTTCGTATTTTGATCCATACAACGCAGGCCTTATATTATCTCCCATACCTCCGTCAACGGAGATAAATTTTCTAACATTTTCAATGTTTTTTATTGCACCTACAGTATATATAGCAATCCCAGCAGGTCCTGCTATTGCTCTGCCAGGCTCAATAACCAACTTTGGTTTAGGTAAATTATATTCTGATATAACTTCATTCATTGTATTGCCAATAACTGAAGCATAATCGCTTACATCCGGAGGAGAATCATCTCTTGTATAAGAAACCGCAAAACCACCCCCAGGGCTAAACTCTTGAAGATCAAAATTGTCAAAATGAGAAATGAATTCTGCTACTTTTCTAATACCTAATTCATATGGCTTAGTGCTGAATAGAGGAGATCCTAAATGAAAATGAATTCCAATTAAATTTAAATTTTCATATTCAGCTATCATATTTATAGCTCGTTCTGCATCTCCATTATCTATTGCGAATCCAAATTTACTATCTAAAATCCCTGTAGTTGTATACTCATGAGTCCTTTCATCCAATTCTATAGCAGGAGAAAGTCTAATAATGATATCTTGAACCATATTTTTTTTCTTCGACAGTGAATTTAAAAGTTCTAATTCATAAAATCCATCTACAACTATTTTTGTAAGTCCCGCTTCTTGGGCTAATTCTAATTCAACTGGAGTCTTATTATTACCATGAAAATAAATATTTTCAGGGTCAATTCCACATTGAATAGCTAATGTTAACTCTCCTCCTGAAACCACATCAACTCCTAATCCTTTATCCAAAATTAATTTAAATATTGACTTGTTAGCAAAAGCCTTAGAACCGTAGACTACTTGAGTATTATCATAAATTTTATTAAATTCATTTTTGTATTCATCACAAACTTTTTCAATATGTGCGGTATCAAAAACATAAAATGGAGTTTGATATTTTTTTGCTAAAGACTCAATATCAC
>PBKF01000065.1 GCA_002722105.1 Fidelibacterota bacterium
CGGTGCAATGGGCGGAATGGACGCAGCGCACGAGATGGGAGCTTCGCTCCTAAGCGGCGCGGACGGCATCCAGGATGTCGCCCTAGACTGGATCGTCGACGGCCTACTAGTAGGTATCGGCGCCAGAGTCGGCGTAATGGTCGACGACGCAGTCTGAGATCGGTAAAACGAATTGTCAGAATAACGTAAGGCGGGCTGGGGGGTTCACTCCCAGTCCCGCCGAATCTCAAACTTCTTTCTGTTCCTACTTGACTAGCGGCAGGCTGCTAGTAATCGAGTCTATGGGACCCCTGGGGCCCGGCCCTATCCCTACAACCGTAACCGTGCCCGCTGGAATCTCGGTGTGGCCTGCGTCCTTGACCATATGCGCTATCAAACCGCTCTCGGCGGCTTCTCCGTATATCCTCCTAAGGGACTCCAAGTGAGGGGCTGCCACCACTATCTTCCGAGCCCCTCCTGTGAGGTATCTGCTCAGTAGCTCTGGCTCTCTGGAGTTAGCCTTCAGGACGCACTCACTCACGGCATGACCGCACTGCGCTGCTAGCTTGCCCTTCGATAGGTTAAGATCGGCTCTTGTGACCAGGACCATGGTCAGTTCAGGATCTGAGCGCGACAGTCTCCCTCACCACCGTTCTTCTCGAATTGTGTCGGGACATCACCTCTGACAAAGGGGTTGAGAGCCATGCTACGAAGAACACGTTCCCGGTCGCATGTAATATGTCGAATGGGATTCCTGAGATTATGTACACAGGCAGCATGTCAATCCCGAATGAGTGGAGTGCGCTGAGAGAGACTACCCAATCAAACAGGAATGCAGCGGCCACCGAGAAAGCGGCGACCCTGGAGATGGCGAGAGATCCGGAGAAGTACAGACTCTTGGAAAGCAAGGAGCCCGATATCCCCACCAATGACCAGGCGGCTGCTTGGTACAGTGTCCAAATTCCATGACCGAGGAATATGTTCGAAACTAGAGCGACTGAGGTTGCGAGAACCGTAGAACGAGCGGCGCCGTAGTGAATTCCTGCTAGCAAGATGATTACCGTGACTGGCTGTACATTGGGGAGAGGGTCAAGAAGCACCCTTCCTGAAACTGCGAATGCCCCAAGCAAGGCAAGAATCATGGCATCGCTACCAGGGGAAAGAGACTTCTCAGCCTTCCACATAGACCACCCAATTATGGCTAGAAGGGAGACGTTCAGGATGAAGGTCTCAATGGGAGACAAAGTCACTGCATGCGCGTCTAACATGGTGGCACCCTCACACAGATGGGAGGGGCCATCTAATCATGATTTTGCTTCTCATGACCTCACCACGTCTCTATTGTCCAAGTTATTACGCTATCATCTTCCAAAGGTAGGTCACTTATTCCAACCAACGACATCTGCCCATTGTGGTAAAGGCCCCAGTATGCTCCTGATGAGAAATCTTCTGGGCAAGCGGCTGCATCGCATGGCGCGATTCCACCTATTGAGTCAATCTGCAATCCGAATGAGAATTGAGTTGAGTTGTAGGTGAAGTCGCCTCCTGACACGAACACTGCCTCATCCAGAAGTTTGATTCCGATCTCGAATCCTGAGAATCCACCGACACAGGCCCCTGAGCCATTCCAGTTGGAGTCGGTGAAGAATTTCGTGCCGTCGCTGTCTATGTGGTGTCTTCCACCTTCATAACCTTCCGGGGCGCTTCCCTGTGGGAAGTTGAAGCATACTACCTGCTTATCTTCCCAAATGTCAGGTAGTCCGAAATGGGGGTCGTCCTCATCATCTACCAACTCCGACGTCATCCTAGCCCACTCGGTGCTCAAAGTAGGGAATGTGACTAGTAGGAAAATAACCCAAGCGACTGAAAGGGATTTGAGTCTGTTCTCATCATACCTACCCGCTCCACCTACAAATGTGATTATCAAAAAAAGGATTACCAGGGCTACTAAGTCGGACATGGAAAAATGGGTGGGATAAGAAGGTAATTTAACTATACTAATAATTTAAAAATAGAATAATAATAACTCTAATCAATCATTTCTAATATCTTCTCCCTTAGGATCTTGCTGACGACTTTCCCATCAGCTGAACCGCCCAGCTTGCCCATAACTAAACCCATGAGCGGACCTATTGCTCCTTGCCCTCTCTCCCTGATGAATTCCTCTCGCTCCTTCAGAACCTCGTCCACAGCAATTTCCACTTCACCGTCTCCGGCGGGGGTGAAGCCCCTCGATGAGGCCTCGGAGGCCATCCACTCCAAGAGGTACTCCGTATCTTCGGATTGGGATTCTTCGACGAGGGGGGCAACCCCCTCTCTTGTCATGACTCCATTCTCCCTTAAGTGGATGGCAACCTCCAGTGCGCGAATCTTCGCCGTTCCGAACTCCAGTAAAGCACTAGCCCATGCCTTTGCTGGAATCTTGAGTTTCCCTTCTACCCCCTCGACTAATAAGTCGTCCAACTCGTTGTTCAGAATTGACTCTATTTGGTTGGTAGAGATATCGTAAGACCCGATCCTCTCTTCTCTTTGGATCGAGGTTAGGGGGAGGTTTTCACAGATGTCATCCCATTTCTGAGAGGTGATGTCCAGTACCGGTATATCTGTCTCTGGGTACATTCTGGCTCCACCGGGGAGAGGGCGCATGGCAGTGGTTGTTCCGTCCTCAGGCTGGCCCTTCCTAATTACCACGTTCCGTACTTCTTGGGGAATTCGATGATAGGCCATCCTAGCTCTGCTAACGACTGACTCCAAGGCCAATTCGGCTTGCCACTGGGGGCCTACGCAGATTGCGAAGGCATCAGAGTCGGAAAGTGACAGGTCTTGAATGATTGAGTCGACTTCTTCCTGTCCGATTCCATACGCAGGAAGTTCGTCTGAATGGAAGATGCCGGCTACTCCTGCAAGTTTTGCAGCGCTTGCTAGCTCTCTGCCTAGACGAGGGGGCTGTGCGCCATCAGAGTCCTCCTTCTTCGATCCCAGCTTTCCTGAGAAGCCGGGAAGTGCAACGCATAGGGTCTTGTCCCCCCTCTCTAAGGAGTCGGTTACCCTCCTTGAGTCACATCCAGAGAGGCGATTAGAAACATCGTGTATTTCCAATGGAATTTTTGATTGAGCGGCTAGAGCAACTCTGCTCTCCACTGGCCTCTCTGTTTTCCTCCTGTCCGGAGGCAGTAGAGGCAGTCCTAATTCACCCCTCAGTTCGTTTGCCAGTCTGTACATGTGTAGCTGTCTGGCCATCTCGAGTCGGATTATCTTGGGAATCCACTCAAGATCCTGGCAGCCCTTGATCTCCACCCTATCGCCGCATGCAATGCTAACATTCAGATCCTGCCTGATTGATCCAAGTCCCCTCCTCACTCTCCTAGTGTCCCGCAGAAGTGTCCCTAGGGCGAATGCGGTCTCCTTGGCATGCTCCGGGGAAATGATATCTGGTTCGGTTGCGATCTCTACGAGGGGGACGCCTAGTCTGTCAAGCGTGTAAGTTACTACCTCGCCATTTGGTGTGACGTCAGAATCGAGTTTTCTGGCGGAGTCTTCCTCCAAGCAAACCACTGCTATCCCGACGTCTCCTGATGGTGTGGCTATGGTCCCGTTAGTGGATACTAGGGTCGTTCTCTGGAAACCGCTGGTATTGGAGCCGTCGACCACTGTCTTACGCATTGCCTGCATAGCTGGAACCGGTTTGGCGCCCATCATTGCAGAGATGGCCAAGACTACTTCGACAGCGTCCTCATCATGCACCAATGGAGGCGCCTCGTCCAACTCGATTAGGCCCGAGTTTGGGGACTGGATGTAAACGAAGGTTCTGTTCCTCCTTTGCTCGAACCTAGCTGCAACGTCGATTCTGCCGCCCTCTCCCTGGGAGGCCCTGAGTTTTCTCTTGGAAATAGACCACTCCGAGGGGACGTCTCCTATACCGTACTCGTAGAGCTCGCTTGGCATTCTAGAGTGCAGCTTGCCCGTGGCTAGTTGCTGATGAATCTCAAGGCCGCACATGAATCCAAGGGCGGTCGGATCTAAACTGGAGGGCGAGTGTACGTCACCTATGGGCTCCATTGTATCAGCGGAACGGGCTATTGCTCATAGGGTCAGCGGGCGAAGGAGTAGGTGTCGTTCCTAGGCATAAACAATTCTCCTGACATCCTCATCTTCGATAGTGCCTCTTCGACTGTCTGTTCGGTGAGGTTTCTCGATCTGCATCGGTTTAGGATGTCAGTGAGTTCTGCGGTGCCATCGGTTTCCTGACAAATGTCCCTGACAACTTGCCTGATAACGGTGTTAGCGTTCCTCTGTCGATGAGGTACCCCCGAATAGAGTTCAGAGTCGTCCTCTATTCCCGATTCGTCTCTCCAATGCCTGAAAACCGCCAGAGCAACAGTTGCATCTAGCTTGTTGGCGACCTGTCTGAGATGCATCCTAGCGTGTGCCTCTGTAAGACGGATTAGTGCCTCAAGGGCCCTAGCAGTGACTGGTACTGGGGCCTCATCGGAGCCATCTTCCCTACCATATGACTGCCTCTCACTGATGTAGTACTCGTGAATTGCGGTCTTTGCATCGTCGTCTAGGTCGGGATGGACGTGTCTCTTTGCGTAGGCGACGTATTTCCTCAGGAAATCAAGAGTAAGGTGTTCGTGGCCGTCCACTCCAGTGGAGTACACCTGATCCTTATCTGGCTCTGATGGGTCTATTTCCATTGATTCCTCTAGTTTTATCTCACTCATCGCACTTGTTCTAGTGTCCAATATGTGCTTTGCTATCCTCGCGTCATCCTCCGCCTTTACTTCGTCCCTGATCATCCAGATGATGTCAAATCTTGATGCTAGAGGCGCGGGGAGTCCAGTTTCCTCATACATCCTGAGGACGCTTTGATTTGGGCCCCTCCTTGAGAATCGGCCTTCCTTGGGGTTCGCGGCAGCCAGGACGGCGCATCTCGCAGGGAGTGTGGCTGTTATGCCTCCCTTGGCCACGTGGATCTGCTGCTGCTCCATTGCAGGATGTATTGCACTCCTATCTTCCTTGGTTATCTTATCAAACTCGTCGATTGCTGCCAATCCCTTGTCGGAGAGGGGGAGGACGCCTGCTTCCAAGGCGAACCTCCCGTCCCCAAAAGCGTCCTTAACAGCAGCAGCGGTTAGTCCGGCTCCTGTGACTCCTCCTCCGGAGGCGAGCTTACCCCTAGGGGCCAAATTTGACATGTAGGAAAGAAGTTGAGATTTTGCAACTCCTGGGTCGCCCATTAGGAGAATGTGGATGTCGCCCCTTAGATGGCTCTTATCCGAAGTAGATCTCCTGACCCCACCAAATAGCTGCAGCGCCAATGATCTCTTGACATGGTTCATAACCCTAGTAGCGAAAATTGAGGGGGCAATTGACCTCTGCATCAAGGTAACGAGGTCATCCCTCTGTGACACTTCCATGATCACCTCCCTCTCTTCCTCGCTAATTTTTATCTCAGTGAATGGAATGCTCTCGTGCTCCGAGCTTACCAGGTGGTAGATAATGTCGAACATTGGGGTCTTCTTTCTGTTCTTCACCTCACTGTGTACTACTGGTATCACATTTGCAGTGATTCTCTCTCCTGGAAGGTGTTTGTTAACTAGGTCACCCTCAACGAGTGTGATTCCTCTCCTGGGCTGTGCGCCACTGGGTACGTTCTCCGGTAGTTCCTGGACCTCCAACCACTGATTGTTTATCATTCTGGAAATGTTCATGACGAGTTTGAATCTTGTTTCCCTTGACGAAGAACCGCAACCAGTTTCCTGAGGGCATTCAAGAGGCTCTTCTAGCTCTCTCTCGTTCTTCTGGTCTACCTCTATAGTGCAACCACACTTCTGGCAGAGGAAAACCGCTCGGTGAATTCTGGGTTTCAATTCGGAGACCTTTGTCACAGAAACCTCCACGCTCCTTAGTTTCTCAATATCAGAGCTGCCGATTTCCCTCAATGGTCTACGACTATCCCTTGGGAGATCAGTGACCCTCACCATCGCATCTAGGTCGACTCCTCTCTCCTTGCATATGTCGCTAAGTGTTGCGCTCCCGCTTCCGAGAATTTGTCTTGGCTCGTTTAGTATGTCCTCAGCGAAGTCAGGATCAAAACCTGTGAGGTCGTGGAAGGACACCTCTATGACCGGGGTCTGAGTCTGCTTGGAGAGAAGCAAAGTGATCTCTTTCTCCTTGGCCTGATTGAGGAATGTCCTCCATCTGGAAGAAGCGTCGTGCACCGCCATTGTCATGTTTTTCACCGTCGGGCTTTGATGCCGTGATGTCACGGTCTATAACCAAAATGGAAGAATTCTAGCACCCCCTTGCTTCCGATGGAAGGAAATGACAGGAGCGGCGTGATTTAGGATGGTTTGTTGCTTCCACTGAATAATTTTGTGTTATTTGCCGAAATCATGGATGCCTTGAGAGAGGTTGAAATTGGTGAGTTCATAGGGTGTGCCATGGAGCACACACGTTCAGGGAGTGACATCCTTGTCAGGATAGACCCCGGGGAAGAGATTCACGCAGCACTGAGAGAGTTGGCAGATGACCTGGGATTTGATGCGGCTGCCATCACGAGCGGTATTGGTCGGACTCGTGACAATCAATATGGATACATGAACGAGGAGGGCGTTTACCAAAGACGGCCTTTGGACCCCCCCTCAGAATTGGTGAGTCTTTCGGGCAATATTGCTCGAACGGAGAATGGGGATGCGTTTACCCACATACACTGCTGCTGGTCTGATGATGACAATAACGTCCATGCTGGTCATTTGTTTCAAGCGACCGTGCACGTTGTAGCTGAAATTCACATTCGGATCATGGATCATGCCTCGATGACGCGCTGCCCTCTTGCTGAGTTTGAGCTGTTGGGTCTAGAATTTGACTAGAATGAGGTAGATGGGCGATTAATGATGCGGGTTCTTTTCGCACATGGATTCGAAGGGGGGCCATCTGGGTCTAAGCCGACATTCATGAGGGAGGTTTTGGGATGGGATGTGACTGCTCCTGTGATGTCAGAGCTAGGTTGGGACATAGAGAAGCAAACAGAAGTCCTGCTTAGGAGGATTGACGAATCGGAATATGACCTTGTAGTCGGTTCTTCTATGGGTGGATTGGCTGCGGCCAATGCATCTTATCTGAGAGGCGATTCTAACTTCCGGCTCCTCCTCATCGCTCCCGCATTCGGGCTTGCTGAGAGCTGGGAGGGGCTGACTAAGCAAGAGCTGTCTGAATGGAGGGAGTCTAGAGTTAGGAGATACCGAGGGTTTGAGTTGGACATAGAACTGGGCTGGAGTTTCATGGAGGCTGCAGAAAGGATGTCTTGGCCAGAGCCGAGGCACATGACGACTATCGTTCACGGCATACTAGATGACGTCGTTTCGATCGATGTTTCTAGGAAGGTGGAGGGGGGCAGCGATCTTGTTGAATTGGTGGAGATAAATGATGGTCATAGGATGAAGGAGTGCTTGCCACTGCTCGGTGCAATGGCTTCGGAGCTAGTGTCCCGTGGAGCCTAGGAAGTACTCTCCTATCTCTGGGTCGGTAAGAATCGTTTTGGCATCCCCGGTATGCACTATCTTTCCGTTTGAGACGATGTACCCCCTGTCCGACCTAGCTAGTGAGAGCCTGGCGTTCTGCTCCACTATTAGAACAGTAATTCCTTGTTCCCTCAATGAGTCGATGCGTTCGATTATCTGCTGCTGGTACAGAGGCGATAGGGCCGCTGTGGGCTCGTCCAGAAGCAGGAACTTGGGATCCGAAATCAGAGCTCTGGATATTGCCAACATCTGCCTCTCCCCTCCTGACAATGATGCTGCTAGGTCATGCACCCTGCCCTTGAGGTCAGGGAACATTTCCAACGCCCTTTCGATCCTTTCATTGAGTAATGCACTTGGGAGGCTGTTACCTCCCATCTGCAGGTTCTCCTGGACGGAGAGGGAAGGGAACACGTTGTCGACTTGAGGGACGTAAGCTATTCCCTGATTCACCAATTGGTCCGTCCTCCATCCTGAGACGTTAGTTCCCCTGTACGAGACTTCGCCCGAGTAATATGTGGCGATTCCGAAGATTGTCTTGATCAGTGTCGACTTGCCGCATCCGTTGGGGCCTATTATGGTGACAAACTCGCCCTCATCTACATGCATGTCTATTCCATAGAGGATTTGGACAGCCCCGTAGCCGCCCTCTAGGTTGCTGATTTCGAGAACCCTGGTCATTCCTCACCCTCCAATGGAGCACCCGCTGCTCCAAGATACGCCTCGATAACTTCCTTATTTGCCCGGACCTCATCAGGAGTTCCTTGCATCAGGACCTCCCCCTCGTTCATGACGACGATTCTGTCTACACCCTGCCTGAGAATGAAGTCCATGTTGTGCTCTATAATCAATACCGAGATTCCCGTCTCGTCTACGAGGTTCCTGAGATTGTTGAAAATCTTCATCGCTAGCGGTCCGGCGACTCCGGCTACTGGCTCATCGAGGAGAAGGAGCTTCGGATCCCCCATCATGGACCGCCCTATGTCAACCAGTTTACTCTGGCCTCCGGACAGCTCGCTGGTGAGGTTGTGTGCCATATGGGGGACCTCCAGCTGATCTAGGACGTCGTATGCATTTGAGAGCCTCTCCTCTTCAGCTGGATTGGATGGAATAAGCAAGGACCTCATGAGTTCTGTCATCGATGATCCGAATTGCTTTCTGGGAGGGACCATTAGGTTCTCTATTACAGTCATCTGACGCCATAGATTTGTGTGCTGGAAGGTCCTAGTCATCCCCAAATTCTGAATCTGGTCGGGCCTTAGATCGGAGATGTCTTTCCCGAACATCTCGATTCTTCCTGATGTCTGGTCGAGAAGGCCGCTGATGCAGTTGAAGGTAGTTGACTTGCCGCACCCGTTCGGACCGATTAGGCCGACGAACTCTCCTTCTCCGACCGTAAAGGAGACCTCCTTCACAGCCACTAGACCACCGAACTCCTTCCGGAGTTGTTCGACCCTTAGTACCGGCTCATTCACTGGTAGCACCTCCAGAAGGCCTCTCGGGCCGGACAGGGACCTCTGGGAGGAGGCCCTTGGAGTTGAACTTGAGAGAGAACAACATCAAGCATCCAATTAGCATCAGTTTGACGTAAAGCATGTCAGCGCTCACCACTCCGCTGAAGAATGACTCTTCGATTGACCTCTCTCCTAGAGCGATGGCTCCGAAGGCGAAAATTGCTGCACCGGAGGCCCCGATATCCAAAAGTCTCTCAGAGCGTACGACTAACCCGACTACCATCACTGTGGCAAATATCTTGGCTGCCTCCCACTGATTCGTGAAGGTCCATTCGAAGAGAGAGTCGATCCTCGATGCGGTGGTGTGCAGCGGAAGGTCTGGGGAGCCCTGTCCTGCCACTAGTACATTGAAGACGAACTCCATCAGCACGATGATGAACGCTCCAACCACCATCCCCCTGTTGTTGGAAGTTCCTCCGATGATGAATGCCGCCCAGACAAGGAAGGTAGAGCGGGCGGGGGACATGAATGTTGGTTCGAAGCCTGTTAGTTTCCAAGCCCAAATAGCTCCTGCGAGAGCTGCAATTGCGGCCCCGAGGGCGAGGCTTGCTGCCTTGTGAGTTAGTATATTGTGTCCGTGGTGCTGAGCGACTTCCTCGTCCTCTCTGATGGCCTTCAGGACCCTGCCCCAGGGAGATGAAAGAAGGTTGGAAAGCAGCTTCCAGACTACGGCGACCACGATAAGTGAAATTATCATCAGGATGAATAGGTAGGGTGCTGGTTCACCGAGGTTCAGTAGTTCTGCGACTTGATTTGCGGGGGTGTCGATTAGTGATGTGTCGTCTCTGCAGGCATCTGGGCTGGCCCATTGGGAGTCGGGTCCTGACTTCTCGGAGCCGCAGAACCACCAGTTCTCCAACGGTAGTGGGTAGGCCGATATCCCGATAGCTGAGCCAACGGCACCGACCCTCAGCAGGGGCTCTCCCGCAAGTAGGACCCTGACTATCTCACCCAGGGAGATTGTGACGATTGCGAAGTAGTCCGTTCTGAGCCTAGCCGTCGGATATGCCAATGCCCAGCCCAAAAACGCGGCTAGTGCCACCCCCATAATTGTGGCTGGCAGTATGCCCCATCCATATCCGTGCAGTTCCTGGGGCGCAGTTAGTATCCCCACAGTGATGGTCCCTATTCCAACGAAGAAGATGACTCCGAAGTTGACCATTCCCGTGTATCCCGTGTGCAGGTTTAGAGAGAATGCCATCAGTATGAAGATAGCCAATGACACTAGGACGTTGGACACCTGAAGTACCTTCTTCCACCTGAAGTCATCGGACTCGGCTATTGGGAGCCACAGGAGGAAAAGTAGTAGTATGGCCATAATTACAGTGAAGAATATCCATGATCCCATTGGGCTCTCTCTGCCATACATCTCGAGTTTCCTTTTACTACCGGGGGACCCTCTTGTGATAACGGATAGGACGTTGGACGAAGCGGAGGAAGTAGCCGAGGATATCTTTTCTCTGGAAGCCGCTGATGCCCCTCGAAGTTGTTCTGTAACCCTGTTCACCACGATAGTGTGGCTTCTGTCGAATTCTGACCATTTACTCAGTATCTGTAGCTTTATTGAAGAGATTGACTCTGAAAAAGAGGAGCGGAGTGATTGGAGTTTTTTCGATGCGTTTTGGATGTGCTTATTCCCTGATTCTGACTCCGACAGTATGCCTATGCCCTCATAGATTGAATACACCCACAAAGCGAAAATTGCGTTGGGCCAAATCAAGTCACCCGCATCTACGATGAAGTTGACTAGTCCTATCTCGAAGTTCATCATGTTGAACCACGACTCATGCATAGATGCAACAGTGTCAACAACCCATTGCTCTGCCTCGAATGGAGAGAGTTCGCTTGGGGGGCTTCTTTGCCCCAGCAGATCTTCCTGAGTTAGGGGCGAGTCTTCGAGGAGGAGTGTTCCATCATTCCTACCTGTCAGAACAGCCAGGTTGGTTTCCGAGAATTCACTGGATGCGCAGGAGTCGGCGCAAGCCCCGTCCGCGAAGGAGTTCCTTCCAACGAAGTCACTGAGTCTGTGGAATACGTAGGCAGCGATGACGGCGGCAGAGAAGCTCTGCATTCTATGGGTGCGGTTCGACCACCAATGGTGGAGGCCGAAAATCCCGGTGGGCATAATTGCTAGAGCTGCCGCTATCTTCTGCGTCTTGTCCGAGTCCTCTTCCTTTCGCTTTCTGAGCCTCTCAATCTTCCATTTCTCATATGCGTCGCCTATTCCCTCTGGCATGATCATCAGGATGGCGACGAGGAAAATGTATGGCATCACTCCGTCAAGGGCGGAGTAGTTTGATCGCCCCAGGGGCATTCCTATTCCTATCAGGACAGGCGAAGATAACGCCCTTACGAAACCCACGATTAGGGAGCCAACGATCGCCCCTGGAACGGAGCCTATGGTTCCTAGGACGATGATTGCGAAGGAGGGAAGCAGCAGTGTGAATGCGGTCTCGGGGTTGAACCTCAGGGTCAATGCGAAAATCGCCCCGCCCATACCAGAAAGTCCCGCGGAAAGGAAGGCGCTGGTCAGGTGTACCCTCTCGACATTGATGCCGCTACTGGCAGCCAGCTCTGGGTTGTCAGCAACGGCCCTCATTCTCCTTCCCAGTCTAGTCTTGTTAAGCAGGAGCAAGAGTAGCAGTACTGCCGAGAAGATGACTACTGGCACTGCTCCCTTGTAATATGCGTAGTTGGTGGTTGCTTGGGTGACGCAATCTGTCGTGGTGTCGTAAAGCTCCAAGGCGGGTTTCGAGGTATCGCTGACGATTCGGGAGAGGATTGGCTCCCCTGTTGCCTCATCGATTCCGGTCTGCTCGCAGTTGAAGTGCGTGTATGTCCTGTCATCTTCCAGCGTCCTCTCTCCTAGGTTGAAGCGTAGCTTGGTGGTCGGAATCTCCCATCTTAGATTCGGCATCCTCCAGTCGCCCTCTGGCTCGAACATGTTCCTGCTAGCCCCGAACCTGAGGTAGGTGAGTGCTCTGAGTATGAGAGCAACCCCTAATGATGCTATCATCATCACTTGTGGACTTGTGTTGGTCTTGCGGAATCCCTTGTAAACGAGTCTATCGATGATGATACCGGCTATGCCTGTGAGAACGAAGGCCGCGACTAGGGTGAATAGAAGAACAGACCAAGTCAGTACCCCATCCTTAGTAGTGGAGAGGTTTGACATGGGAAAGAAGTAATCAGTCCATATCATGATCATCGAGAGGTACATTCCAATCATGAAAAGCTCTGATTGGGCGAAGTTCCCATACCTCTGGACCTTGTATGTTAGAGTCAGTCCTATCGCTATTGCCAGATATGTAGAGGACCATGTCAAAGTACCTGTTGAAATCGAGACGAGATCGAGGGTGAATGAAGCGTCTTCGCCAAGGCCCTGTAGGAGGATGTCCAGAGAGAAGAAGGTCACAGCGACCATGAAGAAGGGGGAAAGCAGTATTGCGGCTGTCCTCGGAATACCGCTGGGGACATCGTCGAAGAGGACCTTGACTACGACGAAGCCCGCCGCTATCGACTCGACCAATTGCAGGAGCCAAACCATGTCATTGGGGAGGCCCCCTCCCAGTGCCTTGTCAAGGATATTTAGGAACCCTAGTCCGTTCAGAGTGCCCAAGTAGTTGGCGTCGATGAAAAGCACAGCTGCGATGACTAGTCTCTGAGTGCCCCTGGGCAGGTCGGAGAATTGTTTCCGGGCTTCGTGCAGCATGCTACTACACTAACCCGTCCATCATGCGAAATAATTGTTGGGGCAGTGCGGCGGGACTTGCCCGCCGCACTGCTTTACGTTATCCAATCAGGCAGTTGTTATGCCGTTGACTGGGTCCCAGTTTCTTGCACAGTCGTACGAGACTGAGTCGTCGCTTGCGTCGTGAGAGAACTCTCCGATGCAGAAACCAGCTGCTGGCACGTCTCCGTTGTCCAGGAAGCTGATTGCCCCGCTAGCTCCGTTCCATCCCTGGCCAGTGCCCATGACTGCCATGTTGGCGTCAAGTCCGGGTGTGGCTAGAGCGGTGAATGCCGCGAAAGCAACGATGGTCACAGCGTCGAACGCCTCAGCGGTGTAGATACCGCCAGCGCAAGCCTCGTTGGCTGCGCACAGAGCTGCGAAGACATATCCGACCTGGGACATGCCGCCTGCTGCTGCGGGCTTGGTAGCGATGATGCCGTCGACAAGTGACTTGTCGGTCATGTCAGCCGCTAGGCCCTCCTCTGCGATTCCATCAGCTCCGTAGATAGCTCCAGAGTATCCCTGGGATGCCATCTCCTCGATGATAGCAGCGCCGTCAGACGCGTATGATACCATCATCACTGATGTGCAACCTGCGTCGATGATCGACTGCACGTTGCCGCTGTGGTCTGTTATGTCCTCTGCGTAGCCGATCTGGGTGCAGATGTTGTCAGCTCCCATGTTTGCCACGAATGCGTCAGCCAGACCAGCGCCGTACGCGTTGGTCATGTGCAGGACAGCGACGTTGTCGTGCCCGTCTGTGGACATGACGTCAGCAACGACGGATCCCTGGAATGCGTCACTTGGGACGACTCGGAAGAATCCTGGGTATGCTGCTGCGTCGGACAGTGCTGGGCTCGTGCTCGCGTAGGATACCTGTGGTATTCCTGCTGCGGCTAGAACAGCGTTAGCGCCCATCGAGGCACCGGAGCAAGCTGCTCCGACTACGCCCCAGACGCCGGCGTCGACTAGTGCCTGGCCGGCTGTTCCGCCCATGGTGCCGTCGCAACCAGAGTCAGCGTAGACTATCTCGAACTGCACGCCGTTGCTGTATCCGATCGTGTTGGCTAGGCCGACAGCGATCTGGGATGCTGCAACGAAACCTGGTCCGTACACTGCGATTGGGCCGGTAGCATCGTTCAGGAAGCCGATCTTCACAGTGGCTCCTGCCCATGGTACTGAGGAGACGCCAGCAGTTGCGTCCCACATCCTGTCGCAGTTGAAGTACTCGCCATAGGTTGGCACGTGGTGGAAGGTGCACACGTCATATCCCGAGCCACCGACATCGCCGTTGGCAAGGAAGGTGTGGGTGCCGCTTTCTCCAGCGTAACCGTTGCCCACCATCTCGATGTGCGTAGCCATGTTCTCTCCGTCTTCGTGCATAGCAGCGTGTCCGATCATCATGACCGTGTCGTACGCCTCGGACTGGTAGATTCCAGTCGAGCAGACTGCGTCTGCTGCACAGGCGGCCGTGAAGTCGCCTGCGGCTGCGGCTGCTGCCCTAGGCTTGGTGACCTGTAGCCCGTTGGCTGCTGCTGGTGCCGAGTAGTCGTTCAGAGCTGCCTCGCCGGCCATTCCGTCTGCGCTGAAGGTCGGGATAGCAGCGCCAAGCCCTGCCATGGTTTCGACGATCATAGCGCCGTCAGCGGAGTAAGAGGCCAGGAAAGCGGAGTCGCATCCTGCATCGATCACAGACTGAACTGCTGCTGCGAAGACGGTCGCGGTCTCCTCGTAGCCTGCCTGTAGGCACACGTTTGCTGCACCCAGGTTCTCCACCGTTGCGTCGGCTAGTCCTGCACCGTAGCTGTTCGTCATGTGGATGACGGCGGTGTTGCTGACTCCAGAAGCTGCGATCATGTCCGCAGCTGCCTGTCCTTGCAGGGCATCGCTCGGAACGATCCTGTAGAAGTGCGGGTGGTCTGCGTCGCTCGAAAGCGCAGGTGAGGTGCTCGCGTAGGAGATCATCGGGATCCCTGCGGCGGAGAGCACTGCGTTTGCGCCCATCGATGCACCGGAGCAAGCTGCACCGGCTACTGCCACTACGCCTGCGTCAATCAGTGACTGAGCAGCCGTCTGGCCCATGGTGCCGTCGCATCCGGAGTCTGCCTCGATTACCTCGAAGACGTAGTTGGCGGAGTCGACCGCGTTTAGGTCATCCTGAGCCTGTCCCCATGCCCAAGTGAAGGGCGCGGCGAACTGGGCTATTGGCCCGCTAGCGTCGTTCAGGAAACCAATCCTGATCAGTGTGGCTGGATCTGGAAGCGGCTCTCCGTCGAACATCGGGTTAGCGGTGCCCATGTAGTGAGCTGCGATCTCGTCAGCTATCGCGTGAGCGATGTCTGCGTCGAATCCGACCACGTTGTTGTTTTCGTCATAGCTCTCGAAAGGAGGATAGAACGGGTCTGTGCAGATTCTAAGCGCTCCGGAGTCCAGGACGTCAGCGAGGTCGCTTGATCCACTGGGCTCAGGGTACGCAGTAGCCGTGTCAGCCGTGCTGTCATCCGCAAGGGTGACTGCACCGTTGAAGGATGCTGCGTAGATTGCGTCGTACTCTCCGGAGTCGACAATAGCTCTGATTGCCACGTTAAGGGCATCTAGAAGCTCGCCCGAGTCCTCGCGTACAGCGAAACCGAAGTTCTCATCGGAGAAGGTCGTCATCAGAGTTCCTTCCAAGGAGAGCACTGGTGCGTCTCCCATAGCGTACATCACGTCACCGTTGTTCAGGGCTGCGATTACCGAGGGGAAGTCCTCGTATGCAGAGGTGGTGGCCATTGCAAGGTTATCAGCAGCGTACAGGTCAGAGGTCGTCCCGGACTGTACTCCGATGGTGACTCCAGCAGCGTTTAGCTCGGAGACATCGCTGATGGCGGCGGAACCGGATCCGCCGATTACTCCCTGGCTACTTGTGTAGTATGCCATGGTGAAGTCGACGACTTGGTCGCGCTCATCCGTCTTGGTCATGGCAGAGATGATGACATCGCACATCTCGCCGGCGTTCAGGTTGGGGATGATGGGGTCCCAACCGGACTCCACCCATTCTACGCTGACATCGCTGGCCGCATTGTCTGCGTTCCAGTCGTCATCGTCCCCGCCTGCGCATCCAGCGAGACTAGCCGCTAGCATGCTCAGGGTAAGCATCATTGCTATCATTTTCTTGTTGTACATAGTGTTCACACTATCCGTAGGCCCCGCGAGATAACTTCTACATATAGAGATTGTTGATTGATTCTTTATAAGTAAATGTCTAAAAACGACCCCTAGTGGCTCTGAAACGGGTTTTTTTTATCGGTCAATTTTACTCGTTTGAGATTTCTCTTCCGAGAGGATGAAGTTGCTAACTCTATGCGATGTGTCATGGAGGAGCCGATGGACTACGCCTCGAGTGGGGTTGACATAGATCTCGAAGCGAAAGCCGTGGCTAGTCTGATTGGTTCCTTGTCCTCTTCAAGCAGGGTCCCAGGTGAGCTTGGTGCTCCGGTACACCTACCGGGCGGTTTCGGAGGCATTATTGAATTCGGCGACTCTTGTCTGGCCCTTGCGACTGATGGCGTGGGGTCCAAATTGCAGATTGCAAGCGAGGTAGGACAATTGGGGGGCGTGGGGTTTGACTGCGTGGCAATGAACGTAAACGACCTGATTTGCGTCGGAGCGGAACCACTTGCGTTCGTGGATTACATCGCTGTCCCTGAAGCGGATCCGGGGGTGCACTCGTCTTTGGGGGGGTCCCTATCCCTAGCCTGCAATGCCGCTAGAGTCACTTTGGCGGGGGGAGAGACGGCCACCCTTCCTGGGATAGTAAAGGAGCTGGACCTATCCGGAACCGCGCTAGGCTGGTTTCCGAAGGGCACGGGTATCACCGGAGAGAATCTCGAGGATGGGGACGTGCTGATTGGCCTGCCCAGCAGCGGTATACACTCCAATGGGTTCACACTAGTAAGAGCGGTTATTGAGAGGTCGGGTTGCTCCTTGGAAGAAATCTGCCCGTTCGATCCTAGCCATGATTCGAGGGAAATCACCAGGTTCGCTGGGAATGAGGGCGGTGCCACGCTGGCTGAGGTGATTCTGAACCCAACCAGGATCTACGTTAGTCCCGTAGTAGAACTAGTGCTTGAGTCAAGGAGTGGTGGTGGAGTGGTGGAAGTGGATTCGATAAAGGCAATCGCCCACATCACCGGTGGAGGTTTGTCGAACTTGCTCCGGCTGCATGACACCCTGGGTTGGGAAATAGATAGGCCGCTGGACCCTCAGCCAGAGTTCGGGTGGATCTCCGAGATCGGATCTGTCAACTCACTGGAGATGCATAGGACCTTCAACATGGGTATGGGGATGGTGGTAGCCGTCTCGGAAGACTTTGCCGATTCAGTAGAGAGTTGGCTAAGTGAACGCCTGCCTGGGAGCAGGGTCGTAGGACGTGTGGTCTCGAATGGGAGATTGGTGACCCATTCGGATCCAGAAGTTGTTTTCTCCCACTACTAATCGTTGGTAACACCTTTTGTCGGGTCGTCCTCCGGGCACCATGTCTGTTGGCGAGGGAGGTGTCCCTCATCGCGAAGGGAGGACTCTGATGCTTCTCCCACAACCGCCCGAAGAAAGTCAGGGACCTTCTGCCAAGACATCTGGAGAGGTTTTCTACAACCCGGCAATGGCTGGAAGTAGGACTAGGAGCGTTCTACTTTTCAGGTATGCAATGGAAGAGGGCATGCTTGGTGATGGTACCGTTTACGCCCTTGATGGGCTCACAGCATCTGGACTCAGGGCCAGAAGGTGGCTGAACGAGTTGCCCTCTAAGATGTCTAGCAGGATCGCTGCAACCATTGTGGATCTGGAGCAAGATGCATTAGATTGGGCCGCATCCTCTCACAATGAGTTCCCCCCCTCGCATGGAAATGGCACCTTGGATTCTTACCGAGGAGATCTCAGAGGAGCGGTGCTGAGAAGTGGCAGACACTGGGTCGACATCGACCCCTACGGCTCTCCAGTACCGTTCATCGACTCAGCCATACAGTCCATGGCGAGGAGCAGCATGATGGAAGTCAGCGCGACAGATACCGCTGCTTTGACTGGCTCTTCCAAAACCGCACTGATGAGGAGGTACGGTGCCAGGGTCAGAACCGACTGCCTTGCACATGATTCTGGGATGAGGGTGATGCTGGCAGTTATTTCCAGAATAGCTGCTAGGCACGACAGGTCGATCTCGCCTCTTGTTTCTGTTTGGGACTCGCATCACCTCCGAGTCTCGTTCAGGGTCACGAAGAGCGTGTCTTCGGCTAATTCTCTGGAAGAGAGCATTGGTTGGAGAGTTTTTTCCCCCTCCAAGGACGAGTTTTTGGCTTCCATTGATGCTGGGTTGCAAGTAGAAAGCCAGGTAGAGTTCCTCCCCATGCACTGCATGCTTCCACTTAACTTCCCAGTTGATAGGAATGACCCTAGGGTCTCGGGACCCCTCTGGATCGGTCCTACGGGTGACAGAGGTGCCATGTCTTCAATGTCCGAAGAACGTGCACTGGAGAGTTGTGGACCTGTGTTCACTGAGGAAGACCCGGTGGGTTGGGATGCGAAGAGGTTCGAAACCGAACGGAGGAGGGTCTGCAGGAGCGTTAGGCACTTCTCTGAAGAGTCGCAGGTAATAGGCGCTAGTCATTTGGTCGTGGTAGACGACCTGGCTTCCTGGCTAGGAACCGGCGCCCCACCTAGTCCGCGAAGGATAGTTGAGTCGCTTAGGGAAGACGGTCGGTTGGCCGCTATTTCCAGCTACGGCAGGCCATCATTCCGGACCAATGCTCCCTGGGAGGCGGTCGTGGAGGCTGCTATGTCCATTCACCCACCGATATAGGACATCTCGACCCTAGGCAGGGACAGAGGTCCGGTGGACCTCTCCTCGCTGTATCTGTCTTTCCTCCTAGTCCAGACTTCTGAAATCGCGCGAGTGATCTCATCTGTCTTGGAACCAGACCTGATCAGGCCGGACATGTCATGTCCCACAGTGGTGAATAGGCAAGTGAAAAGCTTGCCATCGGACGAGAGCCTGGCCCTTACGCAGTCTCCGCAGAATGGTTGCGAAACGGAGGATATGAACCCAATCTCGCCGGTTCCGTCTGAGTGTGCCCACCTAGAAGCAACGTCGCTGGGAGATTGCCTCATTACCGGAACTAGATCGAACTCCTGGGAAAGGAAGTCGAGAATCTCGGACGTGGGCACAACTTGCCCTTGAGTCCATCCATTTGTGCTACCGACATCCATGAACTCGATGAATCGGACTGTCGCACCAGACCCTCTGAATTTTCTGACTAGTTTAGGTATCTGGTCTTCGTTTACACCGCGTTGGACTACACAATTGACCTTGACGGGTCCCAATTCGCACCTTATTGCCTCGGAGATTCCGTCTAGAATATCACTCACTGGGACTTTGGAGTCGGTTATTCTGGAGTGGATCTCCTGGTCAATTGCATCTAGGCTTATGGTGACCCTGTCGAGTCCAGATTCCGCTAGCTTAGCAGCGTTCTTTGCGAGAAATGAGCCATTGGTGGTCAATGCGACCTCCATTCCCAATGATGATAGTTGCCTAACTAATTGATGGATATCCTTCCTTAGTAGTGGTTCCCCACCGGTGATTCTTACCTTTCGAAGGCCCAGTGGTTTACACGCTTTGACGAAGTTCCTAATCTCCTCGTAAGTCATGATCTCGTCCTTGGGGAGGAAGTCGTGTCCCTTTCCGAATTTCTCTCTAGGCATGCAGTACCTGCATCTGAAGTTGCACCTGTCTGTGACCGAGACCCTCAGATCCCTCAGTGGCCTGCCCATGGTGTCTAGTGCCATGGGCATTGGGTTGGGTCACAGGTGAATAGTTTGTCTGAAAGAAGAACAGGTTGAAGAATGAGGGTTTACTGCAACAATATGATGCTGCATATCACCGAGAAGGCGAGGGAGATGCTGGACAAGTTCGCTGAACAGGCGGATGACAACGACGTGGCTCTTAAGATCGTGATACTTGGAAGAGGCCCCAAGGGCTTCCAGTATGACTTGCAACTCATAGGCAAAGGAGATGCATTGGAAGATGACGTGGAGATTGAAGTAGACGGCTTGGCTGTGTTCGTTGGGGCCAGAAGCGCTCCCTACCTAGATGGTACAATTCTAGACTACAAGGAGACTCTGATGGGAGGAGGTTTCAGTTTCGAGAACCCCAACCCACTCTGGATTGATGATGTCTCCAAGTCGGTTGCTGAGGTAATCGAAAGCAAGGTGAATCCACTCGTCGCAGCACATGGTGGTCATGTTGATCTGGTTGGCGTGGATGAGGGGAAGGCAATGATCTCGTTCGGAGGGGGATGCCAGGGGTGTGGCATGGTCGACGTGACCCTGAAGGAGGGGATTGAGGTTATGATCACAGAGGGAGTGCCCGAGATTACTGCAGTCGTTGATTTGACTGACCACGACGCCGGGACCAACCCGTTCTATTGATCAGTACATCGGGACTTCGTCCTCATCGTCATCCGAATCAGGTGCGGGAAGAGCAGTGGACTGAGCTCTCTCAAAGGCCTCCCTAACTCGTTCTTCGATGTTCCTTGCATCATCGAGCAGTCCCTCCACAGGGACCTCGACGCCAACTAGCTCACTTAGGCCCTCGACAGCAATGAGGGCTGCTCTGGCATCCGGGTACATCGGATTGCACTCGGCCAATAGTGCTGTGACGTCCAACCCCCTCCTTTCTCCCTCTGCGATGAGGTACCCGGCTATTCCTGTGACAACTCCCTGCTGAATCCTCTGAATGCTGGAGTTGTCGAGCTGGTCTCGGCCTATCGAGGTCGATGACACCCCCCAAAGCTCGCTGTCCTCCTTTATTCCCAAGTCATTGCTAACTACCCCATCAATTACGATCAGTCTGTCAAAACCTCCTTTGGTGAACCACTCGAGTACCGTGTTAGCAAAGTAGACGTCGTGTTCGCTGGTGAATTGTATCTCCGATGTGAATACCCCTATCCCATCTCCCTGGTAGACCCTAACCGGATGCTTCGGGACGGAATCGTGGATCAGGGCTACTGCAGGGAACTTCGGATGAAGAACGGTGCCCATTGGACTAAGCTGCAGTGAGCTTATCAGATGGGATGTGGCAATGACACCGACCGAACCCACGGTTGAGAAGCCACATACTGCGGTTCCACCCAATCTAGATGGGTCTGCCTCAGAGTGCAAAACCAAAGGATAGCCGCCGCCTGATTCCTCGCTCACGGGGTTTCGTTGTGTTGGCGCTCTTTGAATTTCACGGCTACGGCCCTGGTCAAGTAGTGTTAAGGAAATAGAGGAAAAAATAACCTGATAAGGACCGTCCTACAGGACTTGTCATGCCAACAAAGGAGCAAAAAGAGCTTGGTGGGCTCTTCCTAAGGCTAGGTTCCCAAGACATCAGTTTGGCTGACTACACCAAAGAGGCCAGTGATAGGTGGCTGAAGGTTACCAGCCAAGACACCTGGTCTTCGACTCTCTCGCGTGTTAGAATCGCGAGGCAGGAGGCCCTAGAGGGGACTCTGGAGGCTATCAGATCGAGTGGGTTCCCAGACAGGGGATCTTCTTTCGCTAGGCTTCTGGACTCGTGCGGAATTAAGAACAAGTCCGATGTGATACTAGCCGCGATACAGTACATGAGGTCGGTTGAGAAGGAGGGGAATACGCCTCCTAGGGAGGTCAGAAGGCTAATCGAAGAGACTGGCAAGTGGACTAAAAGGTCAGTGAAGAAGTGGAACGTTTCCTTGTATATTGGGAGGATGCTGGAGGGTGGCCCTGGGGGTTCAGAGTCCTTTTTGGAGTATCCTCGAAGGAGGCCGAGGAAGAATGCGTACGTGGTTCTCACTGAAGCCGGTAGGGATCATCTTGACCAACTATCCCTCAAGAGGTGACGATGTGACAGATGAAGAGAGCAAGGACTGGTCGTTCACATCACACATAGGGGAGAACCTGCGAGGTGCTGACTTGTCCGGAGCCAATCTCAGAAGGGCGATTCTAGATAGGGCAGACCTTTCTGGAGCAGACCTTTCTGGAGCAGACCTGAGGAGCGCATCGCTGAAGGGGGCGAACCTGATGAAGGCGGCTCTGGATGGGGCTGATCTTAGAGGAGCCAGGATGGTGAAGGCAAGGCTAGGGCTATCCAACCTCCAGGGGGCGAGGCTGGATGGGGCAGACATGAGAGGGATTAGAGGCAAGTATGCGATTTGGAGAAAGGCGAACTGGTGGGATGCTATTATGGATGAATCCCTGACCAAGGCTCTATCGAAGAAATGGCCGAAGGACTAGGTCTCTGGGCTCATCTTGGCTAGGCCTTCTCTCATCCAATCTGGGACCTCTATCTTTGACTTGACTTGGCGCATGTCAGTACACACGGTTACCTGATCTGCCGTCCAGCACAGGGTCCCCTCCTGGTTTCTGAATTCGTAGTTCCAATGAATGGATGTCTTTCCTATTCTGGGAACAGTGATCGTGCAATTGACCGTGTCGCCATAAGAGATGGGGTGGATGAAGTGGGCCTCGCTATGTACGAGAGGGAACGCGATGTTGTGAGAGGACAATATATCGTTGTAGTGAAGGCCGCAAGAGAACTCCCAGGACTCCTCGTAGAATCGGTGA